>JAWOIN010000068.1:0-3211 GCA_046484665.1 Gemmatimonadota bacterium
GGCCCGAACCGCATCCCGACGCGCTCGAGGTAGTCGACCAGCTCCTGCTTCTCGAAGCTCCGCGTGCCGTTGAAGGCCATGTGCTCGACGAAGTGGGCGAGCCCTCGCTGATCTTCGTCCTCGAGCACCGACCCGGCGTCGACGGCGAGCCGGAGCTCCGCCCGGCGCTCGGGCCGGCCGTTCTCCCGGACGTAGTAGCGCAGGCCGTTGGACAGCCGCCCGACCCGCACCGAGGGGTCGACCGGGAGAGCGGCCTCGAGCGGCTCGGACGCGGCCCGGACGGTGTCCGCGACGGGCCGCGCGTCCTGGGCCGGGAGGCGGGGGGCGAAGGCGGCCGCGAGAAGGGCCCCGGTCGCGAGCAGGCGGCGCTCTGAAACGGTCAACGGATCGGCTCCGGGTCGTGGTGGCGGTCGAAGGCGCAGGTCGTCCCCGTCCTCTGCTACTCGACCGGCCGCTGCACGAGGGCCTGGAAGAGCCGGGAGGCGACGCGCGAGGGCATCCCCTGGTCGGCGGCGAGGCGGAGGACGTTCCCAAGGACCTCGAGCTCGCCGCCGTCGAACCACACCCCGCCGCAGTCGGGACAGCGGTCGACGATCACGTCCTCGATCACCTCCTTCCGCATCAGGGCCCCGTCGTTGCGACAGGTGAGGAGATCCTCCCGCTCCGCCTTGATCGAGAGCTCGCACTCGGTGCAGGTCGCCGCTCCCTCGAAGCGGCGCCGCGTCCGGCGCGTGCCGCAGCGGGCGCACGTCTCCCCGGCCCGTCGCTCACCGGGCGCGGCGACGTAGCTGACGACGACCCCGGACAGCCCGGGCAGGGCGCGGATCGGGACCGGGTGATCGACGGACTTGAAGCAGAGGGCGAACTCGCCGGGCGTGTAGTGGCGGACCTGAGAGCAGTCGGCGTCGACGACGAGGAAATCGCCGGGCGCGGCCTCGACGGGCCCCTGCGAGGTCGCGACGACGCAGGGCTCCCGGAACTCGGCGGCGTAGACGCGGCCGGTGCGGTTGTAGGTCCGCCAGTACACCGCTTTCCCCCCTCTCGCGAAGCGGATGCGGGCGTGGCCGGTACGCCGCCCGGCGTCGGACGCGTGCGGGGATCGCACCGAGTGGGGAATGGTAACGGAGGGGCCGCCGGGTGTCACGGTCCCGGTCGGCGCGCGGTCAGGCGGCGCGCACGGTCCGTCCGGGCGATCGTGGCGCCGGTGCGATCAGCGGGCGGAGAACCGGATCGGGAGCCAGGCCCAGCTCTCGACCCGGCGGCCCCGGCTCTCGGCGGGCGCGAACCGCATGAAGGGGACGGCGGCCTTCGCGGCCTCCACGAGGGCGGGGTCGCCCGTCGCGCGCTCCACCGCCGCCTCGCCGGGCCGGCCTTCCGCGTCCACGTGGATCCTGAGGACGACTTCGCCGGGATGACGGACGTCGGGCCGGTACTCCGCCAGGATCCTCCGCGTGACCGCGTCCCAGTTCAGGAGCCGGGGAGGAGCGTCCGCCCGGACTCCGGGCACGCGGCTGGGGGAGGCGAGGACCGTCGCCTGCGGCACGGCGAGGCTCGGAACGTCCACCGGCACGGGCACCGGGACGAGCGCGAGATGCTCTACGCGGACGACCGCCGGACGGAGAGCCGCCTCCTCGCCGACCGGGATCCGACTCGCCACGGGAACGCCGTTCCGGTATCCCGCCGCCGCCCCGGCGGCGCGGCATCGATCGATCTCCGCAAGCACCGCGTCGCCTCCGCCGAAGCGCCCGAGGTCCCGCCGGTCCCTCTCGCTGGGGACGAAGCCGACGCAGCTGATCCGGACGATCTGCCGGACCTCGTCGGTCGTGTATCCCCCGGAGGTCATGATCCGGATCAGGTCGCTCTTGTACAGGGGCCCCGGGGCGTGGGGGCCCATCGCCTGCGCCTGGGCCTGGGCCTGCGCCTGCGCCCACGAGGCCGAGGGCGCGACGAGCGCCGCCGCGCCCGCCGAGATCGCGACGAAGACGCGCCTGGCGACGACCCCGGCTCCGGCTGTGCACGGCCGCGACACGACGGCTCCTCCTCTGCGGCTCGAACGCCCGCCTCCGTCCCGGAGGCGTCCTCCGACGAGCGATGAGAGCAACTCGCGTTCCCGCGAACGGGACGGCGCGCAAGAGGGCAAGAAGATGCGAGTTACGTCGGGAGAGGGAGGGCGGCGGCGGCCCCGTGGGGGCACAAGTTTGCAGAGCGGTCGGCGAAATGCGGGGGCCGGGCCGGTCGTGCCGGCCCCCGCGGGCGTTCGGTCAGCCCCGCGCCTTCAGCAGGTCCCGGATCTCGGTCAGCAGCTTCTGCTCGACCGGCGGCTCGGCCGGCGGCGCCTGCTCCTCCTCCCGCTTCCTCGCCTCCTGCATGCGGTTGAAGCCGCGGATCACGAAGAACAGGACGAGGGCGATGATCAGGAAGGCCACGAGGGCGTTGACGAACAGGCCCCAGTTCACGGTGGTGGCCCCCGCGGCCCGCGCCACCTCGAGCGTCGCGTAGGGACCGGAGGCGGCCCCTTCCCGCAGCACGACGAACTTCTCCGTGAAGTCCACGCCGCCCAGCAGCAGGCCGAGCGGCGGCATCAGGACATCGTCCACGAGGGACTTGATGATCGTGCCGAACGCGGCGCCGATCACGATTCCCACCGCCATGTCCAGCATGTTGCCCTTGAGGGCGAATTCGCGGAATTCCTTGAGCACGGGGTGCCTCCTCGCTCGGTGGTCTCGGCGGGGTCGCCGCGGCCTGTGTCGGGGTGGCCGGGACGACACGCAACCTACGGCCGGGAGCGCGGCCCGGGACAGGACGCCGGTCCGCCGGAGCGGCGCGAGCGTTGACGGCGGGCGCGGATCGCCGGAACTTCGGCACGACCGCGACCCGCGCTCCCGCCGGAGCGGGTGCGGGAGGTCGCCCCGGGACGTCTCGTCGTGGAGGCCGCGCGTGCGCCGACCGCTTCCGCTCCTGTTCGCCCTGTGCGTGCTCGCGGTGGGGTGCGCCGGGGATGCCGGCGGGACAGGGGAGCCGGCGGCCCGAGAGCCGGAGCCGTCGCCCGCCGCCGTCCCGCCGTCCCACCTCGACGAGGCGCCGCCCCGCCCGTCCATCCCGTGGGCGCCGCGCCGGTACGACGCGTACCGGGCGGGCGGCCCGATCCGGGTCGACGGCTCCGGCTCTCGGGCCGCCGGCTCCCCTGTCCCGCCGGCATCCCCGGCGCACC
>JAWOIN010000073.1:0-95762 GCA_046484665.1 Gemmatimonadota bacterium
CGAAATTTTTGTCAGTGTTGTTTCCTCCTTAAAAGGAAAAAGCATGCTTGCAGTGGGAAACGTCATTGGAAGCAACATTTGCAATATAGCTCTGGTCCTGGATCGGCCGCTCCGATGGGGCGCAGCTCCGGTTCGAGCTGGCGGGCGGGGCCGAGGGGCCGATCGAGGTGTTCACGACCCGGCCCGACACGCTGTTCGGCGCGACCTTCATGGTCCTCGCCCCCGAGCATCCGCTGGTCGAGGCGCTGACGGCGGACGACCGGCGCGCCGAGGTGGAGGCGTACCGCACGGCCGCCGCCGCGATCGACCTCGTAGAGCGGCGGAAGGCGGACGAGCGCACGAAGACGGGCGTGTTCACGGGCGGCCACGCCGTCAATCCGGCGACCGGCGAGGAGATCCCGGTCTGGATCGCCGACTACGTGCTGATGGAGTACGGGACGGGCGCGATCATGGCCGTGCCCGCCCACGACCAGCGCGACTTCGAGTTCGCCCGGAAGTTCGGGCTCGAGATCCGGCCGGTCGTGGCAGCCGCCGACGTCACGGCCGGGACCGCCGGCCCCGCGTCCGTCGCGCTCGAGCTGGGCGAGGAGGCGTTCGTCGGGCACGCGGAGGGGGAGCGGCTGATCAACAGCGGCGAGTTCAGCGGCCTGCCGGCCGTGGAGGGCGGGGAACGGATCGTCGCCTGGCTCGACGAGCGCGGGCTCGGCGAGCGGAAGGTGAACTACCGGCTCCACGACTGGTGCATCTCGCGCCAGCGCTACTGGGGTCCGCCGATCCCGGTCCTCTACTGCGACGCCTGCGGGACGGTGCCGGTCCCGGAGCAGGACCTCCCCGTCGTGCTCCCGCACCTGGAGCGGTTCAGGCCGGGGGACGACGGGGTCGCCCCGCTCGCGAAGGACGCCTCCTTCCACCGGACGACCTGCCCGTCCTGCGGAGGGGCGGCGACGAGGGAGACGGACGTGTCCGACACGTTCCTCGACTCCGCCTGGTACTTCCTCCGCTACCCGAGCACGGACTCCGGCAACCGGCCGATGGACCCGGCGCGAACGGAGAAGTGGCTGCCGGTGGACATGTACATCGGGGGGGAGGAGCACGCCGTGCTCCACCTCCTCTACTCCCGGTTCATCACGATGGCCCTGCACGACCTCGGTCACCTGCCGTTCGAGGAGCCCTACGAGCGCTTCCGGAAGCACGGGCTGATCATCCGTGAGGGCGCGAAGATGTCGAAGACCAAGGGCAACGTCGTGAACCCGGACGAGTACGTCGAGCGGTACGGCGCGGACACCTTCCGCACCTACCTGATGTTCCTCGGCCCGTACCAGGAGGGGGGCGACTTCCGCGACCGCGGGATCGCGGGGCCGCAGCGCTTCCTGTCGCGGACGGCGGACGCCGTCGAGGCGGCGGTCGAGAGGGGCGCCTCCGGCTTCCCGGACCCCGGCGTCGAGCGCGCCGTGCACGCGACGATCCGGCAGGTGACCGAGGGTTTCGAGGCCCTCTCCTTCAACACGGCGATCGCCGCGCTGATGGAGCTGCTGAACGCGCTCCGCGCCGGAGGCCGGGTGCCGACGCTGGACGAGGTCCGCCCGCTCGTCGTGATGCTCGGCCCGATCGCGCCGCACCTCGCCGAGGAGCTCTGGACGAAGCTCGGCGGGGAGTCCAGCCTGTTCGACCACGCCCCGTGGCCGGAGTTCGACCCGGCGAAGATCCGCACCGACGAGGTGGAGCTCCCGGTGCAGGTGAACGGGAAGCTGCGCGCGACGATCTTGGTGGCGCGGGGGGCTTCGGAGGAGACTGTGCGCGCGGTCGCCCTCGCGGACGAGGCCGTGCGGCGGCACGTGGGGGACGGGGAGGTGGTGAAGGCGGTGTACGTGCCGGATCGGCTGCTCAATCTCGTGGTGCGGTCCTGATCCGGAGGGGGCAGGGGAACGTCCCCTCCGCGAACTGCCGGCGGACGGCGCCGGAGGTTCGCTCCGGGGACGTTCCCCCGCCCTCCGGCAGGACGACGACGGGGGGCTCACTTCTCGCCGGGTCTGGCTTCCCTTCGAAGCTGTGCGACGATCGCGGGGAGGGCTTCCCGGCCCGGCACGGCCCCGAACTCTCGGGCCCACTGCTCCAGGTAGCTCCAGTCGAGCCGGGCTCCCTTGCGTCGCACCACGCCGCGGACGTCCTCGAGGTCCCGGGGCCGGCCCGCGAAGAGCTTGTGCAGGACCAGATCCTCGGCCGTGGCGAACGGCACCTTCTGCCCGCGCACGTCGACCCTCTCCGCTCTCTCGATCGCCTGCGCCTCGTGCGGCGTGGTGGAAAAGATGAAGTCCACGCGGATCCCCGTGTCGTCCTCTGCCGCGGGCACGACGAACGGGCAGCGGGCGGAGGGAGAGGGCCGCGCACGTCTGCAGGACGTCGTCGAGTCGATCGGGGGAGGCGCCCAGCGTGACATCGACGTCCCTCGTCAGCCGAGGGTCGCCGTGGAGCAGGACCGCCTGCCCGCCGATCAGCATGAACGGGAGATTCCGGGACTCGAGCTCGCGGGCCAGGCCGGCGATCAGCCGCTCGAAATCAGGCTTCCGGGGGAAGTCCATTCACCGCCCGTGCCACGGCCAGGTCCGGTTCGAGGTCGGCGCGCCAGTCGCCCGGGAATTCCACGCCGAGGGCGCGAGCCTCGGTCCACATCGCCTCGAACAGGGCCAGGCCGTCGTGATAGGAGAGTCTCGCCAGCTCGTTCCTGACGGAACGACGCTCGAACCGCTCCAGCTCGTCGTCGCGACGGATCATCAAGCGTGCCGTGAATGAGAGAACGTGAAGAAGCCGAGTCGGAACTTACCCCGATTCCTGCGACCGGTTCACCCGCCGCCCCGTCATGAGGGGGCCGACATGTGAGGGTGGGGCAGCGGTCCCTCCGCCGGCTGACCGGCGGAGGGCGCCGGAGGCCGGTTCCGGGACCGCTGCCCCACCCGCGCTCACCAGGTCACGTCCCCCCGTTTCGACGTATCGACCTCCGCGCCCCCCTCGCCCTCGCCGAACAGGAACGACCTGAGGTTGGCCAGCAGGAATGCCCGGGCCTTCGACTCCCGGACGTTGAGGCCGTGGTGGTTGATGATCACCATCTGCCGGCGCTTCCACTCCTCCCAGCACTCGCCGCAGATCGCGGAGGCGATCCGCGCCCCGAGCTCGTCGGAGAAGGGAGCGGCGCCCAGCGGCTCGCGGTCGTCGCGACCGCAGCGGGCGCAGGTGAACCCGTCTCGTTCCTCGGACATCACGCCTCCTCCGGGCGCGTCGCTCTCGACAGGCCCGGCTCGTCCCGGCTCCCCGCGCCGCTCAGAGCGGAACGGTGAGGACGGAGCAGTTCGCGCTCTGAATGACCTGCGAGGTGATGCCGCCGAGCAGGACCCGCACGCCGATTCCCGGCGCGTGGTACTTGCCGATCACGATCAGATCGGCGGCCTCGGACTCGGCCGTGTTCAGGATGTGGCTCACGATCGGACGTCCGCGCACGATCGCGACCTGGATCGGGAGATCCTTCCGCAGCCCGGCCGGCACGCGCTGCATCGCATCGCGCCGCGCGCCCTGCTCCAGCCGCTGCATCGTCTCCTCGACCACCGTCGGGGTGCTGACCGCGCGCAGGTAGCCCTGAAGGGTGCCCGGCATGGCGTGGAGCAGCAGGAGCCGCGTGCGGATGTAGGCCGCCCAGCGGGCGGCCGTCGCCGCCACCGGGGCGCTCCCCTCGCGGAGGTCGAGCGCGGCGAGGATCGTCTTGTTCCGCTCGTGGCGGATCGGGCGCCACACGAGCACCGGGACGCTCGCCTTCCTCACGATCGCGGCGCAGGTGTTGCCCAGCTCGTCCGCCGGCTGGATCCGCAGCCGGTGCGCCCCGACCACCACGAGCTCCGCCCCGACCTCCTCCGCCGTGGCGGCCAGCGAATCGGGTGCCCAGCCGTGGCGGACCTCGATCCGCGCCTCGACGCCGAGGCCCGAGGCGACGTGCTCGAGGTTCGTCTTCGCGTCGAGCTCCTTCTCGCGGAGCAGGTCGAGCTTCCCGCCGAGCTCCCGGGTGAGGTAGGCCGGCACCGACAGCGGCTCGATCGAGTGGAACAGGGTCAGCTCCGCGGACGGGAACCGGGAGACCGCCCAGCGCACGGTCTCGACGGAGGAGTCCGAGAAGTCGATGCCGATCAGGATCCTGTCGTACATGCGGGTCCTCGAGAGGGTGGCGTTCCGCGCGCCCGAAGCTAGCGTTCCGCCGCGGCCTCCGCACGGGTACCGTCGGCCTCGAGCAGGCGGTCGAGCGCGCGCCACGGGTCCCCGCCACCCGTCCCGGAGATCACGGCCTCGATCGTCTCCCGGAGGCCGGTGCGGCGCCCGTACACGGCCTCGAAGTCGTCGAGCCGTGTGAAGTAGAGGACACGGGAGAGGAGCCAGGCGTTGTTGAGCTCCGCCGCGTCGAGCGTCCCGTACCGTCCCGAGCGCAGCTCCGGACGCACGTCGGCGTTGAACCGCGCGGCGGCTTCCGCGAGGATCTCCCGCTTCCGGGCCCGCTTCTCCTCCGCCGGGAGGTCGGCCGCGTAGAGCTGGTCGAGCGGGTCGTAGACGGAGTGGAAGAAGCGCCCGAACACGCGCACGTCGTGCCAGCGGTCCTCCGCGGCGGCGCACCGCTCCGCGTCCGCCAGCCCGTCGCAGAAGTACTCGATCGCGCCCCGCCAGCCGACGAAGTTCGCGAAGCTCTCGTTGAACCGTGCCTGGCCCTTCGGGAAGAAGGTGGTGTGGGTCATCTCGTGGAACACGGTCTCGGCGAGCCCGATGCTGTCCTCGCGCAGGCTCGGCGACAGAATCGGGTCGGGCAGCCAGCCGAGCGTGCTGAACGCCGAGCTGGGACGGACCCAGACGTCCCAGCCGTCCCGCTCCAGGCTCGCGGCCTCCTTCCGCGCCTCGTCGAAGTGGAAGTAGCCCTTGTAGGGGACGCGGCCCACGATCGGAAACCACCACGTCTTCCAGCGCAGGGCGAGCTCGGGCGCCGCCGAGACGACGAGGACGAGCGTGTCTCCGTCGAGCTCCGCGTAGCTGGTGAAGCTCTTTCCGGCGTCGAGCCCGATCACGCGCTCCCCGTAGACCCGGGTGTCCCGGACCAGGCTCAGCTTGGCGCGCGTCGTCGGGTCGACCGTCGAGTCCTCGAGGATCTCGGCGATCGGCCGCCGCGACGAGAGGATCTTCGCCTCCTCCCAGCCGGCCCGGATCACGTACTCCGGGGAGCAGCCGGCGAGCAGGGCCGCGAGGGCGACGAGCGGGAGCGCGCGCGTGATCGTCATGCCTCCCTCTACACGGCGGGCGGGACAGGCGATCCACGGCCGCCGTGCGGATCCGCCGCTCACCGCCGCCGCACGTAGTGGAGCCGCTCGCGCACCCGGTCGCCGCTGTACCGGCGGCGGGGCCCGTCCGCGTCGCTCCGGTAGCGGCGGTAGCCATGCTCGAGCCGCCGGTAACTGTCGGGGTCGCCCGCCTCGCGGAGAATCGCCTCCACCCGCACGGCGGGGATCAGTCCCTCGTCGTTGTAGCTGAGCAGGACGTGCCGGGCGTCGGCCCGGTCGAGCGCCTCGCGCAGGGCGTCCTCGCAGCGGCCGCGGCGGCACCAGTCGGAGCGAAGGCCCTCGTCCGGGATCAGGCCCGTCTTCCCGCGGAGCGGTGGGGGCTCCCGCCAGCCGCGGGCGAGGAGCTCGGGGATGTGGTAGTAGCCGGGGTACTGCCGCTCGTTGTAGGGCGGGTCGAGGTACAGCAGGTCGAGAGGACCGGTCCGGGCGAGGAGCCCGGCCGCGGGTCCGACGTGCGCCGTGCAGCCGGCCGCCTCCGGACGCGGCGGAATGCAGGGCCGCACCGGCCGGAGCTCCAGCGGCCGCAGGGCGTTGGGCTGCCAGCTCTTCACGAACGAGGCGTAGACGCCGGTCGTGTTCGCGACCCGGTCGGCTGCCTGCAGCAGGGAGGCGAGGAGCAGCTGCTGCCGCTCGCGGTCCAGGAGCCCGTCGGCGGCCCAGCCGTCGATCCGCTCGCGGATCGCGTCGATCCGGCCGGCGTTCTCGCTCGTGAAGTACATCCGCCCGTGCTCGGCGGCAGCGCGCCCGGCGGGCGAGTAGTGCTCGGTGACGAAGCCGTGCACGGGCGGGAGCGCCGCGAGCCCGGCGAGCACCGCGCGCAGGCTCGCCTCGGGCGACCGCCCGTCCGCGTCGGCCGCGCCGGGCGCGAGTCGGGGGTCGAACGCCGGGGTCCGGTCGAGCGCCACGCGCGCCACCTGGAACGCGTAGGAGAGCGCCATCACGTCGCCGCTGTGCACGCGCCAGCCCCGGGCCTTGAGGGCCCGGCCGACGCTCGCCGTCCCCGCGAACGGGTCGCAGGCGACGTCGCCGCGGATCCCCAGCAGGTCCATCGCCCCGGTCAGGAACGGCAGCAGGCGCGTCTTGTTGCCGATGTAACGCAACGGCGCACTCTCCCGGTGGTACCGTGCGGCCCTCGCGGCCGCCGACCGGAACCTACGCCCGGGCGGCCGGCGGTGGACAAGAGCCGCCCCATGGACGCAAGCTGTCGGCGTGCCCGGTGCGCGGAAGCGCGCGCCGGGGGGAGAACCCGCGAACGGAGTCCTCCGTGAGCCCCTCGGAACGCCTCTACAACCTCGCCGTCGGCGCTCTCCGGCCCCTGCTGCCCGCGGCCGGGCTGCTGCCGGAGAAGCTTGCCGAGGCGGTGCGGGGACGGCGGCTGGCCGCGGAGCGGGCGCGCGACTGGGCGGCGGCGGAGCGGCGCCCGGAGCGGCCGCTGCTCTGGCTCCACGGCGCCTCCGCCGGCGAGCTGGCAGGCGCGGCTCCCGTGCTGCGCCTGCTTCGCGACGAGCGGCCAGAGGTCCAGCTGGCCGTCACCTGCTCCTCGCCCTCCGGGCTCGACGCGGCGCGGACGCTCGACGCGGACTACCACGGCTACGTCCCGCTCGACGCGCGTCCGGAGTGCGAGGAGGCGCTGGACGCGCTCCGCCCCGACGCGCTCGTGTTCGCGAAGCTCGACCTGTGGCCGGTCCTGTGCCGTGTCGCCGCGGAGCGGGGCGTGCCGCTCGGGCTGGTGAACGCCACGGTGCGACCGGGCAGCTCGCGCCTCCGCTGGCCCGCGCGGTCGCTGATGCGCGAGATCTACGCGCAGCTCGACGCCGTCGGCGCGGTGTCGGAGCGGGAGCGGGCTTCGTTGCGGGATCTCGGCGTCCGGGACGAGGCGATCCGGATCACAGGGGACGCCGCGTTCGCCCAGGCGTCGTCCCGGGTCGCGGCGGCCCGCGCGCGCGGGGAGCAGCGCCTCCCTCCCCGCGCCGCCGGCGCGGCACGTCTGGTCGCCGGCTCGACCTGGCCGGCGGACGAGGAGGTCCTGGTCGAGGCCGCCGCCGGGATCGGTCCCGCGCTCGAGCTGGTGATCGTGCCCCACGAGCCGTCGGAGGAGACGATGCACCGGCTGGTCGAGCTGTGCCGCGACCGTCTCGGGATGGAGCCACGGATCTGGTCGCGCCTCGCGGCCGGGGACGAACCGGGGCGGGACCCGGGGCCCGGCCGCGGCGCCGCGACGGCCCCGACTCCGATTCTCGTCGACGCCGTCGGCATTCTCGCCGACCTCTACCTCGAGGCGGACCTCGCCCTCGTGGGAGGCGCGTTCGACGCGACCGGCCTCCACTCCGTGATCGAGCCCGCGGCGGCCGGGCTGCCCGTGCTGTTCGGGCCGCTTCACGACCGCTGGGAGGCGGACGACCTGCTCGTGCGCGGGGCGGCCATGGCGCTGGAGCGGTCGACCGCGACGGCGGCGATCCGCGGGCTGGTGGAGGGCGCGGGGCGCCGGGCGGAGATGGGCGAGGCGGCGCGCCGCTACGTGGAGGAGGCTCCGGATGCAACGGACGCGGGGTGCCGGCTGATCGCGGAGCTCCTGGCGCGGGGCGTCAGCTCCCGGCGCGGCCGCTGATCGGCTTCGGGCCGAGGGCGTACCAGAACAGGCAGCCGACGATCGGGCAGAGCAGGACGATCGCGCTCCACAGGATGGCGTCGCGGCGCGACGGCCGCGCCTTCCAGATCAGGGCGATCGCCCAGGCGTCGAGCACGAGCAGGCAGACCGCGAGCATGAGTCGCGTGTCCGTGGCGACGATCAGGTCGACGAGCGCCCTCACGCCGCCTCCGTGCCCGCGAACTGGAGCCGGTGGAGCCGGGCGTAGAGACCGCCCATGCGCACGAGCTCGTCGTGCGTCCCCTCCTCGCGGATCCGGCCGTGGTGGAGGACGAGGATCCGGTCCGCTCCCCTCACGGTCGACAGCCGGTGGGCGATCACGAGGCTCGTCCGCCCCTTCATCAGCTCCTCGAGGGCGCGCTCGATCTGCGCCTCGAGCTCGGAGTCGACGGAGCTCGTCGCCTCGTCCAGCAGCAGGATCCTCGGCTCGCCGGCGAGCGCGCGGGCGAAGCTGAGAAGCTGGCGCTCGCCGACGCTGAGGTTGCCGCCCCGCTCGCCGAGCACGTGCTCGTAGCCGGCCGGCAGCCGCCGGATGTACGGGTCCGCGCCGACCCGGACGGCGGCCTCGCGCACCCGCTCCCGGTCCAGCCCTGGCCGCCCGAGCGACACGTTCTCCCCGGCCGGCGCGGAGAACAGGAACACGTCCTGGAGCACGAGCCCGATGGCGGAGCGGAGCGCCTCGGCCGGCATCTCCCGGATGTCCACGCCGTCGAGAGTGATCCGGCCGCGCTGCGGCTCGTAGAACCGCATCAGGAGGTTCACGATCGTCGACTTGCCGGCGCCCGTGGCGCCGACGATCGCCAGCCTCTCGCCGGGCTCGATGACGAACGAGATCGCCTCGAGCACCCACTCCGGCTCCTCCCCGCCCGGCTCCTCCCCGGCGGGGTACCGGAACCAGACGTCCTCGAACTCGATCCGGCCGCGTACGGCCGGCGGGGCCGCGGCCCCCGCCGCGTCGCGGATCGCCGGTTCCCGATCGAGCAGGCGGAACACCCGCTCCGAGCTCGCCATCGCGTTCTGGAGGATGTTGTACTTCTCCGACAGGTCCTGGATCGGCCGGAAGAACCGCCGCACGTACTGCAGGAACGCGGCGATCACGCCGATCGTGATCGTGCCGCCCAGCGCCTCCATCCCGCCGTACCAGATGATGAGGGCCACCGCCACGGCCGTCAGGATCTCGATCGCCGGGAAGAACAGGGCGTAGTAGGTGATCGACCGGAGGTGGGCCTGCAGATGGCTCTCGTTGATCCCGGCGAAGCGCTCTGCCGTGGCCCCTTCGCGGCCGAACAGCTGCACGACGCTCATCCCCGTGATCCGCTCCTGGAGGAAGGCGTTGATCCTGGCGAGCCGGATCCTGATGTCCCGATACGCCTCGCGCACCGCCCGGCGGAACAGGGTCGCGACGAGGAAGACGAGCGGGAGCACGGAGAACGTGACGAGCGCCAGCCGCCAGTCGAGCAGAAGCATCGCGGTGATGATCGCGCCGATCGTGAACACGTCCCCGAAGATGGTCACGACGCCCGATGTGAACATCTCGTTCAGGACCTCGATGTCGCTCGTGACCCGGGTCATCAGCCGGCCGACCGGGTTCCGGTCGAAGAACGACAGCTCCAGCCGCTGGAGATGACCGAACACCTGGCGGCGGAGGTCGAGCATCACACGCTGCCCGATCCAGGTCGTGAGCAGGATCCGCGCGTATTCCAGGAGGGCCGACAGGAGGAGCGAGCCGAAGAACACGGCCGCGAGGACGCCGAGCAGGCCGACGTCGGCCGCGGGCACCGCCCGGTCGAGGGCGACCTTCGTGAGCCACGGGCCGACGAGCTCGAGGGCGGATGCGACGATCAGCATCGCCACGGCGCCCGCCACCTGCAGCCGGTAGGGGCTGAGATAGGCCAGGAGCCGGCGCATCAGGCGGGCATCGTACGCCTTGCCGAGCGCCTCCTCCTCGCGGATCGGACCTTCGGGCGTGTAGTCGGCCATTGCGCGCCAACATACCCGGCGGCGCGCGGTCGATCCAGCCGCGGGCGCGATTGACTAGCCCTTCCGCGGCCGTCCATCATCCGGCATGGAAAGGGCCATCCGCGTGCGCGGCGCGCGCCAGCACAACCTGCGCGGAGTCGACGTCGAGATCCCGCACGGGGCGATCACGGTCGTCACCGGCCCGAGCGGCTCCGGCAAGTCGAGCCTCGCCTTCGACACGATCTACGCGGAGGGCCAGCGACGGTACGTCGAGTCGCTCTCCACCTACGCCAAGCAGTTCCTCGAGCGGATGCCGAAGCCGGCGGTCGACCGGATCGACGGCATTCGGCCCTCCGTCGCGATCGACCAGCGCAACACGGTGCGCACCAGCCGCAGCACGGTCGGCACGGTGACGGAGGTGTGGGACCATCTCCGCCTCCTGTGGAGCCGGGTCGGCCACACGCTCTGCCCGGAGTGCGGGGTGCGGGTCGTTCCCGACACGGTGCGGTCGGCGACGGACGCCGTGCTCGGACTCGGGCCGGGTGTCCGCGTCTACATCGCCTTCCCGTGGGACGTGCGGGAGGGGCTCTCGCCGCGCGCGGCGGCCGGGCACCTGCGCGCACGCGGCTACGTGCGCGCGGTGGTGGACGGCGCGGAGCGGCGCCTCGAGGAGGGCCTCGACGCGGACGGCGCGGGCGCCGGGGACGCGGGCCCGGAGGGCGCAGGGGAGGAGGATGACGGGCCGCTCGCCGGAGCGCGGGAGGTCCTGGTCACGGTGGACCGCCTCGCTGTCGCGCCGGATGCCCGGGAGCGGATCGCCGACGGGCTCGCCGCGGCGTTCGCGGAGGGACGCGGGCACGCGGAGGCGCTCGTCGTCCGCCGGTCGTCCGCCGGCGAGATCGAGGTGGAGCGGCGGCTCCCGTTCACGGAGCGGTTCCGCTGCAGCCGCTGCGGTCGGGACTTCCCGGAGCCGACGCCGCTCCTGTTCAGCTACAACCACCCGACCGGCGCCTGCCCGGCCTGCAACGGGTTCGGGGCGGTCCTCGAGTACGACCTCGACCTGATCGTCCCGGACCCCGGCCGCTCGCTGGCGGAGGGGGCGATCGACCCGTGGACCAAGCCGCGCTACCGCAAGGAGCGCGCGGCCGTGCTCCGGCTCGCGGAGCGGCGGGGCGAGGACGCGGACCGGCCGTGGCGGGAGCTCCCGGAGCCCTTCCGCCGCGAGCTGCTGCACGGGGGCGACGAGTTCGAGGGCGTCTTTCCGTTCCTCCGCGACCGGGAGCGGAAACGGTACAAGCAGTACATCCGGGTCTTCCTCCGCCAGTATCAGAGGCCCCGCACCTGCCCCGCCTGCGGGGGGGCGCGGCTCCGTCCTGAGGCCCGGAACGTGAGGGTCGACGGGCGGACGATCGCGGAGGTCGCGTCCCTCACGGTGGACCGCCTCGCGGACTGGCTGTCGGCCGTCGTCCTGACGCCGTTCGAGGGAAAGGTCGCGGAAGGCGTGCTCCGGGAGCTGCGGGACCGGATCGGCTTCCTGCGGGAGGTCGGCCTCGGCTACCTGACGATCGACCGGCAGGCGCGCGGCCTGTCGGGCGGCGAGATGCAGCGGATCCGGCTCGCCGGAAGCCTCGGCAGCCGGCTCGTCGACACGCTCTACGTGCTCGACGAGCCGACGATCGGACTCCACCCGCGGGACACGGAGCGCTTCCTGGGCGTTCTCCGGCGGCTGCGCGACGCGGGAAACACGGTTCTGGTCGTGGAGCACGACGCGGCGGTCCTGCGGGCGGCCGATCGGATCGTCGAGCTCGGCCCGGGGGCCGGCGAGCACGGCGGGGTCGTGGTGTTCGAGGGCGACTGGGGCGGCCTGCTCGCCTCGGAGACGGCCACGGGGAAGGCGCTCTCCGGAGCCACGGCGACGCGCCGTCGCCGGCCGCGGGCCGTGCCTTCCGCCGGCTGGCTGGAGCTCGAGGGCGCGCGCCTGCACAACGTCCGGGGCGTCGACCTGCGGGTGCCGCTCGGGGCGCTCACCGTCGTGACCGGCGTCTCCGGCTCCGGCAAGTCCACCCTCGTTCACGACCTCCTGTACCGGGCGCTCGAGTCGAAGCTGCACGGCGGCTCGACGGCCAGGCTCCACCTCGGCGAGGCGGAGGGAGCGTGGAAGGCGCTGCGGGGAGCCGGAGGGCTCGAGGAGGTCGTGCTCGTCGACCAGAGCCCGATCGGGCGGACGCCCCGCTCGAACCCGATCACGTACATCAAGGCGTGGGACGAGGTGCGGAAGGTGTTCGCCGCGCAGCCCGAGGCGAAGCGCATGAAGCTCGGTCCGGGGCACTTCAGCTTCAACGTCGAGGGCGGGCGCTGCCCCGCCTGCAAGGGGACGGGCGAGGAGGTCGTCGAGATGGTCTTTCTCGCGGATGTCTCCGTCCCCTGCGACGTGTGCGAGGGGGCGCGGTTCCGGCCCGAGGTGCTGGAGGTGCGCTACCGCGGCCGGAACATCCGGGAGGCGCTCGACCTCACGGTGGACGAGGCGATCCGCTTCTTCATCCGGCAGGACCGCCTGGGCGAGGCCCTGTGGCAGCTCCAGCGGGTGGGGCTCGGCTACCTTCGTCTCGGGCAGTCGGCCACGACGCTGTCGGGCGGGGAGGCGCAGCGTCTCAAGATCGCCCGCGAGCTGGGGCGGTACGCGCGCGCCGGACGGAGGCGGGCCTACGTCCTCGACGAGCCGACCACGGGGCTCGGGGCCGGCGAGGTAGACCGCCTCGTCGGCGTGCTCGAGCAGCTGACCGAGGCGGGCCACACCGTGATCGTGGTCGAGCACAACCTCGACGTCATCGCCCGGGCCGACTGGATCGTCGACCTCGGGCCGGAGGCGGCCGACGGGGGCGGGCGGATCGTGGCCGAGGGCCCGCCGGCCCGGGTGGTCGAGGTCGCGGATTCGCACACGGGCCGCTTCCTCGCCGCGTACCTGGCGGGCGAGGCGGGGCCGGTCGCCCCGGAGCCCTCCGTGCGCCCGGCGGGCGGCTGAGGCGGGGGCCGTGCGGCCGGAGGTCTCCGTCCTCCTCCCCTGCCGCGACGCCTCCGCCTGGCTCGGGGAGTGCGCGACGAGCCTCGCATCGCAGACGCTGGAGGCGTTCGAGGTGGTGGCGGTCGATGACGGGTCCTCGGACGACACGCCGCGGCTGCTCCGCGCGTGGGCGCGTCACGACCGGCGGGTGCGCGTGCTCGAGACGGGGGGCGCGGGGCTGGTGGAGGCGCTCCGGGCCGCGGCCGGTGCGGCGACGGCGCCGCTCCTCGCACGGATGGACGCCGACGACGTGGCCCGTCCGGAGCGCCTCGTCCGGCAGGCGGAGCTCCTCGCCGTCCGCCCGGAGCTCGCCGCGTGCGGCACGGGGGTCGAGCTGTTCCCGGAGTCGGCCCTCGGATCCGGGTATCGTCGCTACGAGCGCTGGCTGAACGGGCTCCGCGAGCCCGCGGATCTGCTGCGGGACCTGTTCGTGGAGTGCCCGGTGGCTCACCCGACCCTGATGATCCGGGCGTCCGTCCTGCAGGGGCTCGGCGGCTACCGCGACGCCGGCTGGCCCGAGGACTACGACCTCGTGCTGCGCCTCCACGCCGCCGGGCTCCGCGCGGCGAACCTCCCCGGGGCTCTCCTCCGCTGGCGGGTGCGCCCCGACCGCCACTCCCTGCGCTCGGAGCGCTACGGGCCCGCCGCGTTCCGGCGCTGCAAGGTCCACTTCCTCCGGGCCGCCTTCCTTCCCGCGGACCGGCCGGTGGTGGTGTGGGGCGCCGGGCGTGTCGGGAAGGCGCTCGCCCGCGAGCTGGCCCGCCAGGGGACGCGGGTCGCGGCGTTCGTGGACCTGGACCCGCGGAAGGTCGGCCAGCAGATCCACGGCGCGCCCGTGTTGCCGCCCGTCGCCGTCGAGGAGAGGCGGGATGACTTCGTGCTCGCCGCGGTGGGCTCGCCGGGGGCCCGCGAGGAGATCCGGGCGACCCTCTCCGGCTTCGGCCGGCGCGAGATGGAGGACTTCCGCGCCTGCGCCTGAAGGCGCGGGACAGGGCCGCATCCCCGGTCGCGTCCGACCGCCGTTCCGGCTATATTTCAATGGTTGTCCCGGACACGGACGGGCGCGTCCGTACCGGGGCCACGGGCCCGTCGCCCGAGGGCCCCACGGGGCCCGCGGGGCGCCCCGAGGCGACGGCGCCGCACCCGCACCGGCCCCCGCGAGAACGACCGAGACGTGGAGTCCATGCAAAACGACGAGCGTTCCGAGAAGATCGAGCCGAGGCTGCTCGAAGACGAGATGCGCGAGTCGTTCATCGACTACTCGATGAGCGTCATCGTGCAGCGCGCGCTCCCCGACGTGCGGGATGGGCTGAAGCCCGTCCACCGGCGCATCCTCTACGCGATGCACGAGCTGGGACTGGCCCCGAACCGCCCCTACAAGAAGAGCGCGACCGTGGTCGGCGACGTGCTCGGGAAGTACCACCCGCACGGCGACTCCGCCGTCTACGACTCGCTCGTGAGGATGGTGCAGGACTTCTCCCTCCGCTACCCGCTGGTGGACGGGCAGGGGAACTTCGGCTCGATCGACGGCGACGGGGCGGCGGCCTACCGGTACACGGAGGCGCGGCTCGCGTCGCTCGCCACCGAGATGCTGACGGACATCGACAAGTCCACCGTCGGCTTCGTGCCCAACTTCGACGACCGGCTGCAGGAGCCGACGGTGCTTCCGTCGCTCCCGCCGAACCTGCTGATCAACGGTTCGTCGGGAATCGCCGTCGGAATGGCGACGAACATCCCGCCGCACAACCTGCGGGAGGTCGTTGCGGCCTGCGAGCGGCTCATCGAGAACCCCGAGGCCACCGTCGCCGACCTGATGGAGGAGATTCACGGGCCGGACTTTCCGACCGCCGGCCTCGTGTACGGCCTCGACGGGATCCGGGAGGCCTACGAGACGGGGAGGGGCCGCATCGTGATCCGCGCCCGCGCGCGCTTCGAGGAGCGGCCGAACGGGGGCGAGCGGATCGTCGTGAGCGAGATCCCGTTCATGGTGAACAAGAGCCGTCTCGTCGAGCAGATCGCGCAGCTCGTGCGCGACCGCCGGACGGAGGACATCGCGGACCTGCGGGACGAGTCGGACCGCGACGGGATCCGGGTCGTGATCGACCTGAAGCGGGACGCGATCCCCCAGATCGTGCTGAACCAGCTGTTCAAGCACACGCAGATGCAGTCCACGTTCGGCGTGATCATGCTCGCGCTGGTCGACGGCGTGCCGAAGGTAATGGACCTCAAGGAGATCCTCCGACACTTCCTCGACCACCGGCACCGGGTGATCGTCCGGCGGAGCGAGCACGACCTCGCCGCCGCGAAGGAGCGGGAGCACATCCTCGAGGGGCTCAAGGTCGCGGTCGACAACATCGACGAGGTGGTGGCGATCATTCGGGGGTCTTCGGACGCCCCGGAGGCCTCGGAGAAGCTGCGGACCCGGTTCGAGCTGAGCGAGAAGCAGGCCGACGCGATCCTCGCGATGCGGCTGTCGCGCCTCACCGGCCTCGAGATAGAGAAGCTGGAGGAGGAGCTGCGCGAGGTCGGCGCCGAGATCGAGCGGCTCGAGACCCTTCTCGCGTCGCGGGAGCTCCGGATGGCCACGATCCGCGAGGAGCTGCGGGCGCTCGCCGAGCGCTACGGGGACGACCGCCGCACCGAGATCGTGGGCGCGAACGTCAGCTTCCGGGCCGAGGACCTGATCGCCGACGAGGACATGGTGATCACGGTAAGCCACGAGGGCTACATCAAGCGGATCGCACCGGACGCCTACCGCCAGCAGCGGCGGGGCGGGCGCGGGATCGCCGGGATGGCGACGAAGGAGGAGGACTGGGTCGAGCACCTCTTCCTCGCCTCGACCCATGACTACCTGCTCGTGATCACGGCGCGCGGCCAGCTCTACTGGCTCAAGGTCCACCAGATCCCGCCCGCCTCGCGCACGTCGCGGGGGAAGCCGATCGTGAACCTGCTCAACATCGAGAAGGACGAGCGGATCGCGTCGATCGTGCGGGTCCGTGAGTTCCCCGAGGACCAGCACCTGTTCTTCGCGACGCGCAGGGGCCAGGTGAAGAAGACGAGCCTCGCGGCGTACTCCAACGTCCGCGCAGTCGGGATCAACGCGATCCACATCGTAGCGGACGACCGGCTGATCGACGTCCAGCTCACCGAGGGGCGGAACGACGTGATCCTGGCCACCCGCCAGGGGATGTCGATCCGGTTCGCCGAGACGGACGTCAGGCAGATGGGACGCATCGCCCGGGGCGTGCGGGGAATCGGCCTCGGGAAGGACGACGAGGTCGTCGGAATGGTCGTGGTCCGCCGCGACGCTACCGTCCTTACGGTCTCCCGCCGCGGCATGGGCAAGCGCACGCCGGTCGACGAGTACCGGAGGCAGCGGCGGGGGGGGAAGGGCCTGATCAACCTGAGGCTCACGGAGAGGACGGGCACGGTCGTGGCCGTGAAGGAGGTCACGGACGAGGACGAGCTGATGCTCGTCACCCGTGCGGGGGTCGTGAACCGCCAGCCGGCATCGGAGATCCGGGTGATCGGTCGCAACACCCAGGGGGTGCGCCTCGTCGCGCTCGACGACGGCGACGAAGTGGTGGACGTGGCGCGGATCGCGCCCGAACTCGAGGAGGACGAGGCGGTCCCGGTCGAGGCGGAGGACGAGGCGCTTCCGGCGGCGGAGGACGCGCTGGGCCAGATCCCGGCCGGCGGGACGCCGGAGGACTGAGTGGGCGACCCATCCGATGGGGCGGGCCTCGCGGGGCCGGCCGGCGGGACGCTCGTCGGACTCGACGCGATCCGGCGGGCCGCCGAGCAGATCCGGCCGGCGGCCCGCCGGACGCCGCTGCTCGACGCTCCGCCGGCCTCGCCCGGCGACGGAAGCGCCGGGATCGGGACCCACGCGACCGGGGAGCAGGCGCGGCTGTGGCTCAAGTGCGAGTGCCTTCAGCACGCCGGCGCGTTCAAGCTGCGTGGCGCCTACGCCTTCGTCTCGGGTCTCGCTCCGGAGGAGCGGGCGGCGGGGGTCATCACTTACTCGTCGGGCAACCACGCGCAGGCCGTGGCCTGGAGCGCGCGCGCACACGGGGTCCCCGCCACGGTCGTGATGCCCGTCGACGCCCCCCGCGTGAAGCTCGAGGGGACGCTCCGGCTGGGCGCCCGCGTCGAGCGGGTCGGAACGACCACGCTCGAGCGGAAGGCGAGGGCCGAGGAGATCGCCACGGTCGAGGGATCCGTCATGGTGCCGCCGTTCGACCATCCGGAGATCATCGCCGGACAGGGCACGACGGGGCTGGAGATCCACGAGCAGCTCGGGGAGGAGCGTGAGCGGAGGAGGGGCGCCGAGCCCCCGATCGGGCCGCTGGGACTCGTCCTCGTCCCGATCGGCGGCGGGGGCCTGATCTCGGGCGTCGCGGCGGCGGTGCGCGCCCTGGCGCCCTCCGCGCGGGTGGTCGGCGTGGAGCCCGCGGGGGCGCCGAAGATGCGCCGCTCGCTCGACGCGGGGCACCCGGTCACGCTCGACCGGATCGACACCGTGGCCGACGGCCTCAAGCCGGTCCGTCCCGGCGAGCTCACGTTCGCGCACGTCCGGGCGCTGGTCGACGACGTCGTGCTCGTCGAAGACGACGCGATCCGTGCGGCCGTGGTCTGGTGTCACCGGCGCGGGCTCGTGGTGGAGCCGAGCGGAGCGGCGACGGTCGCGGCGCTCCTCTCCGGCCGGGTCGCGCCCGCGGCCGCGGCGGAGACCTGCGCGGTGCTGTCGGGGGGCAATGTGGACCCGGCCCTGCTGCGCGCCTGGCTCGAGGCAGCCGCGTGAGCCGTGCCTCCGTCGCGCCGGCGGAACGCCGCGATGGCTGAGTCGCGACGGCGCGCCCTGTTGTTCGACGTCGATGGGACCCTCGTCGACACGCTCGGCGCGGGCCGGGCGGCGCTCACGGAGGCGATGGTCCGCGTCTACGGCGAGACCGGGCCGATCGAACGCTTCGACTTCCACGGCCGCACCGACCCGTCGATCGTCCGCGACCTGCTCCGGGCGACGGGTCGGACCGACCCGTGGATCGAGGCCCGCTTCCCGGCCCTCTGGCGGACTTACTACGCCGCGCTCGACCGGGAGCTGGCCGACCGGGACGGGCGGGTGGCGCCCTTCGCGGGCGTGACGGAGCTCCTGGCGCGGCTCGCGGCGGAGGAGAGGTTCCTCGTCGGGCTGGTCACGGGGAACATGGAGGAGGGGGCGTGGCGGAAGCTGCGCGCTGGAGGGATCGCTGACGCGTTCGGGTTCGGGGCGTTCGGTTCCGACTCCGAGCGCCGGGCGGATCTCCCGCCGATCGCGCTCCGGCGGGCGGAGGCGCAGTACGGGACCGGGCTCCGGATCGGGGAGGCGTTCGTGATCGGGGACACGCCCGAGGACATCCGGTGCGCGCGGGCGAGCGGCGCCCGGGTGCTGGCGGTAGCGACGGGACGGCACGGTCCGGCCGAGCTCCGCGCCCTGCGTCCCGACGCCGTTATGGAGGACCTTTCCGACACGGACGAGGTCATGGGGATCCTGGCGGAATGACGGACGAGCCGATCACGCTCGACCTGTTCGTCGAGGGGCGCGGTGTCGTGCGGGGCGCCCGCCTCGCTCCGCTTCCCGGCGGGCTCGTCTGCGAGGGCGTCGTTCTCGCCTGGTCCGACCTGTTCTTCGTCTCGCGGCGCTCCGGCATGCTCCTGCTGTTCGGCACGGGAGGCGGCGTCGTGGCCAAGGGCCGCGGCGAAGCGCTCGACCGGCTCGACGGCTGGATCGGACGGGCGGTGGACCAGACCGAGCTCCGACGCCGGCTCGTAAGGCAGCTCGGCCACGAGGTCGTCCTGTTTACGGCCGGCTGCGCGGCGAGCGGATCGATCGACGGTCAGGCCGTCAGAGGCCTCTACGTGGCGGCGGCCACGCGGCGCGGTCTCTACCTGGTCTCCGGCCGGGAGCAGTGGACCCTCTCTTGGCCGGTCGAGAGGGTGAGACGGCAGCTCGCGCGTTCCGGCGAGCCCGGCGGGGACGCCCTGATGCTCGCCCGCGGCGACTCGGAGCTGAGTCTCCGGTACCTGTTCCCGGAAGAGGTGATCGCGATCGCGACCGCCGCCCGCCAGACGCCGTCCCCCCGGCCGACCGGCGGGCCGGCGCTCGAGATGTTCCGTCGGAAGGAGGTCGAGCCGCCGCGGCAGGCGGATCTTCCGGAGTTCTCGCTCGCCGCCGGGTCGCTTCAGGCCGTCGCCGAGCGGGCCGCCGCCAACGTGCCCGGGGAGCTCCGGACACGCGCCCTGATGCCTCCCGACTTCTTCGAGGAGCACTTCCTGGAGCTGGGCGAGATCGCCCTCGGTCCCCTCCTGCTTCGGAAGTCGGCGGCCGGCCGCGCCGACAGCCTTCGACGAGCGGTCGCCGCGATGGACGCGGCCAGGCTCCAGGAGGACACCCGGGCCGCGGTCGCGGCGGCGGCGGAGCGCACGCTCGGCGCCTGGGAGCAGCAGCGGGACCGGCTGGTGGCGATGAAGCGAAGGACCGGCCGGTCCAGGCGCGAGCCGTGGACGGCGGACTCGGCGGGCCGCGAGCTCCTGGTCGGCAATCTGCAGGCGCCGTTCGAGCGCCTGTGGGTCCGCTTCGAGGGGCTGGTGGACCAGCAGGAGCGGCTGCTGGCGTTGCTGGAGGAGCTCGAGGAGGGTCCCCCGGGCCAGGACGACGCGGAGATGCGGGAGGCGGCGGACGAATGGCGGGGGACCCTCGGGCGGCTCGACAGCGGCTACGAGGGCGCGTGGCGCGAGCTCGTCGAGGAGGTCGAGAAGACGTGGTCCACGGAGCTGCTTCCGGGCCTCGCGCGGATCGTGACGGCGGACGCGGAGGAGCTGCCGGAGTGGGTCAAGCTCGTCGTGCTGGGCGTCATCACCCTGTTCATCGCGGCCGCCCTCGTGGCCCTGGTCGTCCGCTGAGCGGGGCGCGGGCTCGCGTCGCGGCCGCGGTCGCGTATCTTGCCGGCCGGCCGGCCGACGAACCGGCCGCGCCGGAAGGCGCCTGCCGGGAGATCATCCGAGGCGCAGGATGCAAACGAGCGAGGAGCACGACGTGACGAAGACGCAGCAGGGAGGGGGAAGAGCGCGGTGGTTCTGGGTGGCCGTCGGGCTCCTGGTTTTGGCCGGAGGGGCCTGGCTGCTGACGGCCGTCCGGCTCGGTCGCCAGGCGGAGCCTCTGCCGCCGCTCAGCCTGGCCGAGACGAGCGGAATCGTGGCGGATGCCGGGGCGGGGACCGCGATCGGCCCGGAGGACGCGCCGGTCGTCATCTACGAGTTCTCCGACTACCTCTGTCCGCACTGCCGGGACTTCAACGCCATGGTCGGGAAGCTGCTGCGCCGCCAGTACGCGGTGCCCGGCGGCCCGCTCCGCTGGGTCTCGTACGAGTTCCCGCTCCAGGACGCATCCGTCCCGGCGACGGTCGCCGCGCACTGCGCCGGCGAGCAGGACCGCTACTGGGACATGCACGACATGCTGTACGCCCGGGTCGACTCCTGGGCGCGCGAGAGGGACCCCAACGCCCGGTTCGTGGAGCTGGCCGACGAGATGGGATTCGACAGGGGCGAGTTCCGTGCCTGCATCGGCGACCGGGAGCGGCGCGGGCTCCCGCGGATCCTCGCCGCGAAGCAGTTCGGGGTGGAGCTGGGCGTGGGGGGCACGCCGACCATCTTCGTGAACGGGCAGCCCGTCCCGCGGACGAACCAGTTCTACTCGTTCGAGGGTCTGGAGGCCTTCATCCGCGACCAGGCGGCACAGGCGGCCGGCGGCTCGGGCGGGGAGAGCGACTGACGGCGTGAGCCCCGCGACCCGGTTCCGGCTCGTCGCGCTGCTCGCGATCGCGGGGCTGTTCGCGTCGCTCTACATGCTCCTGTATCACCTGGGCTTCTACGGGGTGCTGGCCTGCGGTCCGGGCTCCTGTGACGTCGTGCAGGCCTCGAAGTGGGCCAGGTTCCTGGGGATCCCGGTCTCGGCGTGGGGGCTCGCCTGGTACGGCGCCGTGCTCGTCCTCGCCCTCGTCCTCCAGGCGGGCCGGCCGGAGACGGGCGTCGCCGGGCGCCTGCTCGGCCTCGCGGCGGTCGCGGGCCTGGCGTTCTCGGCGTACCTGACGGCGCTCGAGCTCTTCGTGATCCACGCCGTGTGCAGCTGGTGCGTGGTGAGCGCGGCGCTCGCGGTGGCGATCTTCCTGCTCGCCGCGCCCTGGAGGGCGTTCGCCCGCCGGACCCCGGCGCCCTCCTGACGGCGCGCCGGGCCGGCGGGCCGTCAGGATGCGGAAAGGGGCGACGGATCCGATTCCGTCGCCCCTTCCGCGTCCTCTCTCCGCCGTCCGGCCCGCGGCGTCCCGCTCAGGCGCTTGCCCGCCAGAACCCTTCCAGCGCGTCGCCGTGCGTCGAGCTGCGGAGCTTGTCGAACGCCCGGTTGCGGATCTGCCGGATCCGCTCGCGGGTCACGCCGAGGAGCTCGCCGATCTGCTCCAGCGTCATCTCCTCGCCGTCGTCGAGCCCGTAGTAGAGCACGAGGATCTTCCGCTCGCGCTCGGTCAGGTACTTCTCGAACATCCGCTCGAGGAACTCCCGCCGCGCCTGCGCCTCGACGTCCTGCTCGATGTCGGTCTCGTCCGCCCCCGAGAACCGCTCCCCGAACGAGGCGCTGTCCCGGTCCGACTTGTCGAGCGGCGCGTCGAGACTGAGCTCGGCGGACGCGACCCGCCGCAGGGCGCGCACCGTGTCCACCGGCTCCTTCATCTCCTCGGCGATCTCCCGGTCCGTCGGCGTGCGGCCGAGCTTCTGGGTGAGCGCCGTCTCGGTGCGCGACAGCTTGACCAGGTTGGAGTTCTGGTTGAGCGGGATGCGCACCGAGCGGGTCTGCTCGGCCAGCGCCTGCAGGACCGTCTGCCGGATCCACCAGACGGCGTAGGAGATGAACTTCACGCCCTTGTCGGGATCGAACTTCTTGACCGCCTTGAGCAGACCCTCGTTCCCGATGCAGACGAGCTCGGCCAGGTTGAGGCCGCGCCCCTGGTACTTCTTCACGTAGGAGATCACGAACCGAAGGTTCGCGGTGACCAGCCGCTCCGCCGCCTCGCGGTCGCCGGCGCGGGCACGCCGCGCGATCTCCCGCTCGGTCTCGGGGTCCTCGATGAGCGGATACCGCTCGACGTCCTGGAGATACTGGTCGAAGGAATCCAGAGCGCGTGCGTCGAAGAACATGTCTCTCCCGTCGCTGTTCAGACGAGACGAAGGGAGCGGCCGCTCGGCGGTGGCGCTCCGATCGAGATCTCGTGCGGTGAGACGGCGCCTCGCGATCTCCTCTCCCGGGGGCTCACGGACGCCCCGGGCAGGGATCGGGTGCGTGCGGCGCCAGCCCCGGCCTCCAAGCCCACCTGATACCGGACGTACCGGGTCAGGTTCCGTTCCCCGTCAGCCCTCTCGCAGCGCCTCGCGGAGCCAGCGCTCGTTCTCCTCCGACAGCCCGGGTTCGTCCGTGGCCCCCGCCGCGGCGGGGACCGGGCGCGACCAGCGACGGAGCAGCCAGATGGCTACGGCGCCCCCGACCGCGAGGGCGGCGAACGGGAGCACCCACACGACCAGGTTGATTCCCCGGCGCTCGGGCTCGAGCAGGATCCACTCGCCGTACCGGCTGACGAAGTAGGTCTTCACCTGCTCGGGGGTCTCCCCGGCGGCCAGCCGCTCGCGGACCAGAGCCTGCATCTCCCGCGACAGCTCCGCGTTCGACTCGAGCACCGACTGGTTCCGGCAGACCGGGCACCGCAGCTCCGCCGCCAGTTCGGCCGACTCCGCGTCGAGCCGTTCCGCCTCCCGGTCCGTCAGCGCGGCCCCCGTCGAGGGGGCCGGCGTCGTGGAGACCGGCTCCTGCGCTCCAGCCGCGATGGGAAGCGCGAGGCAGAAGGCCGCGATCGCCAGTGCCCGGCGCAGGAAGGCCGCGCGGCTCACGGGCCGCCTCCCTCCGTCGGGGCCTGCGCGGTCGCGATCAGCGAGTCGACGGTCGGCTTCACGAGGTCCCACGTGACGGGCCCTACCTTCTTCCGGGCGATCTGCCCGTCCGGACCGATGAAGAAGGTCTCCGGCACGCCGTACACCCCGAAGTCGATCGCCGTGCGCTGCGTCGGGTCGAGGAGGTGCGCCCAGTCCCCGCCGAGCTGGCGGAGGAACCGGCGCGCGTTCTCCTCGGTGTCCTGGTAGACGACGCCGAGCACGACCACATCCTCCTCGTCGTACGTCGCCTCCGTCAGCTTCAGCACGTCGTGCTCCTGGCGGCAGGGAATGCACCAGGAGGCCCAGAAGTTCAGGACGACGGCCTTCCCGCGGAGGTCGGCGAGGTCGACCGTGTCCCCGTCCATCGTCGCGAGGCGGAACCCCGGGGCCTCGGCGCCCTCGAGCGGCGAGGGCAGGGTGAACTTGTCCGTACCCATCCCCCACAGCAGCAGCCCCAGCACGGGAAGCGCCAGGAGGGGAAGGACCCAGACCAGGTGCTTTCTCATCGGGCCGCCTCAGACCGCCACCCGGCGGGGCTCGGGATCGGCCTCGGCCTCCTCCTCGAAGGCCACCGCGAGCGCGGGCCGTCCGCCCTTCCGCTGCGGCGCCACCGCGAGGATCCCTCCGAGGGCGACGATCATGCCGCCGATCCACAGCCACGGGACGGCCGGGTTCACGATCGCCCGGACCGTGGCGTGCCGGCCCTGCTCCTGGTCGAACGCCATCAGCGTGAGGTAGAGGTCCTCCTTGAGGGTGGACCGCACCGCGGGCGTCGCGATCGGCTGCTGGGAGTTCGGGTAGTAGTTCATCCGGGGCTCGAGGGTGCCGATCTCCTTGCCCTGCTTGAACACGCTGAACGTGCTTCCGACCACGAAGCGCTGCGGCTCCTCTCGGCCCCAGACGTCGTCGAACTGTACCACGTAGTCGCCGAGAACCAGGTGCTCGCCGCGGTTCAGCGTGACTTCGCGCTCGAAGCGCCAGGTGCCCGAGATCGCGAGGGCGACGACGATCACGACGATCCCGGCGTGGACCACGTAGCCGCCGTAGCGGCGGTTGTTGCGGGTGAGGATCTGCCCCAGGGCGACGGGCGCCGACACGCCGGCGATCCGCCGGCGGGCCTGGATCCCCTTCCGGAACTCCTCCCCGATCGTGGCCATCACGAAGCCCGCGAAGCCGATCGTCAGCAGGGGCCAGACGGCCCGGACGCCGAGCGCGAAGACCGCCACGAGCGAGACGACGCCCGCGACGACCGGTACGAGGAACGTCCGTCGGAGCTTCTCCGGCGTGGTGCGGCGCCACGGCAGCGCCGGCCCCACCCCCATCAGGAACAGGAGGAGCAGCCCGAGCGGCACCGAGATCTTGTTGAAATAGGGCGGACCCACGCTGACCCGGTTCTGGTTGACCGCCTCGACGATGAGCGGGAACGTCGTCCCGAGCAGCACGGTGAACGTGAAGGCGACCAGGACCACGTTGTTCAGGATGAACGCGCTCTCCCGCGACACCAGGCCGTCCAGCCGTCCCGGCGCGTGGAGGCGGTCCGAGCGCCAGCCGATCAGAGCCAGCGACACGATCGAGATGAGGGCGATGAACGACAGGAACAGCATGCCGATCGACCCCTCCGTGAACGCGTGCACGGACTCCAGCACGCCGGACCGCGTGAGGAAGGTCCCGAACAGCACGAGCAGGAAGGTCCCGATGATCAGCGTCAGGTTCCAGGTCTTCAGCATGCCGCGGCGCTCCTGCACCATCACGGAGTGCAGGAAGGCGGTCGCCGTGAGCCAGGGCAGGAAGGAGGCGTTCTCCACCGGGTCCCAGGCCCAGTAGCCGCCCCATCCGAGCACCTCGTACGACCACCAGGCGCCCGCGATGATCCCGACGGAGAGGAACGCCCAGGGGGCGACGGTCCAGCGCCGGGTCGTCCGCACCCACTCCTCGTCGAGCTTGCCCGCGAGGAGGGCCGCGATCGCGAACGCGAACGGCACCGTCAGGCCCACGAAGCCGAAGTACAGCATCGGCGGGTGGAGCCCCATCAACGGGTGGTTCTGGAGCAGCGGGTTCGGGCCCGGCCCGTTGGCCGGCACCGGGAAGACGGCGCCGAACGGGTTCGCGGGGCCGACGAGCAGCCCGTAAAAGAAGATCCCGACCACCGCCATCACGCCCGTGGCGAACGGCGTGAGACGGGAGACCGAGTCCCGGCGGACGAACGCCACGAGGGCGGCGTAGGCGGCGAGGATCCACCCCCAGAACAGGATCGAGCCGTCGAGGCTGCTCCACAGCGAGATCGCCGTGTAGTAGGCCGGCGTCTCGCGGCTGCCGACCCGCGCCACGTACTCGACGCTGAAGTCGTGCGTGAGGAGGGCCGCCTCCATCGTGAGGAACGCCGCGGTCATCGCTGCGAACCCCACGTAGGCGCCCCAGCGGGCCACGGAGGTCATGGTCGGGTTGCGACGGAACCCTCCGACGATGCCCGCCGCCGCGGTCAGGACCGCGGCGAGCAGGGCGACGATGACGGACGTCGAGCCGATCAGGCTGGCCATTGCGCTCTCCCGCTCAGCCGGCGTCGTCGGTCTTGATCAGCGACTCGTACATCTTCTGCGGCGTCTGCCTCCCGTCGTGGGGCGGCTCGTACTCGTTCGAGTGCTTTACCATGAGGTTCGTCGACTCGAAAACCCCCTCCTCCCGGTAGCGGCCCTCGACGATGACGCCGATCCCCTCCTGGAACATCGCCGGCGGCGCGCCGGTGCTCCTCACCGGGACCTCCTGGAGGCTGTCCTGGACCACGAACCGGAGGTCTCGGGCCTCGGCGTTCCACTCCACCGACCCCGGCTTGATCTGTCCGCCCAGCCTCATCGGCTGGTCGACGATCTCGGCGCCCCGCGCCATCAGCTCGCTCGGCGTCAGGAAGTAGACGACGTTCTCCCTGAGGCCGCCGGCGATCAGGAAGGCGAGGGCGCCCACGATGGCCAGCAGGCCGACCCCCGCCCACAGCTTCTTCGATCCGGTCATCGCGACGTCTCCACAGTTCAGGTGGACGGGACCGCGGCCGCGGAGTCGCGGGGCGCGTCGTCCGACTCGTTCCACTCCGACACGGCGCGCGCGGCGCTCTCGAGCCCCCGGTTCGTGCGCCACGCATACCAGCCCAGCACGAGCCAGGTCAGGCCGTACCCGGCCACGATGTATCCGAGGTTATCCATGATACGCCATACGCTGTTCGAGTTTCCCCTCCAGCCGCGCCAGCCGGATCCGCCGCATCATCAGATAGACGTAGACGAGCGTGAACGCCGCCAGGTTCAGCATCAGCGTCCACAGGATCTCGGGCGCCACCGAGCGGGGGCTCGACGGCGGCTGGTGCAGCGTCCGCCACCAGATCACCGACAGGTAGACGATCGGGACGTTCGCGAACCCGATGATCCCCACGATCGCGGCCCAGCGTGCCCGCTTGTCCGGGTCGTCGGCGAAGCTGCGGATCGCCAGGTAGCCGACGTAGATCGCGAGCATGATCGCGGTCGTGGTGAGACGGGGATCCCACGTCCACCACACGCCCCAGGTCGGCTTTCCCCACATCGAGCCGAGCGCCAGGGTCAGCACCGTGAACACGACCCCGATCTCGGCCGAGCTCGACGCCACCCGGTCCCAGCGGAGGTCCCGCTGGATCAGGTAGAGGACGCTCATCAGGAAGACGATGAAGAACGACAGGAACGCGAGCCACGCGGCCGGCACGTGCACGTACATCAGTCGCTGGACGTCTCCCTGCGCGGCGTCGGCCCGCACGACGAAGAGGCCGACCACGCTCCCGGCGAGCAGCGCGGCGAGGGCGACGAGCCCGAGCAGGGTCGCCGGTTTCGACTTCGCGGTCACGCTCATTCCTCCAGGGCTATCGGGAAGATCCATATGCAGATCACGAAGAAGATCACGTCGAAGGACGCGAGCAGGCGGATCCAGATGGCCGTGCCCTGCATCGCGTCTCCGACGAGCACCAGGGTCGTGGCGTTCACCGCTCCCAGCAGCACCGGGACCAGGGCCGGGAACAGCAGGAGCGGCAGCATCACCTCCCTGGCCCTCAGGTTTACCGTGAGGGCCGCGTAGAAGGTCCCCACGACCGAGAAGCCGATCGTCCCGAGCAGCGCGATGCCGGCGAGCTCGAGCGCGTGCGGCCACATCTCGATCTGGAACAGGATCGCCGCGGCGGGGAAGAGCACCGCCTCCACCGAGAGGAGCATGACGATGTTCCCGAGGAGCTTTCCGAGGAAGATCGCCCGGACGTCGCCCGGATACATCCGCAGGCCCTCGATCCCGCCGCTCGTCTCCTCGCTCTGGTAGGTCCGGCTGAGCGAGAGGATCCCCGTGAAGGCGATCCCCACCCACAGCAGGCCGCCGGAGACCTGGCGCAGCAGCTCCGTGTCCGGGCCGATCGCGAAGCTGAAGATGAAGAGCACGAGGGCGGCGAAGAACACCATCGCGTTGAAGCTCTGCTTCGTGCGGGCCTCGATCAGGAGGTCCTTCCACACGATCGCCCAGGCGCGGTGCAGGACGCCCATCACCGCACCCCGGCGCCCGGGTCGCGTGGCGAGGGGTGCGTCGTCGTCGCCGCGTCGTGGTCGGCGAGCTCGATCCTGCCGCCGCGGAGGATCGCCGTCCTCTCCGCCGTGCGCGTGGCCTCGCCCGCCTGGTGCGAGGCGATGAGGACCGTCGTTCCCGTCCGGCGGGACTCGCGCACGTACTCGTCGACGAGGGCCATTCCCTGGGTGTCGAGCCCGGCGTAAGGCTCGTCGAGGAGAGCGATCTCGAGCGGGCGGATCCGCAGCTGGGCGAGCACGAGGCGCTTGCGCATCCCGGTCGAGAAGGTCCGGACCCTCTGATCGGCCGCGCGCTCCAGTCCCACCCGCTCGAGCTCGGCGCGCAGCGACCGCCGGTCGAGCCCGAGGCCGGTCATGCGGGCGGTGAACCGGAGGTTCTCCTCGGCCGTGAGCTCGTCGTAGACGTAGCCGCGCACGGTGAGCAGGCCCGTTCGCGCGCGGATCGCGTCGGGCTCCTTCCGGAGGGACAGGCCGCACACGTACCCCTCGCCGCCCGAGGGACGGAGCAGCGTCGCGAGACACTTCAGGAGCGTGGTCTTGCCCGCGCCGTTGGGACCGACGAGCGCGAGGGTGATCCCGCGCTCCACGCGCAGGTCCACCTCGCGCAGCACGCGGTTCCACCCGAACCGCTTCGAGAACCCGACCAGTTCTACGGCGGCGCGCTCGTCAGACCGGGGGGGTATCGCTTCCTCCGCTGTCGCCGGTTCTCAGCCCTGCAGCCGGCGCGCCAGCTGGTCGGCCACGTACTGCACGTACTGCCAGGCCGGGTGCGCCGCGGGCAGCGTCCGCAGGCGTGACCAGTTCACGGGCTCCGTCGGCATCACGGCAGGCGAGTAGACCGGGTCGATGAACAGCACCGTCCCGCCACGATACGGCTGGGCCCAGAACAGGATCTTTATGTACTTCTCGGGCTCGCTGAGCGACTGCAACGGCGCGACCGGATAGACGTTCGGGATGTAGATCCACTCGGACTCCAACTGCGCCACGTTCGCCGTGTCCCCGGCCATCCGCTGGAAGGAGCGCGGGGTGACGTTGTCGGCGCGCAGCGTCTCCCACGCCTTCTGGATCACGGTGTCCGGCGGCGCCGCCACCCGGGCCTCGATCGCCTGCGCGGAGGGGCCGCGGGCGAGCCCCGTCGAGCCTCCGCCGCTTCCGCAGGCCGCGGCGATCGGGGCCGTCAGCAGCGCCGCGAGCATCGTCACCTGCGCGTGAGCGTTCCGCATGGGTCTCTCCTCGCAACGGGTCGGCCGCGCACCCGGGTCTCCGCCGTCCCCGGCGCCGCGCTCGCGGGCTCCGGAGAACGGGCGGTCGGTGCAAGCCGTGGACCGCAGGGCCGCGGATCCGGCCGGGAAGATACGGGACCGGGAGTTGGCGGGCCAACACGCCGTCGGCCGGGCTCGGATCCGCTCGACCCCTCCGGGACGATCCGGCTCTTCGGGGTCGAAACGACCCAGTCGGACGCGTCCGCCGCCGACTCGCCTTCGAAGCGTTCCCGGGGTATCTTCGCCGGCCGGAAGTCCCTGCGGACCCGCGCCGGTGCGGTCGCAGGAGGGCGGAAGAGATGCGCCGGGAGGCAGCGTGGACCTGAACGACATCCGAGAGCTCGCGGCCCCGTCCGACGCGAAGGCCCTCCTGCTCGTGCTTGATGGCCTGGGCGGACTGCCGCGCGAGGCGGGCGGGCCGACGGAGCTGGAGGCGGCCCGGACCCCCCACCTCGACGCGCTCGCCGCGCGCGGCGGCATGGGGCTGCACGTGCCCGTGGCGCCCGGCGTGACGCCGGGCAGCGGACCGGGTCACCTGGCCCTGTTCGGCTTCGACCCGCTCCGCTACCGGATCGGGCGCGGCGTGCTCGAGGCGCTCGGGGTGGAGTTCGACCTGCGGCCGGGCGACGTCGCGGCCCGGGGAAACCTCTGCACGGTGGACGCGGAGGGCCGCGTGACGGACCGGCGGGCGGGACGGATCTCCACGGAGGACGCCGCCCCCGTGATCCGGGCCCTCGACGGCATCGAGGTGGACGACGCAGAGCTGTTCGTGAGGCCGGTGAAGGAGCACCGGTTCCTGCTGGTCGTCCGGCCGGCGGAGCCCACGACGGCGGAGATCGTCGACACCGACCCCGAGCGCACGGGAGCGGCCCCGCTCGCGGTGCGCGCGCAGGCCGCGTCGGCGGAGCCGGCGACCCGGGCGGTGCGGGAGTGGGTGGAGCGGGTGCCGGAGACGCTGTCGGGCCGGGACCGGGCGAACATGGTCCTGCTCCGCGGGTTCGCGCAGCTTCCCGACTGGCCCCGATTTCCGGAGGTGTTCGGCTGGCGCTCCGTCGCCATCGCCGCCTACCCGATGTACCGCGGCGTCGCGCGGCTCGTGGGCATGGAGGCGCTCGAGGTGGCCGACGAGCCCGAGGCGCTCATCCCCGCCCTGGACGGCGTCCGCGACGACTTCGACTTCTTCTTCCTGCACGTGAAGGGGACCGACAAGGCCGGGGAGGACGGCGACTTCGACCGGAAGGTCGCGATCATCGAGCGGGTCGACGCGCTGCTGCCGCGGCTGCTCGAGGCGGGACCCGAGATCGTGCTGGTGACCGGCGACCACTCGACGCCGTCGACGCTGTGCGCCCACTCCTGGCACCCCGTCCCCTTCCTGATGGCGGGCGGCCCGGCGCGAGGCGAGCGCGGAGCGCCGGAGTTCGGCGAGACCGCCTGCCGGGCCGGCTCGATGGGAACGGTCCGGGGATGCGACCTGATGCCGCTCCTCGCCGCCCGCGCGGGCAGGCTGCAGAAGTTCGGGGCCTGACCGCGGAGGGAGGCGGAGCGCTCTCGAGACCGATCGAAAGGAAGCCGGCATGCGGTGTCCGAAGTGCGGAAGCGAGGAGTCCGGGGCCTTCTGCTCCCGGTGCGGGGCGGACCTCGGGCGGGAGGCGCCCGCCTGCGCGTCCTGCGGGGCCGGGATCGAGCTGGACGCGCTGTTCTGCGCCGAGTGCGGCGCCCCGACCGGCCGTCGCCCGGCGAAGCCGCTCCTCGCCTACCTTCCGTGGGCGCTCTCCGGCCTCGCGCTGGTCGCGTTCGCGGTCGCGATCGCCTTCTTCGTGCAGGCGCAGGCGCAGCCGCGGATCGGCGACATGCCGGTGACGGGGGGCCTTCCCGAGGCGCCGCGGGAGGAGGCGGGTGGCGCCGGGACCCAGGGCGCCGGGACGGGAATGGTCGACCTGTCGCAGCTCTCCTCCCGCCAGGCGGCGGACCGCCTGTTCGAGCGCGCGATGCGGACGGACGAGGAGGGAGACGCCGAGCGCGCGAAGTTCTTCGCGAACATGGCCGTGCAGGCCTACTCGGCGGTCCCGCCGGAGGAAATCGACGCCGACGCGCGGTTCCACGTCGGCCTCCTGCACCTGCTGCAGGGAGAGCCAGGCGCCGCCGCCGCGGAGGCGTCCTCGATCCTCTCCGCGCGGCCGGCCCATCTCCTCGGTCTCGCCCTGGCGGCCCGCGCCGCCGCGGCCCGCGGCGACGCGGCGGCGGAGCGGGAGGCGCACGAGCGCTTCCTCGACGCGCTGCCGACCGAGCGGGAGGCGGGGCTCCCCGAGTACCGGATGCACGACTCGCTGATCGAGACGGAGGCCGCCCGCGCACGGGAGTCGACCGGCCGGAGCTGACCCGAGGCCGGGGAAGCCCGCCCCCGGCGTTCAGCCGTCGATCCGGGCCTTGCGGAGGGAGTTCGCGTTCGCGACCACGGTGATCGAGCTGCCCGCCATCGCGGCCTCCGCGAGGATCGGGTGCAGGAGGCCGAGCACGGCGACCGGGATCGCTACCGTGTTGTAGAAGTAGGCCCAGAACAGGTTCTGGCGGATCTTCCGGAAGGTGGCGCGCGAGAGTCGTACCGCCCGCACCACGCCCATCAGGCTCCCGTGCACCAGGGTCATGTCGGCCGACTCGATCGCGATGTCGGTGCCGGTCCCGATCGCGATCCCGACGTCGGCCTGCGTGAGCGACGGCGCATCGTTGATCCCGTCCCCGACCATCGCCACGGTCGCCCCGGCGGCCTGGAGCCGCCTGATCTCCGCGACCTTCTCCTCGGGCAGCAGGCCCGCGCGCACCTCGTCGATGCCGACCTCGGCGGCCACCGCCGCCGCCGTCCGCGGGTTGTCGCCCGTGAGCATGAGGGTCCGGAGCCCCAGCTCGTGGAGGCGGCGGACCGCCTCCCGGCTGTCCTCCTTCACCCGGTCCGCGACGGCCAGAAGGCCCGCCTCCCGACCGTCGATCGCCACCAGCATCACCGTCCGGCCCCGCGCCTCGAGCGCGGAGGCGCGCTCCGCGAGGCCGGTCGCCGGGATTCCTTCCGACTCCAGGAGCCGGGCGCCGCCCACGACGACCCGGCGCCCGCCGACCGTCCCGACCACGCCCAGCCCGGTCCGTGCCTCGAACGCGTCGATGGGGAGTCCGGGGAGGCCCCGCTCGCGGCCCGCGGCCGCGACGGCGGCGCCGAGCGGGTGCTCGGAGGCCGCTTCCACGGCGGCCGCGAGCCGGAGGAGGCCGTCGGCGTCTCCGTCCACGGCCTCGATCTCGGTCAGTTCCGGGGCGCCCCGCGTGACGGTGCCCGTCTTGTCGAACACGACGACGTCCGCTCCCTCGAGCGTCTGGATCGCGGCGCCGTCCCGGATCAGCACGCCGTGCTCGGCCCCCATCCCGGTCCCGACCATGAGCGCGGTCGGGGTGGCGAGCCCTAGCGCGCACGGGCAGGCGATCACGAGCACGGCGAGGGCGGCGAACACGGCGAGCGACACGCGGTCCAGGTCGGCGTGCACCCACGGGAGCAGCTCCGCAGCCCGCTCCGCGAGGGCGACGAACGGCCCCGGGACGAGGAGCCAGGCGAGCAGGGTCAGCGTCGCGATCGTCAGCACCACGGGGACGAACACGGCCGTGACGCGGTCCGCGAACTCCTGGATCGGGACCTTGCTCCCCTGCGCCTGCTCCACCATCCGGACCACCCCGGCGAGGAACGTGTCCTCGCCGACGCCCGTGGCGCGGACCCGCAGCACGCCCTGCCGGTTGAGCGTCGCGCCGATCACGTCGTCCCCCTCCTCCTTGTCCACGGGGATCGATTCCCCGGTGGCGAGGGACTCGTCGACCGCGCTGCTCCCGCCGACCACCACCCCGTCCGTCGGGATCTTCTCGCCCGGCCGGACGATCATCACGTCCCCGACCGCCACCTCGGCGACGGGTACCTCGACCTCGGCGTCCCCCCGCAGGACGCGGGCAGTCCGCGCCTCGAGGGAAAGCAGCTTCTGGATCGCCGCCGACGTCCGTCCCCGGGCGCGCGCCTCCACGTACCGACCCGTCAGGTGGATCGCCATGATCATCGCGCCGACCCCGGCGTAGTTCATGATCATCGGCCCCGCGCCGAGCCGGTGGGCCACCGCGAACGGTCCGGTCAGCGCGGCGGCGCCGCTGCCGAGGGCGATGAGCGTGTCCATGTTCGGGCTCCGGCGCCGCAGGCCGGCGAAGCCGCTCCGCAGCGTCGGGCGGCCGGGGCCGAGCAGCACCGGGACGGCGAGGAGGAGCAGGCCGAGCTCGAAGGCGAGCGGGCTCGGCCACAGGATGCCGAAGCCCATCTCGGGCACCATCCAGACCATGATCGGGACGGTGAGCGCCCAGGCGACCCTCGTGCGTCGCCTGGCCAGCCGGACCTTCTCGTCGTCGCGGCGGAGCCGCTCCCGCTCCCGCTCGGCCCGGTCCCCCGTCTCGTCGCGCCGCTCCAGCCGGTAACCGGCGTCCTCCACGACGCCGGCCAGCTGCTCGAAGCCGACCGCATCGGGATCGAACCGCACGGTGGCCGACTCCGCCGGGAGGCTCACCGACGCCTCCACGCCCTCGATCCGGTTCAGGCTTCGCTCGACGGCCGCGCTGCAGGCGCCGCAGTGCATTCCCTCGACCCGGAACACCTCGACCTGTCGTGCCAAGAGCCTCCTCCCTCGGAGCTTCGGCCTGCGCTGCCCGGAATCGTGGTACACCCAGGGTTCCGGCCCGGGGCGGTAGCCGCAAGTCCAACGGGAGCGGGAGCCAGCGGCGCCGGGGCCGGATGTGGACGGGGCCGCCGGCGGACGGTTACACTTCCGACATGTTCCGAAAGCTGAGGGAGAAGATCGAGGTGGCCCTCGAAGCGCTCGAGGGACGGTCGCCCGGCGACCCCCGCGAGGAGGTCGACCGCCTCCTCGCGGGCATGCGGAACGAGCTGATCGAGGCCCGGGCCGCGCTGCCCGTGCTCGAGAAGCAGATCGTCGACTACCGCGCGCTGCGCGAGCGCGAGCTGCGCGATGCGGAGAGCTGCGTCCGGCGCGCGGAGCAGGCGAAGAGGATCGGCGACGCGGAGACGGTCGAGGTCGCGATCCGGTTCGCCGAGAAGCACCGCGGCCGGGCGGATGTCGCCGCACAGAAGCTGGAGGCGGCCGAGACCGAGCTCGCGCTCCAGAGGCGGTCGGTCGCGGAGATGACGGAGCAGCTCAAGTCCGCGCTCGCGAGGCGCGACGCGATCGCGGCGCAGGCGCGACGGGCGGGTGCGACGGGCAGCCTCCGCGGGGGGCGCCCTTCCGCGGTCGACGACTTCGACAGGATCGTCGAGGGCATCGAGGATGCGGACCTCGCGGCGGCCGCCACGCGCGACGTCGAGCAGGCGTTCGAGGAGATGGAGGGAGGGACCGGGGCGGGCCGGGACCTCGACCCGGACGAGCTCGCCGAGCTCCGGCTGCAGGAGCTCAAGCGCCGGATGCGGGAGTCCGACCCCGGATCCTGATCGACCGCCGCCCGCTCAGCCCCCGCGGTCCAGGCGCACGCTGACGGGCTGGCCGCGGATCGTCACCCCCTGCATCCGCCGGATGACCTGGTCGACGGCCTGCGAGTCGATCTCCGCGACCGAGAAGCTCCCGCGGATCTCGATCTTGCCGATCTGTCCGCCGGCGATCCCGGCCTCGCCGGTCAGGGCCCCGACCAGGTCGGACGGCCGCACCTCGTCGCGGCGGCCGATTCCGATGAACAGGCGCGACCACGCCGGGCGCGCGCCCCGCGGCGCCGGGCGCGACTCCTCGCCGCCCGTCTTCTCCCGCCGCCGCGAGGGCGCCGGGCGCGAGCCGGGGAGCGACGCCGCCTCGACGTCGGGCCAGGAGAGGACGATTCCAGCCTCCTCGTCGTGGAGCCGCAGGCGCTCGGAGAGGGCCGCCGCCACCCGCATCGCGCCGAATTCCTCGAGCAGGGGCTCGAGCACGAGCAGCTCGGGGATGACATCCGCGGAGCGGACGGCCTCGCGCAGCCGTTGCCGGTAGAGCGCCACCGCGTCCAGCTCGTCCGGAACCGACGCCTGGGGAAGCAGCTCGGGCGACAGCCGCGCGCGCGCCGCGAGGAGCCGCAGCTGCGCGAAGTGTCGGGGCTCCACCACGGCGTACCGTCGCGCCGCCGCTCCCAGCGCACGCTCGAGCTCCGGGAGTCCCGACGGGAGCCCGTACAGGATCGCGGCCGCCTCCGCCGGGGCTGCTCCCGCGCCGTCGTCGTCTCCGATCCGGACCCGGTCGTCCTCCACCGAGGCCTCGTGACCCCGGACGCCGAGCTCGGCGACGATTCGGGGGACGTCCTCCGGCGACGCGCAGGCGATCCCGACCGCCCCGTCGTCCTCGCGCAGCGCCTCGGCGGCGCAGCGCGCCACGAGCTCGAGAGCCCGCTCGCCGCTCGCCAGTCCGATCCGGAGGGGAGCGCCGCCCGCCGGGGCCGGCGCTTTCTCCGCTCCCGCCGCCGGGAACAGCTCCTCGGGCCAGCGGCGGGCCCTCGGCAGGCGTCGCTCGACGAGCTCCGCGAACACGGCGTCCACGACCTCGGAGGCTGCGATCCGCTGGGTATCCGCGTCGAGGCCGTCGAGAAGAGGCTCCGCCGACGACCACTCGTCCAGCGAGACCATGGTCGAGACGCCGTCGAGGACGAGGAGCCGGAGCGACCCGAGCCCCAGGCGACCGGATCGGATCGCGGGAAGCAGTCGCGAGGGCCTGCCGGCCACGACACGGCTCCGCGCGGGGACGCCCTCGGCGTCGCTCCAGCCCCGACCGGGCACGAACACGGGAAGGCCCTCCGGAGCGCAGGCCAGGTGCAGGGCCCGTCCCAGCCGGTCCGCGCGCTCGTCCGTGGCCGTGAGGAGCAGGGCCTGCAGCCCCGCCTCCCCCGCGTCGCAGCGCTCGAGGACGGCGAGGGCATAGGCCGCCTCGCGTCCCGAGCCCTCCGCCGCGAGGACCGCCACGTGGTGTCCCCTCGCGATCGCAGTCGCCGTCGCGTCGAGGATCTCCGGCGGCCGCGCGTGGCCCAGGCGGCCGGCGATCTCGCGCGGATCGAACCGATGCTGCTCGCTCACCTGGGACACCTCTGCTGGTTTCGGGTCACGGCCGTGCGGAACCTCGTGCGGGCGACCCCCCGCGTCTCCGGCGGAGGGGAGGCGCGCGCCCGGCTCAGCCCTCGAAGCGGCGGTAGTGCCCGAGGTCGTACTTCCGGATCGCGAGCATCTCCCGGGGACGGAAGCCGATCTCGCCCAGGGTCATCCCCTCGTCCCGGACCCGGCGTTCCGCGTACTCGACGTAGTAGTCGTCCGGGTCGTCGGTGCCGCGGAGGAGCATCGCGCGGACGCCGATCGCCTTCGCCTCGGCGACCGGGATCGCGAGCGGCAGCTCTTCCACGTGCTCGAGCCACCGGTCGGGCATCGCGAGACGCACGGTGACCGTGTCCGCGCCGGTCGGGTCGGTCAGCCTCGGGTCGCTCATACGTGCCCCAGGGTGTAGAGGAACCGCTTCGTGAGGTCCGTGATGTCGAGGCCGACGACGCGGTCCGTCGCGGCGTGGACGTTCGTGTGTCCGTGATGGCGGTCGACCCGGATGCGGGCCGTGCCGATCTCGCCCGAGAAGCGGAGCCGGTCCGGCCCTTCCTCGGTCAGGTCCACCCTGGAATGCTCCGCGAAGAAGGCGCGGGCGCGCTCGAGGACCTGCTCCGGCGTCACATTCGTCATGACGTGATATCGCATCCGTGTCGCCTGCTCGCTGGGCTCGGGACGGGCCCTCCCCGGCCGGGAGTGGACCGGCCACGACCCGCGGTGTCGCGGGGCCGCGGCGGTGGTGCAAGTTTCCTTCCGGCGGGGGCTCCGTCAACCTCCGCCGGGGCGCGCTTGCACGGACCGGCGGGGAGCGGGATCTTCCCGGCGGCGCGCGCCGTCCGTCACCCACGCAACGGGACCTCTCACGTGACGACCCCGTACCCGCCGTTCGGACGCTTCTTCCTGCCGGGGCCCACCGAGGTGCGCCCGGAGGTGCTCGAGGCGATGCGGAGGCCCGTGGTCGGCCACCGCGGCGCGACGATGCGCGAGCTCCTCGCCGGCATCGACGGCGACCTGCGCGCGCTGTTCGGCACGAGCCGCCCCGTCTACCTGTCCACGAGCTCGGCAACCGGGCTGATGGAGGCGGCGATCACCGGGCTCTGCGGGAGGCGCGCGCTCGCGCTGGTCTGCGGAGCGTTCGGCGACCGGTTCCGCGCGATCGCGGAGCGCTGCGGCCGGCCGGTCGACGCGATCCGGGTCGAGGCAGGGGAGCCGAACCTCCCGGAGGCGCTCCGCGCGGCGCTGCGCGCGAGCCCCGGCCGGTGGGACCTGGTGACCGTCGTGCACTCGGAGACCTCGACGGGCGTGCTGAGCCCGGTCGCGGAGCTCGCGGCGGTCGTGCGGGAGCACGAGGACCTGCTGCTCGCCGTGGACGGCGTCACCTCCGTCGGCGGCGTCGAGATCCGGTTCGACGACTGGGGGGCGGACTTCCTCCTCACGGGTTCCCAGAAGGCGCTGGCGCTCCCTCCGGGTCTCGCGCTCGGGGTCGCGTCGGAGCGGGCCCTCGAGCGCGCCGCCCGGGTTCCGGCGGCCAGCTTCTACTTCGACATCCTCGAGTTCGAGCGGAGGGCGCGCGAGCACCAGACGACGAACACCCCGGCCGTCTCGCTGTTCTACGCGCTGGAGCGCCAGCTGGGACGGATCCGGGAGGAGGGGCTCGAGCGGCGCTGGGAGCGGCACCGGGCGATGGCGGAGCGGACGCGCGCCTGGACGGACGAGCTGCGGGCGGAGGTGGACCCGGGGTTCGGGGTGCTGGCCCGCGAGGGCTACCGGTCTCCCACCGTCACGGCGGTGACCCTTCCAGCCGGGGCGCGCGGCGGCGACGTGGTCCAGGCGCTCTCGAAGCGGGGGTACACGATCGCGACCGGCTACGGCGAGCTCAAGCAGCGGTGCATTCGGATCGGGCACATGGGAGATCACACGATCGACGAGCTGAACCGCCTGCTGGGGGAAGTGGAGGACGTGATCCGGGGGTTCCTGGCCGCCGTCCCGGTCGCGCGCGGGGAGGCCTGAGATGGGCGTGAAGCGGGTCCTGGTGGCCGATGCGCTCACGCCCGAGGGGGTGAGCATCCTCCAGGAGGCGACCGGGCTCGCCGTCGAGGACCGGGTCGGCGTCTCCCGCGCCGAACTGCGGCAGGCCCTGCGGGGCGCCTCGGGCCTCGTCGTCCGGAGCGGGACCCGGGTCGACGCGGAGCTGCTCGGGGCCGCCGACGCGCTCGAGGTGATCGGGCGCGCGGGCGTCGGCCTCGACAACATCGACCTCGAGGCTGCGACGCGGCGCGGGGTCGCCGTGCTCAACGCCCCGGCCGGCAACACGATCTCCACGACCGAGCTGGCGTTCGGGCTGCTGCTGGCCGCCGCCCGGAAGATCGCCGCGGCCGACCGCTCGGTCCGGGGGGGCGAGTGGGACCGCCGCGGTCTCACGGGCGCGCAGCTGTGCGGGCGGACGCTCGGCGTGGTGGGCGTCGGGCGGATCGGAACGGAGATGACGAGGCGCGCCCGGGCGTTCGGGCTCGCGGTGCTCGCCTACGACCCGTACGTGGATCCCGACCGCGCGGAGGAGCTCGGGATCCGGATTGTCGAGCTTGACGAGCTCCTGTCCCGGGCGGACTTCGTGACGCTCCACCTGCCGCTCACGGACGAGACGAGGGGACTGCTCGACGCGGAGCGGATCGCGCGGATGCGGCCGGGCGCGATCCTGGTCAACACCGCCCGCGGCGGGCTGGTCGACGAGCAGGCGCTGGCGGCGGCGTTGCGCTCGGGGCGGCTCGCGGCGGCGGCCCTCGACGTGTTCGAGACGGAGCCGCTGCCCTCGGACCACCCCCTTCGGAACGCGCCGAACCTGACCCTGACGCCCCACATCGGTGCCTCGACGCCGGAAGCGCAGGCGAAGGTGGCGACCGAGATCGCGCTCGCCGTGCGCGACGCGCTGCTCGAGGGAGACTTGCGCGCCGCCGTGAACGTGACCCCGATCGGCGTGGCGGAGCGACGGAGGCTGCAGCCGATCCTCGAGCTGGCCCGCCGGCTCGGTCGCGCGGCCGCGGGCCTCTCCGGGGGGACGGCGACGCGGCTCGAGGTCCGCCTGGCCGCGCCGGAGCAGAGGGGACTGCGGCTCGTCGCCTCGGCGGTCGTCGCGGGTTTCCTCCGGGACCTGGAGACGGGGCCGTTGAACTTCGTGAACGCCCTCGCCGTGGCGGCGGAGCGAGGGCTGGAGGTGGAGCGCTCGCGGCTGAAGCCGCAGGCCGGGCACGTGGCCTGGGTGGAGGTCGTGGCCGTCGGCGGTGCCCGTCCGGCCTCGCTCGCCGGCGCCCTCCGCGGCGATCTCTCCGGCGGCATCGTGCGGGTCGACGGCTATCCGGTGAACGTGGCGCCCAGGGGTACCCTCCTGTTCGTGCGGAACCGCGACGTCCCGGGCGTGGTCGGGCAGGTCGGAACCCGGCTGGGGGACGCCGGGGTCAACATCGGCGAGTTCCACCAGGCGCGCGACACGAAGGGCGGAGAGGCCCTCGCCGTGATCGGACTGGACGAGGAGCTTTCGCCGTCGAGCCTGCGCGAGCTGCGGGCGTTGCCGGAGGTGCTCGACGCCACGCAGGTCCGACTGGACGACTGAGACCGGCGGGACTCAGTAGCGCGGAATCGAGGGGTCGACCCGCAGGGACCAGTCGTTGATCCCTCCCGCGAGGTTCCGGGCGCGCACGAAGCCGCGGGACCGGAGGAACTCCACCGCGAGCGCGCTGCGGCTCCCCGTCCGGCAGTAGACGACGAGATCGGCCTCCCGGTCGAGCTGCTCGAGGCTCTCGCCGAGCTCGCCGAGCGGGATGAGCCTGGCGCCGGCCGGCCCCAGATTCCCGATCTCCCACTCGTACGCCTCACGCACGTCCAGGATCTGGGGGCGCTCGCCCCGCTCGAGCCGGTCGCGGAGCTCCTCGACGCCGATCTCGACCGGGGGCTCGGTCCCGGCGGAGCCCTCTTCTCGCGGCGGCGCCGGGCGGGCCACCGCCGGGGTCTCCGTCGGCGCCGGGACCGGCGTCCCGCCGCGGCAGAAGGCCTCGTAGTCGATGAGCCCCGTGATCGACGGCGCCTCGCCACAGACCGCGCACTCCGGGTCCCTCCGCACCTCCAGCTCCCGGAACTCCATGCTCGCCGCGTCGATCAGCAGCAGCCGCCCGATCAGCGAGCGGCCGGTCCCGAGCAGGAGCTTCAGCGCCTCCACGGCCTGGATCGAACCGACCAGCCCGGGCAGGGCGCCGAGCACGCCGGCCTCGGCGCAGGTGGGGACGAGGCCCGGCGGGGGCGGGTCGCGGAACAGGCAGCGGTAGCAGGGGCCTCCCGGCGCCGCGAACACCGAAGCCTGGCCCTCCCACCGGAAGATCGCGCCGTACGCGAGCGGCAGCCCGAACAGCACGCAGGCGTCGTTCACGAGGTACCTGGTGGGGAAATTGTCGCTCCCGTCGACCACGAGGTCCCACCCGCCGGAGAACACCTCGAGGGCGTTCGAGGCGTCGAGCCGGACGTCGTGCGCGACGACCTCCACGCCCGGGTTCAGCCGCGCGAGCCTCTCCCGCGCGGAATCCGTCTTGCGGCGGCCCACGGACGCCGAGTCGTGCAGGAGCTGCCGGTGGAGGTTCGTGAGGTCGACCAGGTCGGAGTCGACGATACCCAGGCGCCCCACCCCCGCGGCCGCGAGGTAGAGGGCCGCCGGCGAGCCGAGACCCCCGGCCCCGACGACCAGGACCGAGGACTGCCGCAGCCGACGCTGTCCTTCCGCGCCGACCTCCGGGAGGATCATCTGCCGGTGGTAGCGGAGCCGCTCGTCGGCGTCGAGCTCCGCCGGGCGCGCCGGGCGGACGCCGGGAGCGTCCCCCGGGCGCGCCTCAGACCCGGACGCCAAGGGAGCTCCGGATCGCCTCGTAGTTCTCCCGGACCGTGCCGGGTCCCCGGAACACGTACGAGCCCGCCACCAGCACGTTCGCGCCCGAGCGGGCGGCGAGCGGCGCCGTGTCCGGCCCGATTCCCCCGTCCACCTGGACGTGGAGGCCGCCGAGGCCCCGGTCGGCTGCCATCGTCCTGACCCGCTCGCACTTGCGGAGCGCCGCGTGGATGAAGCTCTGTCCGCCGAACCCGGGGTTCACGGTCATCACGAGCACGAGGTCGACGAAGGGCAGCGACTCCGACAGGGTTTCCGCCGGGGTGGAGGGATTCAGCGCGACCCCGACCTTCGGGCCGAGGCGGCGGATCTCGTGGAGATCCCGGTGGAGGTGGACCGCCGCCTCCTGGTGGATCGTGATCATGTCCGCTCCGGCGGCGGCGAACGGCTCGAGGAACGTCTCCGGGTTGTCGATCATCAGGTGGACGTCGATGAACGACTCCGTGACGGCGCGGAGCGACTCGAGGACCGGGATCCCGATGCTCAGGTTCGGGACGTAGTGCCCGTCCATCACGTCGAAGTGGAACCAGCTCGCGCCGGCCTCCTCCGCCTCGGCCACCTGCTCCCCGAGCCGGGCGAAGTCCGCCGCGAGCAGCGACGGCGCCAGGATGATCTGCCTCATGTGCCTCCAATCAGTCCGTCGGTCCGTGCGCGCCGGCGGGCGGCGCGGCCGACGCCTCAGACGATTCCGAGCTCGGCGCCCACCCGCGCGAGCGCTTCCAGCGCCCGGTCGAGATGCTCCCTCGAGTGCGCGGCCGAGATCTGGCAGCGGATCCGCGCCTCCCCGTGCGGAACGACCGGGAACCCGAAGCCGATCACGAACACGCCCTGGTCGAGCAGCCTCGTGCTGAGCGAGATCGCGTCGGAGGTCTCTCCGATGATCACCGGCACGATCGGAGTCTCCCCCTCGATCGGACGGTACCCCAGCGCGGTGAGATGCTCCCGGAAATAGGCCGTGTTCTCGCGCAGCCGGGTGACGAGCTCCGGGTGCGCCTCCAGGTGGTCGATCGCGGCGAGCGCGCCGCACGCCGAGTGCGGCGGGATCGCGTTCGTGAACAGCAGGGTGCGGGAGCGCTGCACGAGGTACTCCACGACCTCGCGGCTGCTCGCGACGAAGCCGCCCGCCATTCCGCCCAGCGCCTTTCCCAGCGTCGAAGTGATGATGTCGACCTCCCCGTGCATCCCGAAGTGCTCGGGCGTGCCGCGGCCGGTGTCGCCCAGCACACCGGTGGCGTGCGAGTCGTCGATCGCCATGATCGCGTCGTATCTGTCGCACAGCTCGCGGATCTCGGGAAGCGGGGCGATCTCCCCCTCCATCGAGAACACGCCGTCGGAGATCACGAGACGGTGCCGCGCGTCGCCCGACGCCTCGAGCGCCTCGCGCAGCGAGTCCATGTCCAGGTGGCGGTAGATCCGCCGCTGCGCCTTGCACAGCCGGATCCCGTCGATGATCGACGCGTGGTTCAGCTCGTCGCTGATCAGCGCGTCGGTCTCGTCGAGCAGAGGCGCGAACAGGCCCTCGTTCGCGTTCCAGCAGGAGGTGAAGGTGATGGTCGCCTCCGTCTCGAGGAAGTCGGCGATCCGGTCCTCGAGCTCCCGGTGGATGTCGAACGTGCCGCAGATGAACCGGACCGAGGAGGTTCCGGCCCCGTACCGCGCGGCTCCTTCGCGCACCGCCTCCACCACCCCGGGGACGTCGCACATCCCGAGGTAGTTGTTCGAGCAGAGGTTGACGGTCTCACCGTAGCCCTCGAGCTCCACCACCGGTCCCTGCGCCCCCAGGATGTGCTGGAGCCGCTTGAGCACGCCCTGCTCGCGCATCTCCGCCAGCTCTCCGGCGAGCCTGCGGTTGAGCCCCTCGTTGACCGGGCTCGTCGACACGTCTCCCTCTTCGTACAGCGTCATCGTCGCGCCTCCCTGGCCGCTCGTGTGGAATCCGGCCGCATTGCGCTCCCGTTCCCGTCCGCGCCTCGATCCCGGCCTTCGTAGTACTGCTCCGCCGTGCTGTCGGTGACGTGGCCCTCGTGGACCACGATCACCGGCCGCGACCCCCAGGCGCCGCACAGCGTGAAGCCGCCGAGCCGGCCCTCGACCCGGACCCGCCGGTCGGTGCCGGCGTGCATCCGGAACTCGGTCGGGGCGCCCCGGAGCGCGAAGGGGCGCTGATTCCCGATCCTGCCGGGCGCGAACAGCATGCAGCCGCCGGCCTCCACGACGGTGCCCTCGCCGACGGCCCGCATCCCGGAGAATCGACCCGAGTCCACGGCGACGAGCGAACCCAGCACGCGGCCCTCCCGCGTCCGCACGAGCCACTCGCCCGCCGTGGGGAGCCGAAGGGCTCGCGCCTCGTAGAACCCGACCGGGCTGTCCGAGCACATCGTGTCGTACACGCTGCGCCGGGCGCCGACGAGAATCTCCCCGCCCGCGACCTCGACCGTAACCGTATCGAGCCGTCCGCAGGCGTCGGACGCGACCGGGCCCGCGACCTCGAGCGGGAAGATCTCGCCCGCGACCACCGTGTCCGGGTAGGCCGCCCAGGTGATCAGCGCCGCGCTCTCGGTCGGCTCGCCGATCCGCCAGCAGGCGGCGACGGGGAGGCAGAGTGCGAGCAGCGCGAGGATCCGCGGCAAGATCGGGCTCCCGGGTGAACGGCCGACGGGGCTTGCTTCGATCGCGGCTCGCGCCCGGCCGGCGGGCCGCCGGACCCCGAATCTGCCCCGGGTCACCGGGACGGGCAAGCGGAACAAGAGGAAGGACGCGGCGATACAATCTACTCGGAGGACCGCGGCGCCATCGGCGCGCCGGGTCGCGCCCGGGAGCGTGTCGCCGGGAAGGGCGTGAAGGGACGACGAGGAGCGGGGACCGGTGAAGCGGCTGGACAGGGCCATGGACCGGAACGACCGACGCCATCGGATCGCGGTGTGCGCGGGGCTGGCGCTGTCGCTGGCGCTGCACGCGGCGCTGGTCCTGGTATGGCGGGTCGAGGCGCCGGTCGCCGGGGCTTCGGTCGCCGCGGGCCCGCGGAGCGGCGACCCGGTCGCCGCCGCCGGGGGCGGCGCGATGCGGTCGATCGCGCTGGCGCCGCTCCGCCCGATCGAGATCCCGGCTCCCCCTCGACCGATCCCCGCCCTCGACGCGCCGGAGGTGGTCGTTTCCGTTCCCACGGAACGGATCTCCTCCGCCGGATCCCTCGAGAGGCCCGGCACGGCGGGCGCCGGCACGGGAATCCCCGGGGGGACCGGCCGCGGCGACGGCGGGTCCGACGCCGAGGGTCGCTACCGGAACACGGTTCCGGAGCCGCGGGTGATCATCCCCGACTGGGACGCGCCGAAGGAGGTGAAGGGGCTCCAGGTCCGCCTGCGCGTGCTGGTGGACGAGCGCGGAAAGCCGGTGGACGTCGAGCTCGACCCCCGGACGCCCGACGAGGGATTCAACCGCAGGCTGATCCAGTCGGCGCTGGAGATGGAGTTCAAGCCGGCGCTCCGGAACGGCCGTCCCGTCCGTGATTGGGCGGTGATCACGCGCGTCTTCTAGCTTTCCGCCGGGCCGCGGCCGGGTCGTCGGCACGGCTCCGCCCCCTCACGTTTCCGGTCCCGGGGGGGCTCCCTATATTCCCGCCCCATGGCTTCTTCGCCCCGAGGCGCGAGCTCCTTCCGACCCGAGGTGGATGACGGCCCCGGCCGAGCGAGGCGGGGTCGCCGACGGCGTGCGGAGCGCCCGCCGCTGGGTCGTACGGCGGCTTGAGGGCGCGGTCGGAGTCGCGGCCCGGCGCCGCGACCGCCCGAGGCCCGGCGTCGCTTCGGGCCCGCATCGCCGCGCTCGCGCTGGCGGGCGCCGCGCTCGCATGGTCGGCGTTCGCGACGCCGCTCGAGGCCCAGGAGCCGGGGGCGGCGGACGCCGCCCCGGCCGGGGCGGCGCCCCAGGAGGCTCCGGCGGAGCTCCGCCTCGGCTGGCACCGCCTCCCCTTCCCGTGGGCGATCGATCTCCCGCCGGGACCCCGGCCCGGAGAGCCCGGGAGGTTCTGGCCGTGGACGACGGGGAACGAGTGGCTGCGTGCCGAGCTCCGGTCCGTCGAGTCCGGGCTCGCCGCGCGTCGCGACACGATGTGGTGGGTCAGCCTGAGTCTGGACAAGCTCCCGCCGGGCTTCGACCGTCGGGGCTTTTACCGGCAGACCGCCCCCCCCGAAGAGGCGTTCGACCGCGAGGAGCGCGAGGACCGCCAGCGGATCGACCTCATCCCGGACGCGCTCAGCGGGATCGCCGACCTCGAGCTCGAGGTGGACGGCCAGGGGCAGCTGGGGTCGCAGTGGCAGACCTACAGTCCCTGCACGGTCGGCACCGGTCAGCAGTGCAACGCCGGCGCGGTGCCCGACATCGCCCCGGAGTTCCAGCTGCGGGCGGTCGCGCGCGGGACGATCTCGGAGCGGGTCCACGTCGACGTCGACTTCGATCAGACGCGCGAGTTCGACGCGACGAACAACCTGAACGTCTACTACGAGGGCAAGCCGGACGAGATCCTGAGGTTCGTCGAGCTCGGCCAGGTGTCGCTCCCTCTCCCGTCCTCGCGCTACATCTCGCAGGCGATTCCCGCGGGAAACTTCGGCGTTCGCGGCGACGCGCGGCTGGGGCCGCTCGACCTCCGCGGCGTGTTCGCCGAGCAGAAGGGGAGCGTCGAGAACCGCCGCGTCACGCTCGAAGTGGGCGGGCCGGAGCAGGGGATCCTGCAGGACGTCGAGACCGTGCTCGACGACGCTTCGTACGCGAGCGGACAGTTCTTCTTCGTCGTCGACCCCCGGGAGCTCGCGGACTACCCGGTCATCGACGTGATCAACCTGCAGGGCCCGGAGGCGCCGCCGGCCCTGCGCCCGACCTCGTCCCTCAAGCTCTACCGCCACGAGGTCTCGGTCGGGCAGCCGCAGAACGTAGCGTCCGGCGTGATCCAGGCGCGCGCGGTCGCCATCCGCCCGGCGGGCGCCGACCCGACCCTCCCGGACAGCGTGGAGTTCAACGGGTTCTTCCGCCCGCTGATCGAGGGGGAGGACTTCATCGTCCACAGGAGCGGGCTATGGGTCGTCATCCGCAACCGGGTCCTGAAGGACGAGGCGCTGGCGGCGGCGTACGTCTCGGCCACCGGCGAGGAGGTCGGCGACTTCGACGCCGAGAACAAGTTCCGCGAGTACGCGAACGCCGGCAGCGGTGAGCTCCCGCGGCTCGTGCTTCTCAAGGATGCGGCGACGCACCGGCCGGGAGGCGTGACGTGGGAGCGGGAGATGCACCAGATCTACCGCATCTCGAGCTCCGACGACGTCGAGCAGGGCAGCGTGCGGCTCGTGATCTCCCAGGGGCCGGTGGAGTCCGGTCCGGTGGTCCGCGAGGCCGAGGGTCAGGGGTTCAGCTTCCTCGAGATCTTCGGGCTCGACGACTCGCCGCGCGACGACGAGCTCGACGCCGCCCGGATCTGGCGTCCCGCCGCTTCGGGCGAGTTCGCGGGGACGAACGTGGTGAGCGGGAGCTACCTCGTGTTCCCGACGCTCGAACCGTTCAGGAGCCCGCCGCCGCTCAAGGACGCCCGCGTCCCGGCGCTCCAGGGAGAGCCGTTCCCGCTCGCAGAGGGCGACCGGAACGCGGCGATCTACGTCGAGGAGACGGACCAGATCCGCAACACGAGCTTCCTGTACCGGCTGAACCTCGCGTTCCGGGCCAGGAGCTCCGGCGCGGCCCGCTCCTTCTCGCTCGGCGCGATCGGGATCCGGCAGGGCAGCGAGCGGGTCCAGCTGAACGGGCGCGACCTGGTGCGCGGACAGGACTACGGCATCGACTACGAGATCGGGCAGCTCACGCTGCTTCGACCGGAGGAGCTGCTGGCCGGAGCCCAGAACCCGGACCTCCAGGTGCGGTTCGAGCAGAAGCCGATCTTCCAGCTCGCCCGGCGCAGCATCTTCGGCCTGACCGGGAGCTGGTCGCTAGGCGAGGTCGGCGCGATCGACTTCGTCGGGCTCAGCCAGCGGGAGGGGACGGTTCTCACACGCCCGGAAGTGGGGCTCGAGCCCGGCAGCGTGCAGCTCGGGGGCGTCACCGCCCGCCTGAACTTCGGCGCCGCCGCCCTCGACCGTCTGGCCAACGCCCTGCCCGGGATCGACTCGGACGTGAAGTCGCGGATCTCGTTCGACGGGGAGGTCGCCGGATCGAGCCCGACCACGAACCGGTCCGGCGCGACCTACGTGGACGACTTCGAGGCGAGTTCGCGGTTCCGGATCGGGCTCGGCGGCCGTTCCTGGCGGTTCGGGTCCCTCGCGTCGAGCCCCGAGCTCGACGGGGACCTGGACTTCCTGCCCGACGTCCCCGACGCGACGAACCGGCTCGAGGTGGCGTGGCAGTCCCAGTGGCTGGACGGCGCGACCGTGCAGGGTCCGCTGTTCGTGCGGCAGATCGATCCGGCCCTCAACGTGCTCAACGCCGGGACCACGGAGACGGTCCTCTGGGTCAGCCTCGACGGCGCCCCGACCGCGGAGCAGGGGTGGGCCTCGATCACGAGCCCGCTGTCGGAGTCGGGAATCGACCTCACGAACTCGGAGTTCCTCGAGTTCTACGCGAGCACGCTGGGGGACCCGAGCGACCGGCTCGCGATCATCCTCGACATCGGGACCGTCTCCGAGGACGCCTTCGTCCTCGACTCGCTCGGATTTCCGGCGGGCCAGGGTGTGCTCGACCTGGAGGCGGACCCGCTCGTCGGCGTGTGGGGGAACCCGGACGACACGGGAATCTGGAACCAGGGCTGCACGGCGACGCCCGACGCGACCGCGTACCCGCTGGGCGACCCGCGGGCGGTGTGCACGCGCGGCAACGGTCTCGAGGACACGGAGGACCTCAACCGCGACGGCTTCCTGAACCGGGACGAGCGCTTCGTCCGGTTCGTGATTCCCCTGAACGCTGCCTCGCGTTACCTCGTCCGTCCGACCGGGGGGGAGTTCCAGTTCGGCCTCTACCGCGTTCCCCTGCGGCTTCCCGACTACTTCGTGAACGTCAGCGAGGCGAGCTCCCAGCAGAACGTCCGGCACGTGCGGATCACCTTCACGACGGACAGGAGCGCGACGGTCCTGCTCAGCCGGATGGAGTTCACCGGGTCGCCGTGGCTGAAGCGCGGCGGCAGCGGGAGCGTCCAGGGATCGATCGGCGAGGTCCCGGGCACGGCGGGCCAGGTCGCCGTGGGCCCGATCTCGACGACCGACGCGCGGTACGTGTCGCCCCCCGGGATCACGGACCAGCGGACGCAGGCCACCGACGACCTGGCCCTGTCTACGCAGCCGATCAACGAGCAGTCCCTGCGTCTCAGCTACACCGACATTCCGGCGGGAGAGAGGATCGAGGTGTTCCGGCGCTTCAGCGAGCGGCCGCGCGACTTCCTCACCTACCGGCGGATGCGCGCGTGGGCGGTCGCCGCCGAGGGCGAGTGGGGGGCGGGGTCGTCGCTCCGTTTCTACGTGCGCATGGGCTTCGACTCCCGGAACTTCTACCTTTACCGGATTCCGCTGGAGCTCGCCTCGGATCCGGTCGCCCGCGGCGACTGGCTCCCGGAGCGGCTGATCGACATCGGGCGCTGGATCCAGCTGCGCACGGAGGCCGAGAAGCGCTTTGCCGCGGGAGAGGCCGGGACCTCCGCGGACACGGCGTTCGTCCTCTGGGACGTGGACGTGTTCCCGGACGGCGACAGCACGCTCGCCATCGTGATCAACGACCGCTCGCGCGCCCCGAACCTGGCGGCGATCCGGGAGCTCGCGCTCGGCGTGGAGAACACGGGAGCTGTCGCGGTCGGGCCGGGCGAGGTCTGGATCGACGACCTCAGGCTCGACGAGGCGGCCGACCGCGGCGGCGGCGCGATTCGGGGCAGCCTCAGCGTCGACCTCTCGGACCTCGTGTCCGTCGAAGGCGCGTACAGCCGCCGGAACCCGTTCTACCGGCAGCTCGGCGAGAGCCCGCCCTACGAGGCCGCCACGGACTATTCGACCCGGGTCGCCGCGAAGCTCGGGCGGTTCCTGCCCGGCTCGCCGGGGCTGTCGGTGCCGTTCGAGATGCAGTACCGCCGGTCGAGCAGCGATCCGTTCTTCCTCGCGCAGAGCGACGTGCTCGGCGAGGAGATCGGCGGGCTGCGCACCCCGACCAGCTCGCTCACCCGCATCAACCTCGGGCTGTTCAAGGAGACGCGCTCGGGGAACGCCTTCGCCAGGAGCACGATCGACGGGCTCAGACTCGGGTATTCGTGGCGGTCATCGGAGGCAGTCTCGACCCAGACGAAGGCCGCCGGAAGCGGATGGAACGCCGTGGCGAACTGGAGCCGCCCGGTGGCCGACAAGTCGTTCCCGCTCCTTCCGGGCTTCCTGCGGAGCGCGATCGACGCCCTTCCGGAGTTCCTGTCCGGGAGCGAAGTCTTCTCCAACCTCCGGGACACGCGCTTCCGGTGGACGCCGCGCGACCTGCGGATGGGCGCCGGACTGTCCCGCTCCGACGACCGCCGCTTTCGCTACCAGTCGAGCGTCGCGCGCGGGGACGACGCGCTCATCGAGCCCGCCGTGGACCTCCAGCGCGTCCTCACGCCGAACGCGGGGATCCAGCTCCAGCCGTTTCCTTCCCTCGTGGCGGGCGTCTCGTGGAACTCGGCCCGCGACCTGGTCGATCCCTCCTTCCGCGCGTCCGGCGAGCGGGGCCGGGCGGTCCTCGCCGCCGAGTCGGGCAGCCTGCTCGGGATGGGCACGGGCTGGGAAACGAGCAGGAGCGTAAGGTCGAGCCTGAGCTGGCAGCCGAGCCTTTCGTCCTGGTTCGAGCCCCGTCTCACCCTGGTCACGGCCTACCAGAGCGCCCGGAACGTCTCGTACCTCGAGCAGGTGGAGGCGGACACGACGCTGCTGCGCGACGTCGCGATGAACCGGGACCTCGGGCTCAACGTGGACGTCTTCCCCGTCGACCTCGCGAGCGTGCTGCGGATCCCGGAACGGCGCTCCGCCACCGGGTTCTGGTCGGGCTTCCGGGCCGTGTGGGACCGGATGCGACCGGTCCGGCTGGACTGGCAGCGCAACGTGAACGCCAGCTTCGACCGGCGCGACATCGACCCGTCGTTCGGCGACCAGCTGGTACTCGGCGGCTTCTCCGGCCTCCGCATCATCGGCGCCGACACGGCCTCGGCGGCGGGAGACGTCCGGCGATGGTCGGCCCGGGGCGGGTACCAGCTCCCGTTCGACCTCGACGCCGAGGTCAACTACGCGGTCGTCGAGAATCGGACCCTCACGGCGCGGAGCCTGCGCGCATCCGAGGACGTGGACTGGCCGTGGATCAGCCTCCGGTGGCGGGAAGTCCCGATTCCCGGGGCGCTCGACGGCCTGCTCCGGAGCGTGAGCCTGACGGGAACCTGGCGCGACCGCGACCGCCTCGTCACCACCACGACGGGACAGGACCAGGGGTCCGGGACCCTCACCAGGACCCTGAGCGTGCTGTTCCTGTTCCGCAACGGCTTCAACCTGAACTACCAGCTCGACGACGCCCGCACGGACCGGTCCGACCAGACGGGACGGAGCGAGTCCGACCGCGTGTCGCACTCGATCCGGGCGACGGGGACGCTCCCGCCGCCGGACTTTCTCCGGTTCGTCAGGCAGCCCCTGCGGGTCTCGGCCGAATACTCGCTGAACGGGAACTTCGACTGCCGGGAGCTCGGGGGGCCGGGCTTCGCCAGCGGAATTCCCGGACTGGGCGACGACTGCACCGCCCACGTGGACCAGTCGACGCAGCGCGCGGCGCTCACCATCGACTCGGACTTCCAGGGCTACACGCTGGGACTCCAGCTCAGCTGGTCGAACCGGGGCAGCGCCGTGGGGCGGCGCCAGACCTCGAACCAGTTCAACCTGAACATCTTCGGACGCTTCTTCCTCCGTTCCGACTCGAGGAATCCGACCGACCGCTGAGGGTCGCCGCCCGTCGCCGCCCGCGCGCGCGGTTGATCCACGGATGATCGCGGCGCCGCAGGCTCGGCGCCGTGTTCCCTTCGCTGAACCGGACCGACCGGAAGTCGCTCTCCACCGTCACGGCGCTCGTCGTAGCCGGGACGGCTCTGCGCCTCGGGCTCGGGCCCGGTCCGAACGGCGCGGAGTGGTCCTCCGCCGGGTCAGGGGGAGGTCCGGTGCCCGCCTCCCTCCGCGCCGCGGTCGAGCAGGGGCTGTCCGCCGAGGAGCGGGCGGCGCTCCCCCTCGCGGCGGGGGAGCGGATCGACCCCAACTTCGCGGACGCGGCCGAGCTCCGGCGGCTTCCCGGCATCGGCCCCGCGAAGGCGGAGGCGATCGTCGTCCAGCGGCGGGAGGGTGGGCCCTTCCGGTCGCTCGAAGACCTGGAGCGCGTTCCGGGGCTCGGAGCCACGACGATCGCGCGGCTGGCCCCGCACCTCGCCCTCGCCCCCGGGATCGCCGGCCGCCTGCCCGCGGACCGGATCGACCTGAACCGAACCGATGCCGAGGCGCTGTCGCGGCTGCCCGGTATCGGCCCGGTCCTCGCGGAGCGGATCGTCGCGGAGCGGCTCTCCCGGGGCCGGTTCCGGACGGTGGACGAGCTGCTCGAGGTGCCCGGTATCGGTCCCGCGGTTCTGGAGAAAATCCGGACCCGGGTGCGGATCCAATGACCCGGGATCGCCGGCGGGGAGTTCGGAAGTGTCCTGACGGCGCGGAGTTCCGCGTCTTTCGCCCCGACCGATGCACCGGGCACGCCTCTTGCCCCCCACACGGCTCGCGGGACCCGGGTCGCGCCGCCGGCGGCGCGAGCGGGCGCCCGGGAGGCCGGACCGGCCGGCACCGGGCGTGAGACAGCGGAAGAAACGGCAGCCATGGCGTCAGCAGCGCTCGGACACGACCAGCTCGGCGAGCTCCTGGTCAGGGAGAACCTGCTCAGTCGAGAGCAGCTCGACCGCGCCCTCAGCGAGCAGCGGCAGAACGGGGCGCGCCTCGGGTTCACGCTCGTCGCGAGCGGCGCCGTCTCCGAGACCGACCTCACCCGGGTGCTCAGCCGGCAGTTCCGGGTGCCCGCCGTCAACCTCGCGTCCGTGGAGGTCGACCCGAAGATCCTGAAGCTCGTCCCCGCCGATTTCGCCAGCAAGCACCTCGTGCTTCCCCTCCGCCGCATCGGTCGGACCCTGACGGTCGCCATGGCGTCCCCCTCGGACCTCGGCGTGATCGACGACCTCAAGTTCATCACCCGGTTCGACGTGGAGGCCGTCGTCGCGGGCGAGTACTCGCTCCGCCAGGCGATCGACCGGTACTACGAGGTGTCGACGGACCGCCTCGGCGAGCTGCTGGAGGAGCTCGAGGAGCAGGACATCGAGGTCGTCGAGGACGAGGAGGAGCTCCTCTCGACGAGCCAGCTGCAGGCCCAGGTCGAGGAGGCGCCCGTCGTCCGGCTGATCAACGGGCTCCTGACGGACGCGGTCCGCCGCGGCGCGTCGGACATCCACATCGAGCCGTACGAGAAGGAGCTGCGGGTCCGCTACCGGATCGACGGGGCGCTCCAGGAGATCATGACCCCGCCGTTCCGCATGAAGGCCGCCCTGATCTCCCGCGTGAAGATCCTCGCCGACCTGAACATCGCCGAGCGCCGCGTGCCCCAGGACGGTCGGATCAAGCTGAAGATCGGCAACCGGGTCATCGACTTCCGCGTCTCCACGCTCCCGACCCTGTTCGGCGAGAAGATCGTGCTCCGGATCCTCGACAAGGGGAACCTGACGCTCGACCTGGAGAAGTTCGGCATGGAGCCGAAGGCCGAGCAGGACTTCCTGGAGGCGATCGCCCGGCCGTACGGAATGGTCCTGGTCACCGGCCCCACCGGATCCGGAAAGACGACGACCCTCTACAGCGCGCTGAGCCGGATCAACAAGGAAGAAGTCAACATCATGACGGCCGAGGACCCCGTCGAGTACAATCTCAAGGGGGTCAACCAGGTCCACGTCCGGTCCGACATCGGCATGACCTTCGCCGCCGCGCTCCGCGCGTTCCTTCGGCAGGACCCGAACATCATCATGGTCGGAGAGATCCGGGACCTGGAGACCGGCGGAATCGCCGTGAAGGCGGCCCTCACGGGTCACCTCGTCCTTTCCACGCTGCACACGAACGACGCCGCCTCCACGATCACCCGCATGATCGACATGGGGATCGAGACGTTCAACGTCGCCTCGGCGGTGAACATCATCACCGCGCAGCGGCTGGTCCGCCGGATCTGCAACAACTGCAAGGTCGAGGCGACCTATCTCCCCGAGGTGCTCGGGACCGCCGGCTTCGAGGAAGAGGACGTCCGCTCGGTCGCGTTCCAGCGCGGCGAGGGCTGCGACGCGTGCAACGGCTCGGGCTACTCCGGCCGGCAGGGGCTGTACGAGGTGATGCCGATGACGGCAGAGCTCCGGCGCATGGTGCTCCAGGGCGCCTCGTCCGACGAGCTGAAGAGCGAGGCAGTCCGCTCGGGAATGATCACGCTCCGCAGGGACGGACTGCTGAAGGTGAAGCGGGGCGTGACGACGCTCGAGGAAGTCCTCAAGGAGACCGCGCTGTGAGCCCGTCGGCCGGGGCCCGGTCCGATCGACACCCGAACGAACGGGGAACGTAGCGATGCTGAACGAATCCGGGACTACGAACCTCCGCAGCCTTCTCGAGGAGATGATCGAGAAGGGGGCCTCCGACCTCCACATCTCCGCGGGCGAGGTGCCGAAGCTCCGGGTCGACGGCCGGCTCGTGGACAGCGCCTGCCGTCAGCAGCTCACGCCCCGCGACACGCAGTCGCTCGCCTACTCGGTGCTGACGGAGGTCCAGAAGAAGCGGTTCGAGCAGGACGACGAGCTCGACCTCTCGTTCGCCGTTCAGAACCTGTCGCGGTTCCGCGGGAACGTGTTCCGGCAGCGGGGAACCGTCGCGATGGCGATCCGCCAGATCCCGTTCGAGATCCTCAGCTTCCAGGAGCTGAACCTGCCGCCGGTCATCGCGGCGCTCGCCGAGCGCCCGCGGGGGCTCGTCCTCGTCAGCGGCCCCACGGGCTCCGGGAAGTCGACCACCCTGGCGGCGATGATCGACAAGATCAACCGGGAGAGGCACGGGCACATCGTCACGGTCGAAGATCCGATCGAGTTCGTGCACCGTCACAAGAACTGCCTGGTGAACCAGCGCGAGGTCGGAAGCGACACGGGCTCGTTCGCGAACGCCCTCAAGTACGTGCTCCGGCAGGATCCCGACGTCATCCTCGTCGGCGAGATGCGCGACCTCGAGACGGTCGGGGCGGCCCTGACGATCGCGGAGACCGGGCACCTCGCCCTCGCGACGCTGCACACGAACTCGGCGGCGGAGTCGATCAACCGGATCATAGACGTGTTCCCCTCCCACCAGCAGGACCAGGTGCGGGCGCAGCTCGCTTTCGTGCTCGAGGGCGTCGTGACCCAGACCCTGCTCCCGCGGCGCGGCGGACGGGGACGGATCGTCGCCTGCGAGATCATGGTGGCGACGCCCGCCATCCGCGCGCTGATCCGGGACGACAAGGTGCACCAGCTCTACTCGGCGATGCAGTCGGGGAAGAAGTTCGGAATGCAGACGCTGAACGACGCGCTCTACTCGCTCTACGTGCGCGACGAGGTCACGCTCGAGGAGTGCGTCCGGATCAGCTCGGACCCGGTCGAGCTCAAGCGCATGGTCGGCGAGGTGGAGCCGCCGGTCGCGGCGGTCCGCTGATCGGCCGGGAACACCGAGCCCGGGGAAAGGGACGTCATGCCCGTCTACACGTACAGCGCCCGAACCGTCGGCGGAGAACTCAGGCGCGACCAGATCGAGGTTCCGAGCCGGGAAGACGTCGTCTCGTTCCTCCGGGCCCAGAAGCTCATCCCCGTGTCGATCCGCGAGAAGCCGAAGGGGATCTCGATGCCGCTCGGCAAGCGGCTCAAGAACCGGGACCTGGTCATCGTGACGCGGCAGTTCGCCACGATGATCAACGCGGGGCTCCCGCTGGTCCAGGCGCTCGACATCCTCGTGAAGCAGACCGACAGCAAGATCCTGCAGTCGACGCTCGAGGGGGTCCTGCACGACGTCGAGTCCGGAAACACGCTCGCCGACGCGCTCCGCCAGCACCCGAAAGTGTTCTCCCCCCTCTACGTGAACATGGTGGCCGCCGGCGAGACGGGCGGCATCCTGGACACGATCCTGCTTCGTCTCTCCGTCTTCCTCGAGAAGAACGAGGCGCTGGCCCGCAAGGTGAAGGGGGCCATGATCTACCCGGGCGTGATCAGCTTCGTCGCGGTCTCGGCGATCGTGGTGCTCCTCCTGTTCGTGATTCCGACCTTCCAGTCGATGTTCGCGAGCTTCAACCAGCAGCTGCCGCTGCCGACGCGAGTCGTCATCGGGATGTCGGCCATCCTGCAGGCGTGGTGGTGGGCGATGCTGGCCGGGGCGGGCGGCGCGGCGTTCGTGTTCCGCCGCTGGCTGGCGACCCCGGGTGGACGGCTGACGTTCGACCGCCTCATGCTGCGGGTGCCGATCCTCGGGAACCTGGCGCGCAAGTCGGCGGTCGCCCGCTTCACCCGCACGCTCGGGACCCTGCTCAGCTCCGGCGTCGCGATCCTGGACGGACTCGAGATCACGGCACGGACGTCCGGCAACCGGGTCATCCACGACGCGATCATGAAGAGCCGGAGCTCGATCGCGGGCGGCGAGTCGATCTCGCAGCCGTTGCGCCAGTCCGGCGTGTTCCCGCCGATGGTCACGCAGATGATCAACGTCGGCGAGGAGACCGGAGACCTCGACGGCATGCTGACGAAGGTCGCAGACTTCTACGATGACGAGGTCGACGTCGCCGTCGAGTCGCTGCTGAAGGCGATGGAGCCCGCGATGATCGTGATCCTCGGGACCGTGGTCGGCGGGATGATCGTGGCGATGTACCTTCCGATCTTCGGGATGATCAACACGATCCAGTGAGGAGGTGGCCGGCGGTCCGGACACGGCCCCCCGCGACCGGAATGGCAGACTGCATCGGACTTCTCGGCCTCGACGAGGACGAGCTCGGATCGCGGCTCGGCGAGGCCACCTCGCGACGGGCGGCGGCCGGCGACGTCTGGCTCGTCTACGTATCGGACCGGCTCTCGCTCAGGGTCCGGTGCGCGCGGCGCGCCCCGGGAGAGCGCCCCCGCGTGGCCTCCTGGACGGCGAGCTTCGCTCGCGGTCACGAGACCCTCTCGGACGCGGCGCGGTCGGTCGGCCTGTGGCCGCTGGCGGCGCCCGACCAGGAGGCCCGGACGGTCCGGGCTCCCCTCATCCGCCGGCCGCTGCCCTGTCCCGCCTCGGGCGATGTGCTCTCCCTGACCGCGACGGTCCGGAACGGGCGGATCACGCAGATCTCGGTGTTCGACGAGCCGCCCGACTGGATCTGAGCGCGAGGGGCCCACGCCGGGCCCCGGGGTGCCGGCTCTTGCATCCTGCAAGGCCACGGCTATCATAGCTCCGACCTGCGTGGCGTTTCGCCGGGCCGTCCCGGAGGGGGAGCCGGTGGAGCGCGTTCCGGACTCCCCAGAGCGGAGACCGACCCCGGGGTGCTGCGGACCCTGAAGTCCGAGAGAAGGCTCGCCGCGGCGCTCGAGCCGCGTCAGGTCCTGTACTGGATCTACGCGGCCCGCCTGCTGATCGCGCTCTCCGTGTTCGGGGCGGCGCTCGTCGTCTCCGACCTGCCGTCCGGCCTGTCCCTCGCCGCCGACGCGACGGCGGGACTCGCGGCGCTCGGGCTCGGCGCGGCGGCCGTCCTGACGCCGGTCGCGTACCTGATGAGCCACCGCAGGCGCCGCCTCCCGGGCCTGCCGTTCCTGCTCTCGCAGGCCTTGCTCGACATCTTCCTTGTGAACGCCGCGGTGTTCATCACCGGCGGCTACCAGAGCCCGTTCGTCTCGCTGTTCATCGCGCTCGCCGCGGCGTACGCGCTCGTGCTGCCGCTCTCTGTGGCGCTCCCCGTCACGCTGGCGACGGGCCTCGTCTACGTCCTCGCGAGCGTGATCGGGCAGCCGGCGGGCGCCAGCGTGCCGCTGCTCCTCGCGCAGGTCGCGATGTTCACGCTGGTGGCGATCGTCGCGAGCACGATCGGGGCCCGCCTGCGCGTCGTCCGGCAGCAGCTCCGGAGCATCGAGGGCGAGCTGCGGCGGCTCGAGATCGACACCGCGGACGTGCTCCGGATCATCCCCACGGGCGTGGTGACCGTCGACGCCACGGGCCGCCTCGTATACATGAACCTCGCGGCAGCCGAGCTTCTCGGTCTCGACGTGGAGCAGGCGCTCGGGAAGGACGTTCGTCCGTTCCTCGAGCGGCTCTCCCACGACCTCGCGGCGGCCGTGGACGAGACCGTCGACCGACGCCGGCGGATCCGGAACCGGGAGCTCGAGATCCGATCGCCGTCGGCGGCCGCCCCGGCCGCGGACGGGACGCCCCCGGGGGGCGTCCAGGGGGTCGGACCGGGCGGGGTCGAGACGCCGGTGCCGGTCTCCCTGAGCTCCACCGTCCTGCAGGGATCCGGCGGCGACAGCTCCAGCGTGCTGCTGCTCCAGGACCTGCGGCCGGCGCGCCAGCTGGAGGACCTGCGCCTGCGGGCCGGGCGGCTGGAAGCGGTGGCGGAGCTCTCCGCGTCCCTCGCGCACGAGCTGAAGAACCCGCTCGCGTCGGTCCGGAGCGCCGCCGAGCAGCTCGCGAGGAGCGCGTTCGAGGACGCGGACGACCGCACGCTGAGCCGCCTCATCGTTCGCGAGAGCGACCGGCTCGACGGGATCCTGAAGGAGTTCAGCGACTTCGCGCGGGTCGACGTCGCGGCGCGCCGGCAGATCGACGTGGCGCGGCTGATCCGGGAGGTGCTCGAGACGGTGGGGAGCCACCCGGCGGCCGACGGGCGGGCCACCCTCGAGGCCGACGTCGCGGACGAGCTCGGCGGCCTGTGGGGCGATCCCGAGCTCCTCCACCGGACCCTGCTGAACCTGGTGCTCAACGCGGTGCAGGTCGGCGACCCGGCCCGTCCGGTCCGGATCCGCGTCGTGGCCGACGCCCTCCGGCCCGATCTCGTCCCGGGCGGGATCTCGATCGGCAACCCGGTGCGGATCCGGGTGATCGACGACGGTCCGGGCATCGAGGCCCAGGACCTCCCCCGGATCTTCGACCCCTTCTACACGCGGCGGTCCGGGGGGAGCGGGCTCGGGCTCGCGATCGCCCACCGGGCGGTCCAGGCCCACGGCGGAGCGCTGCTCGTCAGCTCCGTGCCGGGGCAGGGGGCGACGTTCGCGATCGTGCTGCCGCGGCGCGTCGCTCGGAGCCGGGAACTGTTCGATGAGCGCATGGGATCGCCGGCGGGATCGGATCCCGCGGCCGCGGTCGCCTCGGAGGCGAGCGGAACCTGAACGTGGAGCGCCGCCGGGCGCTCCCACCCGACAGGGGAAACCGATGCGAGACAAGCCCGTCCTCCTGCTGATCGACGACGAGCAGCACCTGGTCGAGACCGTGACCGTGCTCCTCAAGCGCGAGGGCTTCGAGGTGATCGCGGAGTTCTCGGGCGCCGACGGACTGCGACGCTTCAAGGAGGAGCAGCCCGACATCGTGCTCTGCGACGTCCGGATGCCGAAGGTCAGCGGCATCGACGTGCTCGAGGAGATCCGGAAGAGCAGCCCCGAGACGCCCGTCGTGCTGATGACGGCGCAGGCCTCGCTCCAGTCGGCGATCCAGGCCGTGAACCTGGGAGCCACGCACTACGTCCAGAAGCCGTTCAAGAACGACGAGCTGATCGCGATCCTCAACCGCTCCCTCGACTGGGGCGCGCTCAAGAAGGAGAACGTCGGGCTCAAGCGCGAGCTGAAGAAGCAGCAGACCCTCAAGGTCGGCAAGCCGATCGGCGTCAGTCCCTCGTTCCGGGCCGCGCTCGACCTGGCGGAGAGCGTGGCGGACAGCGAGTCGACGATCCTGATCGGAGGCGAGAGCGGGACCGGGAAGGAGGTGTTCGCGCGCTACATCCACGACCTGTCGCCTCGCTCGAGCCGCCGGTTCCTGTCGCTGAACTGCGGGGCGCTGCCGGAGGGGCTCCTCGAGTCGGAGCTGTTCGGCCACGTGAAGGGGAGCTTCACCGGGGCGGTCAAGGACAAGGAGGGGCTGTTCGTCGCCGCCTCCGGCGGGACCTTCTTCCTGGACGAGGTAGGGGAGATGGCTCCCTCCACGCAGGTGAAGCTGCTCCGCGTCCTCCAGCAGCGCGAGGTGATCCCGGTCGGGTCGACGGACCCGATCCCGGTGGACGTGCGCCTGATCGCGGCCACGAACCGGAACCTCGAGCGCGACATCGAGGAGGGCCGGTTCCGGCGCGACCTCTACTATCGGCTGAACGTGATCTCGCTCGAGCTCCCGCCCCTCAGGGAGCGGGCGGAGGACGTGCCGCTGCTCGCCCAGCACTTTCTGGCGCTCCAGACGGCGGACGGAGAGGAGCCGCGGAAGCTGTCCCCGAAGGCGCTCCAGGTGCTGCAGGAGTATCACTGGCCGGGCAACGTCCGGGAGCTGGAGAACGTGATCGAACGGGCGGTCGTCCTCACCGCCGGACCGACGATCAAGCCGGACGCCCTGCCGGAGCGGCTGCACGAGGCGCCGTCGGAGCCGCTCGTCCAGGACCGGCCGCCCGCCAACCCGGCGCTCGAGATCATCGAGCGGGCCTACATCGAGCACGTGCTCCGGGCGGAGGGCGGCAACAAGACGAAGGCCGCGGAGGTCCTCGGGATCGATCCCAGCACGCTCTATCGCAAGATCAAGCGGTACGATCTGGAGGGTTGACGGTCGCTCGACACTTGTTGCATACGGGAGAAAGGTCTTGCACAGTGCAACGGAGCGTCTCTCCGGGTCGGACGGAGACGGCTCCGGCCGGGTTCACAACCTGTTGACGTACAGATGCTTAACGGTTCGATGAGGGTGGGGCACGAGGGTTGCTCTCCCCCCGCGTCAGGAGGAAGCGCCTCCATCGCCGATCGTCGCACACACAGGGACAGGACAGGATCCGGACCCGCGAACCCAGGGAGGGACTATGCTCCGCGACACCAAGGGCTTCACCCTGATCGAGCTGCTCATCGTGGTCGTGATCATCGGCATTCTCGCCGCGATCGCGATCCCGCAGTTCGCCAGCACCAAGGAGAAGGCGTTCGACGCCGCCGCGAAGAGCGACCTTCGCAATCTGATGGCCGCGCAGGAGGGCTACTACGCGGACAACCAGACCTACGCCGCCGCCGTCGCAGATTTCGGGACGGCGTTCGTCGAGAGCGAGCAGGTCACCGTGACGATCACCAGCGGCGACGCCATGAGCTACGAGGCGACCTCGAAGCACGCGGGAAGCTCGGAGACCTGGTGCGTGAACACGAACGAGGCCGCCGGCGACCCGGGCAAGATCGTCAAGAGCGCCGACTGCTGAGCGGACTCCGTCCGGCGGCTCGCGGCGGGATCGGCGGGAGCCCGACGTTCCGGATGGAGATGCTTCGAACGCGGTTCGATCGCGACACGGGGCGACCTTAGGCCGCCCCGTGTCGCATCCGCGCATCCCGCCGCGGCCCGCACGGCCGTTCCAGTCGGCCCTGGACCCGGAGCCCGAAGCGTGAAGCGGCTCGTGGCGGTGATGATCCCGGCTTGCCTGGCGGGCCTGGCGCTCGCCTGGATCGTTCCCGGGCTGGACGATGTGGGGGTCACGGTCGACGAGCCCCAGTACTTCTTCTCCGTCGAGCGGATCCAGGAATGGTACGGTCTCCTCTCGACCGCCCCGCGATCCGCGCTCCGGGATTCGGCGATCGTAGCGGCGTGGGACCCGCCGGAGACACGCTACTGGAATCCGCACCCACCGGCGTACAAGCAGCTGATGGCTCTGACGGAAGCACTCGCGGGCGAGACGCTCGGACGAATCGCCGGCTACCGAGTCGCGCCGGCCGTGCAGTTCGCCCTGCTCGTCGCGGGGGTTTCGATCACGGGTTCCGTCCTCGCGGGGCCGATCGCGGGAGCGGGTGCCGGACTCGCCCTGCTCGCGATGCCGAGGGTGGTCGGTCACGCGCACATCGCGGCGACGGACATGCCGCTGACGCTGTTCTGGTTCGTTGCGGCGATCGGGCTCGGACTTCACATGCTCCGGGGTGGACGAGCGATCCTGCTCCTGGCGGCCGGGGCGCTCGGTTGCGCCATGGCGACGAAGTTCACGGGATGGCTGATTCCGGTCGCGGTCCTGCCGTGGTGTCTGATCGAGCGGAAGGGGAGGGGATTCCTGGCGTGGGTCGTGCTCGGGTTCCTGGTCGCGTGGGTTCTCACCCCGCCGGCCTGGACGCACCCGTTCGGGCAGATGGAGGCGCTGTTCCGCGAGAGCATCACGCGGGAGACCCACACGGAGGTCAGCACGCGGTATTTCGGCCTCACATACGGTTACATCGTTCCGTGGCATCACCCGTTCGTCATGACGCTGATCACGGTGCCGGTCGGAGTGCTGGCGTTGGCGACGGCAGGCCTCTTCGGCTTCGTCCGCGACAAGCGCGCCGCCGGGCGGGAAGACGAGGCGACGACGCCGAGCGCCTCTGTGGCGGGGCTCGCCGTGCTCCAGATCGTCTTCTTCCTGGCCCTCGTCGCTCTGCCGCACTCTCCGAACCACGACGGTGTCAGGCAGTGGCTCCCGATGTTCCCCTTCGTGGCTCTCCTCGCGGGTCTTGGCTTCTCCCGACTCGCTCGTCTGGCGGACCTGCGCCGGGCAGGAAGGGGACGGGCGCCGCTCGTCCTGGCCCTTGGAGCGGTGTTCCTTCTCCCCGGAATCTGGCAGACGGCGCGGGTGGCGCCATTCTACCTATCCTTCTACAACGGGCTGATCGGGGGACTTCCGGGTGCACGGGACCGCGGGATGGAGATCAGCTACTGGAACGACGCGATCACTCCGACCTTCCTGAGGGAGGCCGAGCGAGCGCTTCCCCCGGGGAGCGTGGTGGTCGGGCATCCGAGCCCGGCCTACTTCCGGGAGCTTCAAGCACTCGGGCTCGTCCGCGGCGACCTGCGGTTCGAGGCTGTCTGGCCTCCCCGGTACCTGCTGCTGATCGGGCGGATGAGCTACATGCCCGACCCCCTCCTCCCTGACATCTACTCGCAGATCAGGCCCGTCGTGCGGACCGAGCTGGATGACGTCACCTTGGCCGGGCTCTACGTTCTCGAAGGAGAGCCGAAGACGGGGAGCATGGGCGGGCCCTGACAGGAGCGGCGATGAAGACCCTCGACCTGGTCGTCCCGGTCAACAACGAGGAAGAGATCTTGCCGGACCTCCACCGCCGCCTGGAGCAGGTCTGTGGATCGCTTCCTTACGACTGGCGGATCATCTATGTCGACGATGGAAGCGATGATGCCTCCCCCGCGCTGCTCACCGGCCTCGCCGACGGGAACGGACGCGTCGGTGTGGTCACGCTCTCGCGCAACTTCGGACAACAGCCCGCGATCGCCGCGGGTCTCGCGGTCGCGGACGCCGACGCGGTCGTCCTGATGGACGGCGACCTGCAGGATCCTCCCGAGTTGATTCCAGAGCTCTGCCGTCGTTGGGAGTCCGGGTGCGACGTGGTTTACGCCGTGAAGCAGAAGCGGAAGGAGTCGGTCCTCAAGCGCGGTCTGTTCGCCGGGTTCTACGCCTTGCTGAGACGGCTGAGCTCGGTGGAGATGCCGGCCAACGCGGGCAACTTCTCGCTGATGGACCGCACGGTGGTCGAGGCCGTGAACGCGATGCCGGAATACCACAGGTACGTCAGCGGGCTTCGAGCCTACGCCGGTGGTCGTCAGACGGGGGTGGTGTACGAGCGCGCCGCCCGGCACGCGGGCGAGCCCCGGCAATCTCCCCGCAAGCTGTTCCGAATGGCGTTCGACGCGCTCTTCGCCTTCTCCGAGGTCCCGCTCAGGCTCGCCACGATCGCGGGGTTCTCCGTGTCGGGGGTCGCCTTCATCGTGCTGCTCCGGGTCCTCTGGAAGAAGCTCGTCACCGGCGAGGCGATCCTCGGCTGGGCCTCCGTGATGACGTCGGTCCTCTTTCTCGGCGGGATCCAGCTCATCGCGATCGGCATCATCGGCGAGTACGTGGGCCGGATCTACAACGAGTCGAAGCGTCGGCCGGCCTGGATCGTGGCATCGACCCGGAACCTGGACGGGGGCGCTGGAGCGAGCCCGGCCCGACAAGTCCGACAGACAGATCCGGTGGACCTTTGAACTGGCGTTGACGCGACCGCCCCACCCTTCGTCCCTCGGACGAAAGGGACTCAGAAGGGGGCGGACGTGCGTGCTTCGGGCTTCACCCTCGTCGAGCTTCTGATCGCGACGGTCATCGCGGCGACGCTCGTGTCGATCGGGGTCGGGTCGCTCTCCGGCGCGCGGGAACGGGCGGCTCTGAACGGGGCGGCCGACGCGGTGACGCGGCAGCTCGCGCTCGGCCGGGCCGTCGCGGTGGCCCGGAGGGAGACCGTCCGGCTGACCCGGCGCGACCGGGAGCTCGCGCTGCTCGACTCCCGCGGCGCCGTTCTCTCCGTCCTCGCGCTCGGCCGGGGCGACGACCTGCCGCTCGACTCGGTCGTGGTCCGACCCTCGTCCATCCGCTTCAATGCGCGCGGGCACGCCGGAGCCGGGAGCATCTACCTCTGGCGTGGGGGCCGCGGGGTCCGCCTCGTGACGAACTTCCTCGGTCGGGTCCGCCGCGAGCCGGTGCCGTGACGATGCGCCTGCGCCGCAACGGGTCCGGCGTTCTGCACGACCCGCGGAGGGGATTCCGGTCCCGCGCCGGAACCGCGTGGCGGCGCGGTCCCGGAAGCGGCGCGGAGTCCGGGCGCGGAAGCGCGCTCATTGAGATTCTCATCTCCTTGTCGATTCTTACGATAGGGGTCTTCGCCATCGTCGGTATGCTCGGGTCGGCCCGGAGGAGCGCCGAGGCTGCGGCCGGGAGTGCCGCCGCGGCGCTGGCGGCACAGCAGGTGCTCGAAACGAGCCTGGCGGGTCGCGGCCCTGGTGCTCCGTACGCGGGGGACGTGCCCGTGGGCGTGCGCCGGGTCCGCGTCACGCTGGTGGCGGAGCACGCCGCGAGCGGGCTGATCCGACTCCGGGCGCACGCGGTGGATCGGGGATCGCGGCGGGCGTGGGACGTGGAGACGCTGCGGGCCGGTCCCTGAGCGGCGTTGCGGGACGCGCGCCGACCGGCTCTCTTCCAGGGATGTCGTCCGGAATGCGGGCCGCTCGTCCCGGGCCGGGGAGAGGCATCGGGGGACGTTTGACAGCTTTCGGGAGCGCGCCTATCATGTGGCTCACCCGCCACACGCAGCCCAACTTCAACCGGCCGAGCGGCTTGCCGTCATGACTTCTTTCGGTCTGCGTCGCAGGAAGCGCTCGATCGGTCTGGACATCGGCAGCGGCTTCCTCAAGGTCGCCGTGGTCGATCATTCCGGCGGCGAGCCGCTGGTCGAGCGGCTCGTCCTTCGTCCGCTCGGCGCCGACGCGATCGTGGAGGGCGAGATCATGGATCCGGGCCTCGTCGCCCGGACCCTGGACGCCCTGTTCGTCGAGGAGGGGATCCACGAGCGGGACGTGGTCGTGAGCGTCGGCGGCCGCGACGTCATCATCAAGCCGATCCAGATGGACCGGATGAAGAAGTCGGACGCCCGCGAGGTGATCCGCTGGGAGGCGGAGCAGCACGTGCCGTTCGACATGGACGACGTCCAGCTCGACTTCGAGATCACGGACCCCGAGGGCGAGGGGCTCCAGATGGGCGTGCTGCTCGTCGCCGCCAAGCGGGAGCTCGTGGAGAACAAGGTCGCCCTCCTCGAGGAGGCGAACCTCGACGCGCGGATCATAGACGTCGACGCGTTCGCGCTCCACAACGCGCTCGAGGTGAACTATCCCGAGGCGATGCGCGGGCTCGCGAGCCTCGTCAGCATCGGCCACGAGACGACGAACGTGAACATCCTCGAGGACGGGGTGCCCGTCCTGACTCGCGACCTCAGCTTCGGGACCCGGCGTCTCTCGCTGGACCTCCAGCGCGAACGGGGCATGCTGGCCGACGAGGCGGAGGCGGTGCTCCGGGGCGAGTCCGTCGACGAGAGGCTCCGCTCGTTCCTGTTCGAGCGCGCGCAGGAGGTCGGCCGCGGGATCGAGCGGGCCACGGCCTTCCTCGAGACGCAGGAAGTGGGGGCGAGCCTCGGGCGCCTGTACCTGTGCGGAGGAGGGGTCCGGGTGCCCGGTCTCGCGGAGGCGCTGTCCGAGCGACTCGGGGTCGAGACCCGGATCGCCAGCCCGATCGAGCGCCTCGGGGTGAAGCCCGGCGCGCTGGACCCGGACCAGGCCCGGGGCATCGCTCCCCTGATGATGCTGTCGGTGGGCCTCGCCCTGCGGAAAGCGGCATGATCGAGGTCAACCTCCACCCGGCGGGCCCGAAGGGCCGCAGGAAGAGGGCTTCGGCTCCGTCCCTGCCGGCCTGGCTGCGTCCGCCCGTCGGCGGTGGGGGGGAGCGGGACCGCTGGACGATCGTCGGCCTCGTGGTCCCGGCGATCGCGGTCCTCGCGATCGCGGGCATGTGGCTCACGCAGCGCTCCCGGACCGCCGACCTGGAGGAGTCGATCGCCGCCGCGGTCGCCGACTCGACGCGGCTCGCGGACCTGCGGACGCTCAGCGACAGCCTCGTGACGCGGGAGAGGACGATCCGCCAGCGGCTCGAGCTGGTCCGCGGCCTCGACGGGGGGCGCTTCGTCTGGCCTCACATCCTGGACGAGCTGAGCGCTGCGCTTCCCGAGTACACGTGGCTGACCGCGATTCGAGTCAGCACGCCGCTGCCGGACCTCGGCGTGCAGGTGGACGGGCTCGCCGCGAACCCGCTCGCGATCACCCGGTTCGTGCGGAATCTCCAGGAGTCCCCGTTCGTCGCGCGGGTGACGATCATCGGGACCCAGCAGCAGCTCGTGCAGAACGTGGCGGCCCAGGCGTTCAAGCTCGTCGTTCACTACGCGGATCCGCCGGACGACCACGTCCAGAGGGTGCCTGTCGTGCCAGGGGACGCGTGACGATGGCGCTCCTTCCGAAGGACCAGGGCCAGCAGCTGAAGCTGCTCGCGGCCATCCTCGCGATCGCGGGGGCGGCCCTGTTCTTCGTCTACGTCTACCGCCCGAGGGGCGATGAGCTGCTCGAGCAGCGGGAACGCCTCGAGGCGCTCGAGACGCAGAACCGGCTCGCCGAGGCCCGGATCGGCGACCTGCAGCGGCTCCGAGATCGCCTCTCCACGTCGGAGCGCCAGCTCGACGCCCTGCGGCGCCTTGTCCCGTCGAGCGGCGAGGTGCCGGCGATCTACGAGGCGATCGCGACCGAGACCCAGTCGCTCAACCTGCGGCTGATCAGCGTGGAACCGGCCTCGCCGGTGCCCGCGGACAGCGCCGGCACGCTGCTCCGGCAGGAATGGCAGATGCAGGTCGAGGGCGAGTATCACACGGTGGCGGAATTCCTGGCGCGGGTGGCGTCGTTCGAGCGGATCGTGCGGCCGCGCATCACGGAGATGATCCCGACGGGCACGAGCTCGTCCGGCCGGCAGCTCGTCACGGCGACGTTCGGACTCGAGACGTTCGTGCTCGGGTCCCCGGAAGCGGACGCGTCCGCCCGGGAGGAGAGCTGAGATGCGGATCGCCGCGCTGGCACCCGGGTTCCTGCTTCTCGCGGCGCTTGCCGGACTCCCGGCGCCGCTGGCGGCGCAGGCCGGGGACGCGGCTCGGGCGACGACGGACTCCGTCGCGCCGCACGACGCGGTTCCGGACGATGCGGTGCTCAAGCGGGAGGTGTTCCGCTACCGTTCCGAGGGCCGTCGCGACCCGTTCGAGCCGCTCTCGGCGGGCACGGACCTCGGGCCTCGCTTCGAGGACCTCGAGCTGGCCGGCATCGTCTACAGTCCCGGGACCGGCAGCATCGCGATCATGGTCGACAGGGCGACCCGACGGCGGTACCGGGTCTGGGAAGGGGACGTGGTCGGCGGCGCGAAGCTGGTCCGCGTCCAGCCGTCGGAGGTGGACTTCGTGGTCACGGCCTTCGGCGTGAGCCGGCAGGAGACGCTGCGCCTCAAGGACCAGGACAAGGAGCAGGGAGGATGATCGTCAAAGCGATCCTCGCGGCCGCGCTGATCGCGGGGCCTGGCGACGGTCCGGGAGCGATCCGGGAGGTGCGGATCGTGCCCGCCGGCGCGGAAACGGAGATCGTCGTGGTCACCTCCGGCGCGATCGAGGTCAGGGACTTCACGCTCGCGGAACCGCCGCGACTGGTCCTCGATCTGGCGGGCGTCGACTCGGGCCTGCCCAGGGAGAGCTACGACGCGATCGGTCGAGGCGGCGTGATGCGCCTCCGGAGCAGCTGGTTCCGTTCCGGCGTGCTGCGGCTCGTGTTCGACCTCGCGGAGGTCCCCGACTACCAGAAGTCCGTGGGGGCGGACGAGGTACGGGTGCGGTTCACGAATCCGGGCGCCGCGTTCGAGGCCTGGTCCACGGGCTCCTCGGTCTCCGGCGAGACGGCGGCGCGCTCCGCCGGCATGGCTCCCGTGGCGGCGCGGGTCCAGGAGGAGCCGGCGCGGATCACGGTGGCCTTCGACAGCGCCAGCATGCTCGACGTGCTCGCGGGGTTCTCGGAGTTCGCGGGCGTCTCGATCGTGCCGAGCTCCGATGCCGCCGACATGACGGTGCGCGGCGTGGACATCCGCGACCAGCGCTGGGACGTGGCGCTCGACGCGATCCTCGCTGCACAGGGACTCGGCTGGCGTCTCCAGTCCGAGGGAATCCTCATCGTCGACAAGCTGGAGGGGCTGCGGACGCGGGACACGCTCCAGACGGAGACGCGGATCTTCCGGATCAACTACGCGGGCGCGGACTCCGTCGCGAAGACGCTGACGCAGCTCGCGACGCCGAACCGGGGCCAGGTGGTCGCGTACCAGGGCGCGAACTCCGTGATCGTGACCGACGTGCCCTCGGTCGTGGCCCGCATGGACACGCTGATCCGGAGCCTCGACCGGCAGACGCCGCAGGTCGCGATCGACGCGAAGATCATCTTCGTCGATCGCACTGACGTGATGGAGCTCGGGATCGTCTACGACCTGAAGGACGTGAACGGGACCGAATTCGGGAACTCGATCAACGACGTGATCGCGGTACCCGACCCGTTCAACCCGGGCGAGTTCACGAACGAGACCCTCGTGGACCTCGGCGGCGAGTCCATCGCGGCGCTGGCGAACGCGAACGACCGCGTGCTGGGACCGTCGCTCCAGATCCTCGCCTCGACCGCGTTCGGCGACTTCTCGCTCTCCGCGTTCATCGAGGCGCTCGAGCGCCACCGGCTGTCCGACGTCCAGGCCGCTCCGTCGATCCAGGTCGTCGACAACCACAACGCGCGGATCCAGGTCGGCGAGCGGACCCCGCTGCGGGTCCTCGAGCAGGGAGCCCAGACCGAGAACGCGCGGATCAACGTGCAGTTCGAGGACACCGGGATCATCCTCGACGTGACGCCCCACATCACGAACAACAACCAGATCCTGCTCGACGTCTCGGCCGAACGGTCCGGGATCCAGACCGACGTGCCGGACCTCGGCTTCGTGTTCCGGAAGCAGATCGGACAGACGCGGCTGCTGCTGAACGACGGCGAGACGATGGTGATCGGCGGGCTGACGCTGAGCGAGGTCGAGCGCTCCGAGTCCGGGATCCCCCTACTCATGGACCTCCCCGTGATCGGGGCCCTGTTCCGCACCACGAAGAGCCGGGAGACGAAGCAGGACCTGATCATCCTCGTGACGCCGCGCATCGTGAAATGACCCTCGCCGCCGCGCGTCGAGCCCCGAGGCGGAGACCGGGGCCCGGAGCAGTCCGGGCCCCGCTTTCGTTCGCGGTCTCTGCGGCCGACGTGGGGGAGGCGCGCCGCGCGGCGTTCCGACCGGCCGCGACCCGGGAGGAGTGACGGGATGCTGACGAGAATCCGGTTCACGACGGCGGGCGAGTCGCACGGGCGGGGCATGCTCGTGATCGTGGAGGGGGTCCCGGCCGGCGTGCCGTTCACGCCGGATGACCTCGCCCGGGATCTCGCGCGCCGGCAGCTCGGCCACGGTCGGGGCGACCGGGTGCGAATCGAGCGGGATGCAGGCGAGATCCTGGCCGGCGTCCGGCTCGGGGAGACGCTCGGGTCGCCGGTCGCGATCTGGATCGTGAACCGGGATCACGCGAGCTGGCGGGTCGCGATGAGCATAGAGCCCCGGCCCGGGGCGGGCGATGAGGAGCTCCGGCGGGTGTCGCTTCCGCGCCCCGGCCACGCCGACCTCGTCGGGCTTCTCAAGTACGACCGTTCCGACGCGCGCGACATCCTGGAGCGCGGCAGCGCGCGCGAGACGGCGGCGCGCGTCGCCGGCGGGGCACTCGCCCGGCGCCTGCTCGCGGAGCTCGGGGTCGAGGTGGGCAGCCACGTCGTCCGGATCGGTCCCGTGGCGGCCGCGTCGTCCGACCCCCTTCCGGCCCCCCTGAACGAAGCCGCCGACGCGTCCGACGTGCGCTGTCTCGATCCGGAAGCCGGGGAGGGGATGCGCGCCGCGATCGACGCCGCCGGGGCCGAAGGCGACACGCTCGGCGGCGTGTTCGAGGTCGTGGCGCGCGGGCTTCCGGTCGGTCTGGGGAGCCACGTCTCCTGGGACCGGCGACTCGACGCCCGCCTCGGCGCCGCGATGCTCTCGATCCAGGCGATGAAGGGGGTGGAGGTCGGGCTCGGCTTCCGGGCGGCTGCCCTGCGGGGCTCCGCCGTGCACGACGAGCTCGAGGCCGACCCGGAGCGCCTCCGCTCGGGCGGCGTCCGCCGGCGACGTAACCACGCGGGCGGACTGGAGGGCGGGATGACGACGGGCGAGCCGCTCGTCGTGCGCGTCGCGATGAAGCCGCTAAGCTCCCTGGCGCGGCCGCTCGACAGCGTGGACCTGCGAACCGGGGCCCCGGCCAGGGCGGTCAGGGAGCGCAGCGACGTCTGCGCGGTCCCGGCGGCGGCCGTGGTCGGCGAGGCGATGGTCGCGCTCGTCCTCGCGGATGCGCTCGCGGAGAAGCTCGGCGGCGACTCCCTGTCGGAGATGCGGCGCAACCTCGAGGGCTATCTGGAGCGGGTGGGCGCCGTCGTCCCACGGCCTCCGTCTTGACGCCAGCCGGACGGATCGGTCCCGGACCCGAGGCGACGCCGGAAGCGGTGGTCGTGCTCGTCGGGCTGATGGGCTCGGGAAAGAGCACGGTCGGCCGCCTCGTCGCGGAGCGCTGGGGCTGTCCCTTCGTCGACCTCGACCGCGAGATCGAGCGCCTCTCCGGCCTCTCGATCGCGGAGATCTTCCGGACCGAGGGCGAGGCCGGGTTCCGCCGGCGCGAGGCCGCCGCGACCCTGGGTCTCCTGCCGAATCCTCCCCTGGTGATCGCCGTCGGGGGCGGCTGGATGGCCTGCCCCGAGCTCCGGGGCGCGTGGCCGGGCGCCGTGCGGGTCTGGCTGCGGGTCCCTCCGGCGGAAGCCGCGCGGCGCCTCGCCGGAGCGGACTCCGATCGTCCGCTTCTCGCGGAGGGAGCGGTGGAGGAGAGGCTCGCGTCGCTCCTCGCCGCCAGGTTGCCCGCCTACGGTCTCGCCGACTATACCGTAGACGCCTCGGACCGGACCCCGGAGGAGGTGGCCCGGGTAGTGGCGGGCCTGTTCGAGGGGGGACGGGCACGGCCGGCCGGGCCGGCCGGACCCGACGACAACGACCAGGCGGACCACGTGGAGACATAGCACGGAATGGCGCGAAGGAAACCGAAGCACCTCGTGATCGTGGAATCGCCGACCAAGGCGGACACCCTGAGCCACGTGCTCGGGCAGGACTACGTCGTCGAGGCGACGGGCGGCCACGTCGTCGACCTTCCGAAGAAGGGCCTCGCCGTGGACGTGGATCACGGCTTTGAGCCCGAGTACGAGACGGTCCGCGGAAAGGGCGGGATGATCCAGGCCCTGAAGAAGCGGGCGAAGGAGGTCGACGACATCCTGATCGCGACCGACCCGGACCGCGAAGGGGAGGCGATCGGGTTCCACATCGCGCGGAAGCTGGGGTACGACAAGGAGGACGGGAGACGGTTCCGGCGCGTCCGCTTCAACGAGTTCACGAAGGAGGCGGTGCTCGCCGCCCTCGCGGCGCCGGGGGAGATCGACCGATGCCAGGTCGATGCGCAGCAGGCCCGCCGGATCCTCGACCGCCTGGTCGGCTACGGGCTGTCGCCGCTGCTCTGGAAGAAGATCTCGCCCGTGGACCCGGTGAGCCGCAAACCGCTCTCCGCCGGGCGCGTGCAGTCGGTGGCGGTGCGGCTCGTGGTCGAGCGGGAGCGGGAGCGCCGGCGCTTCCGATCCGGCTCGTGGTGGGACCTCGTCGCGACGCTGGCGGCCGGCGGCCGCGAGTTTCCGGCACGCCTCGTGGCGCTGGACGGGCGAAAAATCGCGACCGGCGACGACTTCGACTCCGCGACGGGCCGGCTCTCGGACCCGGACGCGGTGGTCCGACTCGACGAGGCGGCGGCGGTCCGGCTGGTCGAGAAGCTCGCCGACGAGCCGTTCCGCGTCGAGGCGGTCCAGGCGCGGGACTTCAAGCAGTCGCCTTACGCGCCGTTCCGGACCTCGACCCTGCAACAGGAGGCGAACCGGAAGCTCGGACTGACCGCGCGCGACACGATGAAGGTCGCGCAGCGGCTCTACGAGGCGGGGCACATCACGTACATGCGGACCGACTCGATCCGGCTCTCGGGGCAGGCGATCGGTGGGGCGCGGGACCGGGTGCGAGCGCTGTACGGCGAGGAGTACCTGAGCGGCGGCCCCCGGAACTTCGGGACGCAGTCGAAGGGCGCACAGGAAGCGCACGAGGCGATCCGTCCGGCGGGGAGCGCGATGCGGACCGCCGAGGAGCTGGGACTTTCCGGCCGGGAAGCGGCGCTCTACGACCTGATCTGGAAGCGCACGATGGCGACCCAGATGGCGGACGCCCGCAAGCGGAGCGTGGTCGCGACGATCGGGGCGAACGGCGGCCGCTTTCAGGCGACCGGGAAGACCACTCTCTTTCCAGGCTTCCTGCGGGTCTACGTGGAGGGCGCGGACGACCCGGAGGCGGCGCTCGACGACCGCGAGGAGTACCTCCCGGCGATGGAGGAGGGCGATGTGCTCGAGCGTCGCGAGCTCCGGGCGGTGGCACACGAGACGCGCCCGCCGGCCCGGTACAACGAGGCGGCGCTGATCAAGGCGCTCGAGGACGACGGAATCGGGCGTCCGAGCACCTACGCGCCGACCATCGCGACGATCATCGAGCGCGGCTACGTGGAGATCCGGAACAAGCAGCTCGTCCCGACCTTTCTCGCCTTCGCCGTGACGCGGATGCTGGAGCAGCACTTCGAGGACCTCGTGGACATCGGGTTCACCTCCCGGATGGAGGCCGACCTCGACCGGATCGCCGACGGCGACGTGGAGTGGCGGGAGTTTCTGGAGAAGTTCTATCGCGGCCCCGACGGGTTCGAGAAGCGACTGTCCGATCGGGAGGAGGCGATCGACCCCCGCGAGGCGTCGACGCTCTCCGAGTTCGAAGACCTGCGGCCGGTAGTCCGAATCGGGCGGTACGGCCCCTTCCTCGAAGTGGAGGCGAACGGGGAGCCGCTCCGCGTCACGCTCCCCGCAGACCTCGCGCCTGCGGACCTGACGCCGGAGAAGGCCGAGGCCCTGCTCGACGCGAAGGAGAAGGCCGACGAGCCGCTGGGGCGGGACCCCGAGACCGGGGAGCCCGTGCTCCTGCTGGTCGGCCGCTACGGACCGTACGTGCAGCTCGGCGAGCTGCGCGACGAGGGGACGAAGCCGAAGCGAGCCTCGCTTCCGAAGGGCATGGAGGTCGGGGACGTCACGCTCGAGGCGGCGCTCGGCCTCCTGGGGCTGCCGCGCACGCTCGGCGCGCACCCCGAGAAGGGGGGCGAGGTGAAGGCGGGGCTCGGTCGGTACGGGGCCTACGTCGTGCACGAGGGCGAGTTCCGCTCGCTCGAGAAGGGCGACGACGTCCTCACGGTCGACCTCGATCGGGCGCTCGCGCTGCTGGCGAGACCGAAGGCCGGTCGGCGGCGCTCGGCTCCGAAGGTCCTGCGCGCGCTCGGCGCGCACCCCGCCGACGGCGAGCCGGTCGAGCTGCTCGAGGGCCGATACGGGCCCTATGTCCGACACGGGAAGACGAACGCCTCGCTTCCCAAGGGCGAGGCGGCGGACGCGGTGACCCTCGACCGGGCGCTCGCGCTCCTGGCCGAGAGGCAGGCGCGCGGCGGGAGCCGGCGCGGGAGGCGGAGTCGCGCGCGGGGCGGCGGGACCGGCGCCGGATGAGCGGGCGCCGCGTCCCGGTCGTCGGCGGCGGACTCGCCGGCGCGGAGGCCGCCTGGCAGCTGGCAGAGCTCGGCCACGACGTGCTGCTGTTCGAGATGCGCCCCTCCCGGGGGACTCCGGCCCACCGGACGGGGGATCTCGCCGAGGTGGTGTGTACGAACTCGTTCAAGTCGGAGGCGCTGGACACGCCGCACGGGCTCCTCAAGGCCGAGATGCGGACGCTCGGCTGCATGCTGCTCGAGGTCGCGGATGCGACCCGCGTCCCGGCCGGCTCGGCGCTCGCGGTGGACCGGGACCTGTTCTCGGCGGAGGTCACGCGGCGCGTGCGGGCCCACCCCCGGATCGAGGTGCGGGAGGAGGAGGTCGAGAAGCTTCCCCGCGGCCCGGCGGTCGTCGCGACGGGCCCGCTCACGTCCGACGCGCTGTCGTCGTCGATCCGCGATCGCTTCGGCGAGAGGCACCTCGCCTTCTTCGACGCGATCGCACCGATCGTGTCGGGAGAGTCCATCCGCGTGGACCTCGCGTTCCGGGCTTCCCGGTACGGAAAGGGGGCGGACGACTACCTCAACTGCCCGATGGACGAGGAGCGATACGAGGCGTTCGTCGACGCCTTGCTCGGGGCGGAGGTGTACGAGGGCCACGACTGGGAGTCCGTTCCGTACTTCGAGGCCTGCCTTCCGATCGAGGTGATGGCCCGGCGGGGACGCGACACGCTCCGGCACGGCCCGATGCGGCCCGTGGGCCTGCGCGACCCGCGCTCGGGTCGGAGGCCCCACGCCGTGGTCCAGCTGAGGATGGAGGACCGCGGGGGCCGGATGTGGAACCTGGTCGGCTTCCAGACCCGGCTCCGGGTCGGGGAGCAGGACCGCGTGTTCCGGCTGATTCCCGGACTCGAGGACGCCGAGTTCCTGCGCTGGGGGTCGATCCACCGGAACTCGTACCTGAACTTCCCCGGGCGGCTCGCGCCGCACGGCGGCGTTCCCGACGAGCCGGAGCTCATCTTCGCGGGGCAGCTGACGGGCGTCGAGGGATACACGGAATCGGTCGCGAGCGGGCTGGTCGCGGCGCTGAATCTCGATCGCCTGATCCGGGGGCTGCCGCCCGCGATCCCGCCGGAGGAGACGATGCTGGGCGGGCTGTTCCGCTACCTGCGCGAAGCGGATCCGGAGCACTTCCAGCCGATGAACGCGAACTTCGGCCTGCTGGAGCCGCCGCCAGGCCGGACGCGCGGCCGCCGGGCGCGGCGCTCCATCCAGGGCGCGCGCGCTCTCGCCGCGATCCGGGCCTGGTGCGTCGGGGTGGGGCGCGAGCCGCGGCCCCTACCCGGCGGACTGGTCGAGTCGCCGGTCCCTTGAGCGGGGAACGGGAGCCGGGCCGACCCGAGCTGGAGGCCTTCCTCCGCTACGTGGAACGGGAGCGCCGGCTCTCGCCGCACACGGTGGAGGCGTATCGGAGGGACCTCGCCGACCTGGCCGCGTTCCTCGACGGGCACCGGGGCGGGAGCTGGTCGTGGTCCGAGATCGACCGTCTCGACCTCCGCTCCTGGCTGGGCTCCCTCCGGGCGCGCGGGCTGGCGACGACGACGCTCGGCCGGAAGCTCTCGGCCGCGCGGGCCCTGTTCCGGTTCCTGCATCGAACCGGGCGGACCGCGGGCAACGCGGCGCGAGGGATCCGGACGCCGAAGAGCGGCCGGCCGCTCCCCGCCTGGCTCACCCGTCTTCAGGTCGAGCGCCTGTTCGACGCGGTGGGCGCCGACGCGGAGGGGAGCGAGGGAGGCGCGCCGGCGGTCCGCTCCCGTCGGCTCCGGAACCGCGCGATCCTCGAGCTCCTGTACTCCTCCGGCCTCCGCCTCTCCGAGCTCCACGGGCTGGACCGTGCCGACCTGGACCTGGCGGAGCGCCGGGTGCGGGTCCGGGGTAAGGGGAACAGGGAGAGGATCGTGCCCGTGGGCTCGCGGGCCGCCGCGGCCCTCGCGGTCTGGATCGGCGAGCGGCCGGCCGCCGGCGCTCCGGGCGCCGAAGGGCGGGGAGTGGCGCAGGGCAGGGGAGATCCGCTGTTCACGACGGAGAGCGGAGCCCGTCTGTCGCGGCGGCAGATCCAGAGGGTCGTGGCCGCCTGGCTGAGCGAGGCGGCGGAGGGCGAGGGAATGTCCACGCACTCGCTCCGGCACAGCTTCGCCACGCACCTGCTCGACGCCGGCGCCGACCTGATGGCCGTGAAGGAGCTGCTGGGGCACGCGAGCCTCTCGACGACCAGGGTGTACACGCACACGTCCCGCGAGCGCCTGCTCGAGACTTATCGGCGCGCGCACCCGCGGGCCGAACCGCCGGCGGACTGACTCCGTCGTCCCGGCGGTCCGGGTCGAGCGGCGGGACCGCAGGAGCAAGGAGTGCGGACATGGCTCCCGGAGGAGCGAGCATGCACGGAACCACGATCGTCTGCGTCCGTCGGGACGGACGCACCGCGATCGGCGGCGACGGCCAGGTCACGATGCAGGATGCCGTCGTGAAGGCGCGCGCCCAGAAGGTCCGTCGGATGAAGGGAGGCGCGATCCTCGCCGGGTTCGCGGGCGGCGTCGCCGACGCCCTCACCCTGTTCGAGAAGTTCGAGTCCCAGCTCGAGCGGCACCCGGCCAGCCTGACGCGGGCGGCGGTCGAGCTCGCGAAGGACTGGCGGAGCGACCGCTACCTGCGGCGACTCGAGGCGGTCCTCGTGGTGGCCGACCGGGAGCGGAGTCTACTCGTGTCCGGCAACGGGGAGGTCATCGAGCCCGACGACGGGATTCTCGCGGTCGGTTCCGGCGGCTCGTATGCGCTCGCCGCCGCGCGGGCGCTCGTCGCGCACTCCGGGCTCCCGGCCCCGCGGGTCGTCGAGGAAGCGCTCAAGATCGCGGCCGAGATCTGCGTGTACACGAACGCGTACACCACGGTCCTCGAGATCGAGGGGCCGGCGGCATCATGACGAACGGAGGCGAGGCGGCCGCACGGCCCGGGGCCGCGGCGTTCGCGTCGCTCACCCCCCGCCAGGTGGTGGCAGAGCTGGACCGCTACATCATCGGACAGGACGCCGCGAAACGGGCGGTGGCGATCGCGCTCCGCAACCGCTGGCGCCGCCAGAACGTGCCCGGGGACCTCCGGAACGAGATCCTTCCGAACAACATCGTCATGATCGGTCCCACGGGGGTCGGAAAGACGGAGATCGCGCGGCGGCTCGCGCGGCTCGCGGGAGCTCCGTTCGTCAAGGTGGAGGCCTCCAAGTTCACGGAGGTCGGGTACGTCGGCCGGGACGTCGAGTCCCTCGTCCGGGACCTCGTCGACGTGGCCGTGAACCTGGTCCGCACGGAGAGGGAGGAGGAGTGCAGGGACACGGCGGCCGGACGGGTGGAGGAGCGCCTGCTCGGCCTCCTGCTCCCGCCGCCGGCCCCCGAGGGCGCCGGCGAGGGAATGGACGCCGACGGCGAGCCGCGGACCTTCGTGGTCGGGCAGGCCGGTACCGAGGTGGCGCCGCGGTCGGAGGACCCGGGGGAGGCTCGGCTCCTGCGGACGCGGGAGAAGCTCCGCGGCCTCCTGCGCGACGGAAGTCTCGACGCTCGCGAGGTCGAGGTCGACGTCACGGAGAGCTCCGTCCCGGCGCTGGACGTGGGCGCCGTCGGGGCGGAAGGGCTCGACTGGAACCTGTCGGAGATGCTGCAGGACATCTTTCCGAAGCGGATGCGGCGCCGACGGGTCACGGTGGCGGAGGCGCGCCGGATCCTGCTGTCGGAGGAGCTCGACCGGCTCGTCGACATGGACGAGGTGGTCGAGGATGCCGTCGAGCGCGCCGAGACGATGGGGATCGTCTTCCTGGACGAGATCGACAAGATCGCCTCGAGGGGCGGACCGGTCGGTCCCGACGTCTCCCGCGAGGGAGTGCAGAGGGACCTGCTTCCGGTCGTCGAGGGCTCGACCGTGCAGACGAAGTACGGGCTCGTGCGCACGGACCACGTGCTGTTCATCGCGGCGGGGGCCTTCCACGTCAGCAAGCCGTCGGACCTCATCCCGGAGCTGCAGGGACGGTTCCCGATCCGGGTCGAGCTCGACAGTCTCGACGAGGGCGACTTCGTGCGGATCCTGCTCGAGCCCGAGAACGCCCTCATCACGCAATACCAGGCCCTGGTCGCCACCGAGGGAGCGACCCTCGAGTTCACGCGGGACGCGATCGAAGAGGTGGCCCGGATCGCCGCGGAGGTGAATCGGCGGGTCGAGAACATAGGAGCGCGGCGCCTGCACACGGTGCTGACGACGCTGCTCGACGACGTGATGTATGGACTGCCCGAGGAGGGGGCAGGCGAGAAGATCCGGCTCGACGGCGAGGCGGTCCGGGCCCGGCTGGCCCGGATCGTCGAGGACGACGATCTTCGACGGTACATCCTGTGACTTCCCCGTTCCGACGGGGGAAGGCCGACCCGAGAACCGAGAGGTCCCACTGATGAGCGACCTTGCGCATACGCCGCTGCACGACGAGCACGTCCGTTTCGGCGCGAAGATGGTGCCGTTCGCCGGATTCGAGATGCCCGTCCAGTACCCGTCCGGGATCCGGGCCGAGCACGAGGCGGTCCGCCGCGCCGCCGGCCTGTTCGACGTCTGCCACATGGGGGAGTTCCTCGTCACCGGGCCCGAGGCGCTCGCCTTCGTGTCGTGGGCGACGAGCAACGATCCCGCCCGGCTTTCCGAGGGCCAGGCCCAGTACAGCGTGTTCTGCCGGGAGGACGGCGGAATCGTCGACGACCTGATCGTCTACCGGCTCGGGGAGCAGCGCTTCCGTCTCGTCGTCAACGCGGCCAACCTCGCGAAGGACTGGGAGCACCTGAGCGCGCTGTCGCCCCGGTTCGACGTGGAGCTGCGGGACGAGAGCGACGCGATCGGCCTGATCGCGCTCCAGGGGCCGAGGGCGCAGGAGATCCTGGCCCCGCTCGCGTCGATCGACCTCGAGCGGATCGGCTTCTACGAGTTCGACCAGGGACTGGTGGCGGGCATCCCGGGCGTGATCAGCCGCACCGGCTACACCGGCGAGGACGGGTTCGAGCTCTACGTCCCGGCCGAACGGACGGTCGCCCTGTGGGGCTCGCTGCTCGGAGCGGGCGAGCCGCACGGGATCGTCCCGGCCGGCCTCGGGGCGCGGGACTCGCTGCGCCTCGAGATGGGATACGCCCTTTACGGGAACGACATCGACGACGGCACGAGCCCGCTCGAGGCGGGACTCGGGTGGCTCGTGAAGCTGGGGAAGGAGGACTTCCTCGGAAAGGCCGCCCTGCAGCGCCAGAAGAAGGAGGGACTTCGTCGCCGGCTCCGGGGATTCCGCCTCGCGGAGCGGGGCTTCCCCCGCCCCGGGTATGACGTGGTATTCCGCGGCGAAGTCGTGGGCCCGGTGCGGTCCGGGACGCTGAGTCCCACGCTGGACGCGGGGATCGGCACGGCCTACCTGCCGCCGGATGCGGAGGAGGGCGAGGCCGTCCAGGTCAGGATCCGGGGCAGGGACCTGGACGCGAGGGTGGAGCGGATGCCGTTCTACCGGGAGGGATCGGTCCGCAAGTGAGGCCGCCGCGTGACTGAGGGAGGGTCGATCAGGGTCGGGATCCTGACGGTCTCGGACAGCGTGTCGGCCGGCGAGAGGGAGGACGTGTCGGGCGGCCGGATCGCCGAGTGGGTGGACGCCGCCGGCTGGCGGACCGCGGCGCGCGCCAGCGTGCCGGACGAGACCGTGCCGATCTCATCGGCGCTGCTGGACTGGTGCGACCGGGATCTGTGCGACCTGTTGATCACCACGGGAGGCACGGGTCTCACCGCTCGCGACGTCACCCCGGAAGCGACGCGGGCCGTCGCGGAGCGCGAGGTGCCGGGCCTCGCGGAGGCGCTCCGTGCGGCCGGTCGCTCCCGGACGGCCTTCGCCGCCATCGGACGGGGCCTCGCGGCGGTCCGCGGCCGGACGCTGATCGTGAATCTCCCGGGCAGCCCCTCGGCGGTCGCGGAGGGGCTCGCGGTGATCGCCGAGGTGGTTCCGCACGCGGTCGAGCTGCTCCGCGGCGACGCCGCGCGACACGACTGAGGGATTCCATGGCGCTCGTGCTCATCGACGATCGGAACGTGGCCACGGCCTTCGCCGTCCGGAAGGCGGCGGAGGCCGACGGCCACGCGACGGTCATGGTCCCCTCGGCGGACCACGTCGACCCGAAGCTCGACGGCGAGGAGACGGTCGCCCTCGTCATCACGGGCGACCTGGCGTCGGACCGCACGGCGGCGCTGCTGCGCTCCGTCGACGGCCTGATCCCAAGACCGCCGGTCATCGCCGTGGTCGCGCCGGAGCAGCTCGAGGACGTGCGCGCGGCACCCGGCAGCGCGGTGTACGACGAGGTCATCGGCGGCCCGCCCGAGCCCGAGGAGATCCAGGTCGCGCTGACGCAGCAGGTGGACCGCTACGAGCTGCAGCTCAGCACCGGGATCGTCGGACGCACGGAGGGCATCCGCGAAGTGCTCGAGCGGATCCACATGCTGGCCCCCGTCAACTCGACGGTGCTGATCACGGGGGAGAGCGGGACCGGCAAGGAGCTGGCCGCCCGGGGGATCCACCGCCTCTCTCCGCGCCGTGCCCGTCCGTTCATCGCCGTCAACTGCGCGGCGATGCCGGAGTCGCTCCTCGAGTCCGAGCTGTTCGGCCACGAGAAGGGGGCGTTCACGGGCGCCACGTCGCGTCGACGGGGGTTGTTCGAGCTGGCGGACGCGGGCACCCTGTTCCTCGACGAGATCGGAGAGATGCCCCCGTCTCTCCAGACCCGCCTGCTCCGCGTCCTCGAGACCCAGCGGTTCATGCGCGTGGGCGGCGACGTCGAAATCGAGGTGAACGTGCGGGTGATCGCCGCCACCAACCGGAACCTGCGTGACGCCGTGCAGGAGGGGGCATTCCGGCGCGACCTCTATTACCGCCTCAACGTCCTCCACCTCGACATGCCGGCGCTGCGCGAGCGGAAGTCCGACATCGCGGTGCTCGTGCGCCGGTTCATCACCGAGTTCAGCCTCGAGCACGATCGCGAGTTCAAGGGGCTCGACGCGGAGGCCATGAAGATCCTCCTCGACTACGAGTGGCCGGGCAACGTCCGCGAGCTCCGGAACCTCGTGGAGTCGATGGTCGTGCTCGCGCCGGGTGCCGTGATCCGGGCCGCCGACATCCCGCCCGAGATCCGCTCGTCCAGCGGTCGCGCCCTGCTTCCGATGCGCTCGATCGGCGCCCTTCCGGTCGGCGTGGAAGCCGACGGTGCGGCGGCGCCCGCCGTGCGGCTTCCGCAGATGGAGTTCCTCTTCCGCACCCTGGTCGAGATGAAGATCGATCTGGAGGACCTGCGATCGGAGTTCGAGCGCTTCCGGTCCCGGTACACGAGCGCGGGAACGGTGCCCGCGCCGGCGTCGCCGGGGACGGACCGTCCCGCGATCGAGCTGCGGGGAGGGGAGTGGGTCGAGGAGCGGATCCGAGGTCCGGCGCCGCACGACGGTGCCCAGGAAGCCGGAGGCGCGGCGATCCCGATGACCGCCGAAACCACGATGTCGGACGTGGAGCGGGAGGCGATCGCGATCGCGCTCCGGGACGTCGGTGGCAACCGGCGGAAGGCCGCGGAGCGGCTCGGGATCGGTGAGCGGACCCTCTACCGCAAGATCAAGGAGTTCGGAATCGAGTCGTGACCCGTCACCGCTCCGCGCCGGCCCGCGACCGCACGAGCGCCAGCTCCTGGTCGAGCCGCGAGCGAATCCCCGACCACCTCGTGCTCTCCGCGTCCTGGTAGACGAGCCCGAGCGGAAGGTCCAGGTCGATCCCGGCCTCGAAGATGTACAGGGCCATCTGGACTTCCTGCTGGCGGAGCTGGTTTCGCGTGAACTCGGGCGTCACGGGAAGGATGTCGACCGGGCGGTAGATGAAGCTCTGGTTCCGGACCTGGAGATCGTGGGGCTCGTAGCTGTCCTGGTAGGCGCGCGTGAAGAACGTGACGAGCATCACGAGCGGCCACTCCCTCTCTCCGGCGCGCCGGGCGGTGCGGAGAATCTCCTCGCCGCGGCTCACCTTGTATCCGCTCAGGCGCCGGTACGTGTCCGGGGCCGTGAGGCGGATCACCCACTCGGACAGCGGCACCACCTTGATCAGGAGCGTCTCCGAGTCGAGCGGGACCGTGATGTCGTCCTGGGAGAGCGTTCCGAACCCCGCCGGCGGGAGCGGCCGGCCGTCGGACACCTCCAGCTCCGCCGACCAGCCGTCCTGCTGCGCGGCTGCGGGGCGGGCTCCGACCGGGACCTCTCCCGATCCGGGACCGCCGCAGGCCGAGCCCGCGGCGAGCAGTGCGAATGCGCCGAAGGCCCTCCGGATCCGGCGAGCGGAGCGACGGGGGGACCGTCGCGGGGCGTCCGTCCGGTCGTCTCCGTTCACTCGTCTCCTCCCGATCTCGCGTCGACGAAGGCGTAGAGACTCCCCACGAGAGTGGCGACGCCCTCTCCGGTCCTCGCCGACGTGGCGAGGACCTGGTCCTCCGGAAGCCCCAGCTCGAGCCGGACTTCCTGCACGGCCCGAGTCCGGCCCGCGCGGTTGAGCTTGTCGATCTTGGTGAGGACGAACAGCACCGGAATCTGTCCCCCGGTCACGTACCCGAGCAACTGGCGATCGACTTCCATCACCCCGCGGCGGGCGTCCAGGAGCAGGATCAGGCCCTCGAGCCGCTCGTTCCGCGCGAGGTAATCGGCCATCAGCGCCTGCCATGCGTCGCGGAGGCTTTCGGGCGCCCGCGCGTAGCCGTACCCCGGAAGGTCCACCAGGAAGAAGCGGTCGTCGATCCGGTAGAAGTTGATCTCGCGCGTCTTCCCCGGCGTGCCCGAGACGCGCGCGAGGCTCTTTCGACCGACGAGGGCGTTGATGAGGCTCGACTTGCCGACGTTGGAGCGCCCGGCGACGGCCACCTCGGGCAGGCGGTCGGGCGGGGGCTGCCCGGGCCGGCCGATCGCCCCGGCGAACTCCACCGTCCTGATGCGGACCGGGGGCACGGAGGGCGACGGGCGCCGGCGCTCAGGCCTCGCGCCGCTGCGTCTCCGGCTCGAGGACGAGGAGCGGCTCGGCACCCTCCTCGATCGCCTCGCGCGTGATCACGACCTCGCGGACGTCGTCGCGCGACGGCAGCTGGAACATGATCTCGAGCATCACCTGCTCGAGCACGGCTCGCAGGCCGCGCGCCCCCGTCCCGCGCACGATCGTCTTCTGCGCGATCGCCGTGAGGGCCCTGGGATCGAACGTGAGGCCCACGCCCTCGAGCTCGAACATCTTCTGGTACTGCTTCACGAGCGCGTTCTTGGGGCGCTGGAGGATCTCCACCATCGCCCCCTCGTCCAGCTCGTGGAGCGTCACGATCACGGGCAGCCGACCCACGAGCTCGGGAATGAGCCCGTAACGCAGGAGGTCTTCGGGTTCGACATGCTTGAGCGGATCCTTGTCCGCGAGCTTCGGGCCGCCGACCTCGTCGCCGAAGCCGATCTGGCGCTTGCCCCGCCGGCTCTCGACGATCTCCTCGAGCCCGTCGAAGGCACCGCCGCAGATGAACAGGATGTTGCGGGTGTCGATCTGGATGTACTCCTGCTGGGGATGCTTGCGCCCGCCCTGCGGCGGGACCGAGGCGACCGTCCCCTCCAGGATCTTGAGCAGCGCCTGCTGCACGCCCTCTCCGCTCACGTCGCGCGTGATCGACGGGTTCTCGCTCTTCCGGGCGATCTTGTCGATCTCGTCCACGTAGACGATGCCGCGCTCGCACTCGGCGATGTTGTAGTCGCCCGCCTGGAGGAGTCGGACCAGGATGTTCTCGACGTCCTCGCCGACGTAGCCCGCCTCGGTGAGCGTCGTGGCGTCGGCGATCGTGAACGGGACCTGGAGCATCCGGGCCAGCGTCTGGGCGAGCAGCGTCTTTCCCACGCCGGTGGGACCGAGCAGGAGGATGTTCGACTTCTCGATCTCGACGTCGTCGATCAGGCTGCGGTGGTTGATCCGCTTGTAGTGGTTGTAGACCGCCACCGCGAGGCTCTTCTTCGCCTGCTCCTGGCCGACCACGTACTCGTCGAGCACCTCCTTGATCTCCGCGGGGCTGAGGACCTCGGCGATCTCGGCGGCCGCCTCCCGGTCCTCCTCCTCCGCGAGGATCTCGTTGCAGAGCGAGATGCACTCGTTGCAGATGTAGACGTTCGGCCCCGAGATGAACTTCTTTACGCTGTCCTTGGACTTCCCGCAGAACGAGCAGCGGAGGTGCTTGTCGCCGGCCATGCGCCTCTCCTCTCCCTCGCCTGACGCCTCAGGAGCCGTCGTCCGGGACGGCCACGGGCTCGGTCGGCTTCGGCGACGCCGACGGCACCACGTGAGGCCGCCCGGTCGGCTCGATGATCCGATCGATGATGCCGTAGTCCTTCGCCTCGCCCGGGGACATGTAGCGGTCCCGGTCCACGTCCTCCGCCACCCGCTCGACCGACTGTCCCGTGTGCTTCGCCATCAGCTCGTTGAGCCGCCCGCGGGCGAACAGCACCTCGCGGGCCTGGATCTCGATGTCCGACGCCGTCCCCTGGGAGCCGCCGGACGGCTGGTGGATCATGATCCGGGAGTTCGGCAGCGCCGACCGCTTGCCGGGCGCGCCGGCGGCGAGGAGGAAGGCGCCCATCGACGCGGCCATTCCCATGCAGATCGTCGCCACGGGCGCGGACATGTACTGGATCGTGTCGTAGATCGCGAGACCGGCGTAGACGCTCCCGCCCGGACTGTTGATGTAGATGTTGATGTCGCGCTCGGCGTTCTCGGCCTGGAGGAACAGCAGCTGCGCGATCACGACGTTCGCCACGTCGTCGCTGATCGGCGTCCCGAGGAACACGATCCGGTCCATCAGCAGCCGGGAGAAGATGTCGTAGCTGCGCTCTCCGCGGCTCGAGCGCTCGATGACGTACGGGGCGTAGATGGTCATTGCATCCGTTCTCCGGTGGCGCGTCCAGCCCGCTCCGATCCTGATACCCTCCGCCGGGGTCGGGTTCCGGGCCGGATCACTCGATCTCGGATCGGGACTTCAGGTACTCGAACGCCTTTTCCACTGCAAGATTCCTGCGAAGCGACGCGAGCTGGTCCTCCTTCTCGAGCTTTCGCCGGAGGGCCGTCGGAGACAGGCCCCTGCGCTCGGCGTGCTCCGCCACCTTCGCGGCGACCTCGTCCTCTCCCGGCTCGAGCGCCTCGCGTTCGATCAGGCGGTCCAGGATCAGCTCCTCCTTGATCTGCCGCTCGGCGTGCGGGCGCAGCGACTCCTTCGCCTGGCGGAGCTCCTCGCGGTCCGCGTCCTCCGGCGCGCGCAGCATCCCGTCCAGGTAGCGGTCGACCAGCGAGCCGGGAAGCGAGAAGGGGTTCGCCTCCATCAGGGCCTCGAGCAGCTGGCCTCGCAGGCGGCCCTCCGCTTCCGCCTCGTGGTGACGGGCGAGATCGGCCCGGATCGCCTCCTCCATCTCCGTCACCGTCCGGCGGTCGCCGCCGGTGGCCTTCGCGGCGAGATCGTCGTCGAGCTCAGGCAGCGCGCGCTCCTCCACGCCGTCGAGCGTGATGTGGAGCCTTCGCCGCTCTGACTCGGCCCCCTCCTTCTCGGCGGGAAACTCCACGAGGAAGGTCCCCGACTCACCGGTCGCCAGCGTGGCGATCGCCTTCTCGACGTCCGGCAGGGCCTGCCGGTCGCCGAGGAGAAAGTGGTACGCCTTGGCCGCGGCGCTCGGCTCCGCCTCGCCCTCCCCGAGCGGCGCGACGCGGACCGCCACCCGATCGCCTTCGGCGGGTCGACGGTCGGCGGGGACCCACTCCGCGTGCTCCGCCCGGATCCGGTCGAGGATCTCGCGGACCTCCTCGTCCGTCACCGGCTCCACCCGGCGAGTCAGGCGGAACCCTCCCACGCGGGCGAGCTCCACGGACGGCACGATCTCCACCTCCGCCTGGAAGATGAGCCGCTCGCCCGGGGCGTACTGGACGTTGGAGATGCTCGCCGCGCCGGCCGGGTGGAGCTCCTCCTGGTCGACGGCCTCGCGGTAGGCCGTTTCGATCAGCCGCTCGGTGACGAACGCGTCGAGGTCGGAACCGAACCGCTGTTCGACCACCGAGGGGGGCACCTTTCCCTTGCGGAAGCCCTTCAGCCGGATGGACTTCGCGAGCCGTTCACGCTCCTTCGACCGGGCCCGCGTGACCCGTTCCGGCGCGACCGTGATCGTGAGGCGCCGCGACCAGCCGTCTCCGACCTCCACCGCGACCTGAACTCCGTCCGATTCCTTGCGACTCGATGTATCGATGGCCATCAACGGATTCTCAAGTTCGAGGGTGGATCCCGGCGCCGGCGGGATGCGAAAGGGGGGACTCGAACCCCCACGGCCTTTCGGCCACCAGCTCCTAAGGCTGGCGCGTCTACCGGTTCCGCCACTTTCGCGGGCGCCCGGCGGTCCCGGGCGGGCACATTCTAACCACCGTTCCGCCGACGGGCCAACGCGCCCGCCGCCCCGGGGGCGACCCGCCCGTCGCGACGACCCGGCCGGCGGCGCCCGCGGCGGCCTGCGGTCGTGGTCCGCTTCAGCGCAGGCTCGCCTGCAGCGGGACGCTCAGCGGCACCCGGGTCCCGGCCTGTGGGTCCCAGACCATGAGGCTGACCACGTCGCCCGGCTTCGCTTCGCCGAGCGCTCTCTGATACTGTCCCACAGACTCGACGGCCTTCCGGTTCACGCTGAGGATCACGGCGTTCTCGCTCCGCGAGATCAGGCTCCAGCGCGCCACGAACGGCCCGGCCTCATCCATGTCGACGATCAGGACCCCGGAAACGCCGTCCGGGAGGTCGAGTGCCCGGCGCGCCCGCGCGTCGAGCTCCTCCACGCGGATCCCGAGCGGGTCCATCGCGGCGCGCGCCGTCCCGCCGGCCTGCGCGAGCTGCTCCGTCGACTCCGCCTCGTCGAGCGTCACCTGGAGCGTCTTCCGATCGCGGCCGTAGCGGATCACCTGGACCGACACCCGCTCGCCGGGCTCGTAGCTCCGGATCTTCCGCTGGAGGTCGTTCACGGACTCGACGTCGGCGCCGTCCACGGAGACGATCACGTCGCCCACCTCGAAGCCCGCCCGGGCGGCCGCGCTGCCCTCCGAGACGCCCATCACCTGCGCGCCGGACACCCTCGGGAGCCCGTAGTCCCTCGCGATCGGGTCGTCCACGGGGTTGATGGAGACGCCGAGCAGCGCCCGGCGGACCGTTCCGTGCTCGACCAGGTCCTCGACGACCTCGCGGACGAGGTCGATCGGCACCGCGAACCCGTAGCCCTCGTTCGTCCCGGTGCGGGAGGCGATCGCCGCGTTCACGCCGATCACCTCGCCGTTCACGTTCACGAGCGGTCCGCCGGAGTTGCCCGGGTTGATCGCGGCGTCGGTCTGGATGAAGTCCTCGATCGCCATGTTGGTCCCGAGCCGCCGGGCCATTTCCTGTCCGATGATCCCGATGCTGCGGCCCTTCGCGCTGATGATCCCCGCCGTCACGGTCGTGGTCAGCGGGTCGCGCGAGGGGGAGAAGCCCGGGCTTCCCACGGCGAGCACCCAGTCGCCGACGCGGGCGGTCGCGCTGCGGCCGAGCGGGGCGGCGGTGAGGCCGTCCGCCTCGACCCTGAGCAGCGCCACGTCCGTCGTCGCGTCCCCGCCCACGAGCCGGACGTCCCGGAACATCCTGCGGTCGTTGAGCTCGACCTCGATCCGGCTGGCGTTCTCCACCACGTGGTTGTTCGTGATGATGTAGCCGTCCTCGCTGATCACGAACCCCGAGCCGCTTCCCCGGACCACCGACGGCGGCTCGGGCATGAAGCGGTCGAACTGCGGGGGAAGCTGGGTCCGACCGTGGGCGGGGACGTCGCGGTAGACGAAGATCGTCACCACGGCCGGCGTGATGCGGTCGGCGATGTCGGCGAATCCGCCCGCCGGCGCCGCCTGCGGCGCTGCGGTCGACGGGCCCGAAGTCTCCAGCCGCAGGGGCGGGTTCGCGACGCCGGCGAGCGAGTGCGGCGTCAGGTCGAACCGGGCGGCGATCCCGAGCCCGATCCCGAACGCGACGAGGGCGGTGAGGATGAGGTTCAGCTTGGCTCTCAGCGGATCGGTCATGATCGTCCTTCGCGTGCGGTCCTGCGGGTCCCGTCGCGGGCGGCTGCCCCGACCGGACCCGTCGGCGTCCGTTCTCTGATATGGCCCCGACCGCGCCCGGGTTCCGCGGCGCGGCGGGGAGGGGTCGAGTCCGGAGGTTGGATGCCCCGGCCCGGACGTCCGTTGCCCGGAAGGCGAAGCGGCGCCTCCGGGAGGCGCCGCTCGCTCGTGACAGGTGCGGGGTGGAGCCCGCGGGTCACTTCTTCTCGGGCTCCTCGACGATCTCGTAGTCGGCCTCGACCACGTCGTCCTCGACGCCGCCGGCCGCCGCCGACTCCTCGCCGGCCTCCCCTCCGAAGCCCGCTTCCTCCCCGGCTCCGCCCGGCTGCGCTCCCATCCCGGCCTTCGCGTAGATCTGCTGGGCCGCGGACTGCACGGCCTGCTGGATCACCTCGGCGGCCGCCTGGATCTCGGCGTGGTCGCCCTGCTTGAGGGCCTGGCGTCCGCGCTCGAGCGCCGCCTCGATCTCTCCCTTCGCGGCGTCGTCCAGGGAGTCCTTCCAGTCCTCCTTGACGTTCTTCTCCGTCTGGTAGATCAGGGAGTCGAGCCGGTTCCGCGACTCCGCCTTCTCCCGCCGCTCCCGGTCCTCCGAGGCGTGCGACTCGGCGTCCTTGACCATGCGCTCGATGTCCTTGTCGTTCAGGCCGGACGACGCCTCGATCCGGATCTTCTGCTCCTTGCCCGTGGCGCGGTCCTTGGCGCTCACGTGCAGGATCCCGTTCGCGTCGATGTCGAAGGTGACCTCGATCTGCGGGATGCCGCGCGGCGCCGGCGGGATGCCCGTGAGCTGGAAACGGCCGATCGTCTTGTTGTCCTGCGCCATCGGGCGCTCGCCCTGGAGCACGTGGATGTCGACCGTCGGCTGCATGTCCTCGGCGGTCGAGAACGTCTCGCTCTTCTTAGTCGGGATCGTCGTGTTCCGCGAGATCAGGGTCGTCATCACGCCGCCCAGGGTCTCGATTCCCAGCGACAGCGGGGTGACGTCGAGGAGCAGCACATCCTTCACGTCTCCCGCGAGCACGCCGCCCTGGATCGCCGCCCCGATGCCCACGACCTCGTCCGGGTTCACGCCCTTGTGGGGCTCCTTCCCGAAGAACTCGCGCACCACCTCCTGGATCTTCGGGATCCGGGTCGATCCGCCGACGAGGATCACCTCGTCCACGTCGGCCGGCTTCATCCCCGCGTCGTCCAGCGCCTTCCGCATCGGCTCGATCGTCCGCTTGACGAGGTCGTCGACGAGCTGCTCGAGCTTCGCGCGGGAAAGGGTGAGGTGGAGATGCTTCGGCCCGCTCTGGTCCGCCGTGATGAACGGCAGGTTGATGTCGGTCTGGGTGACCGTGGAGAGCTCGCACTTCGCCTTCTCCGCGGCCTCCTTGAGGCGCTGCAGGGCCATCGGGTCCTTCGAGAGGTCGATTCCCTGGTCCTTCTTGAATTCCGCGACCAGCCAGTCGATGACCTTCTGGTCGAAGTCGTCGCCGCCGAGATGCGTGTCGCCGTTCGTGGCCTTCACCTCGAACACCCCGTCGCCGAGCTCGAGGATCGAGATGTCGTAGGTGCCGCCCCCGAGGTCGAACACCGCGATCTTCTCGTCCGCCTTCTTGTCGAGGCCGTAGGCGAGCGCGGCGGCCGTCGGTTCGTTGATGATCCGGAGGACGTCGAGTCCGGCGATCCTGCCGGCGTCCTTCGTCGCCTGTCGCTGCGCGTCGTTGAAGTAGGCGGGAACCGTGATCACCGCCTGCTTCACCTCCGACCCCAGGTAGTCCTCGGCCGTCTGCTTCATCTTCTGCAGGACCATCGCCGAGATCTCGGGCGGCGTGAAGGTCTTGCGCGCGTGCGGCACGTTCACCTGGACGCGATCCTGCGTGTCGCACTCGATCTCGTACGGGACGAGCTTCCGCTCGCTCTCGACCTCGGAGCACTTCCGGCCCATGAACCGCTTGATCGAGAAGACCGTGTTCGCCGGGTTCGTGACGGCCTGCCGCTTCGCGACCTGTCCGACGAGGCGCTCCCCGTCCTTCGTGTGCGCGACGACGGAGGGCGTCGTCCGCGCCCCCTCCGCGTTCGGGATCACGACGGGGTCCCCGCCCTCCATGACGGCCACCACGGAGTTCGTGGTCCCGAGATCGATTCCGATGACCTTGCTCATTCGCCGTTCCTTTCCGTTTCCCGCCCGGGGCTCGTTCGCCGCGACGGGCGGGAGGCCGGGTCGTACGCTCCGATGCAGCGGCACGGTGCAAGCGATGTGCCGCGGATGAGCCCCGCAGGTCGGCCGATTTCCGCTATTCTGGCACGGCGGAGCGGAGATTCGTGTCAGAACGGCAGGGGGGTCCCGGGCCCCGCGCCGTATTGCGCGCCCTCGACGCCCCGTCTACCGTGCGGTCCATGTTCCCGCTCAGGGACGAGAACCCGACCGAGCTGTTCCCCTTCGTCACGGTCCTCCTGATCGCGGCGAACGTCCTCGTCTGGCTCCTCGTCCAGGGAGCCGGCGCGGGGGAGCCGTTCCTGCGGTCGCTCTGCGCCTGGGGGGCGATCCCCGGCGAGATATCAGGGGCGATCCCGGCCGGGTCGACGGTCCCGCTGGGGGACGCGCGCTGCACGATCGGGGGGGCGTCCGCGGCGACCATCCTGACTTCGATGTTCATGCACGGAGGCTGGTTCCACCTGATCGGGAACACGTGGTTCCTCTGGGTCTTCGGGAACAACATCGAGGACTCGACGGGGCACGCCAGGTATCTCGCGTTCTACCTCCTGTGCGGCGCGCTCGCGGCCGTCGCGCAGATCGTCTCCGACCCGGGGAGCGGGATCCCCATGGTAGGGGCCTCGGGCGCGATCAGCGGCATCATGGGCGCCTACATGGTCCTCTATCCCAGGGTCCGGGTCCACACGCTGGTCATCCTCATCGTGTTCATCCGGGTGATCCCGCTGCCTGCGGTGGCCCTGCTCGGCCTCTGGTTCTTCCTCCAGCTCGTGGCGGGGGCGGCCGCCGGCGTCGGAACCGCCGGGGGCGGGGTGGCGTTCTGGGCCCACGTGGGGGGCTTCGCGGCGGGCGTCGTGCTCGTGAAGCTGTTCGAGAGGCGGAAGCTGGTGGACGCGAAACGGGAGGGCCGGGTGCTGTCGAAGGACGAGCTCCGGTTCCTGGACCGCTGGTGAGAGGGGCGCGGGCGCGTCGCGCGCTCGTCGCGTCGGTCGCGACGCTCGCGGCCCTCGCCGCGCCGGTCGGGCCTTCGGGCCTCGCGGCGCGCGCGGCGGAACCGGGTCCGGTGGCGGCCCTCGGGGTGGCTCCGCCGGCGTGGCACGCGGGGCCGGCGGTTCCCGCCGGGGCGCGGCTCGACCCGCCCGGTCCAGCCGCGGCGCCCCCGCGGACCGCCGTGCCCCCGGAGGCCGCTGCGCCCCCGGAGACCGCGCCGCAGGATAGGTCGCGCTCGCAGATCGTGGACGTCGCCGCGATCGGGGAGCCCTTCCTGGTGCGGCTCGGCCGCGGGGCGCTCGCGATCGCGGTCCTGCTCGTCGTCCTCTGGCTGTTCTCCGCGCACCGCCGCTCCGTGGACTGGCCGCTCGTCGCCAAGGGGTTCGGGCTTCAGCTCGTGTTCGCCCTGCTCGTCCTGAAGACGGAGTGGGGACGGGGCTTCTTCCGGGTCGTGAACGACATCTTCGTCGCCCTCATCGGGTTCACGAACGCCGGCGCCGCGTTCGTGTTCGGGAACCTGGTCCATCCCGTCGTCCCCGTGACGGACGGGCCCGGGACGGTCGGCCTGATGGCGAACTTCGCGTTCAGCGTGCTGCCGACGATCATCTTCTTCTCGGCGCTGATGACGATCCTCTACTACCTCGGCTTCATGCAGAGGGTCGTGAAGCTGGTCGCCCGCCTGATGCAGCGGACGCTCGGAACCAGCGGCGCGGAGACCACGTCGGCGACCGGAAACATCTTCGTCGGACAGACGGAGGCCCCGCTCCTCGTGAAGCCGTTCGTCGAGCGGATGACGATGTCCGAGCTGAACACCGTGATGACCGGCGGCTTCGCCACGGTGGCCGGAGGGGTGATGGCCGCCTACGTGGCGATGCTGTCCGGCATGTTCCCGTCGATCGCCGGCCACCTGCTCGCCGCGAGCATCATGGCGGCCCCGGCGGGGATCGTCGTCAGCAAGCTCCTGTACCCCGAGACGACGACCCCGGAGACCGGCGGCTCGCTGGACGTGTCGGTGGAGATGGACCACGTGAACGTGATCGACGCCGCGGCGGGCGGCGCCGCGGACGGCATGCGGCTGGCTCTCAACGTGGGGGCGATGCTGATCGCCTTCCTCGCCCTGATCGCGCTCGGCAACGGGCTGCTCGGGTGGGGCCTCGGCCTGGTCGGCGTGGAGGGGGTCACGCTCGAGCGGCTGCTCGGCTGGGCGTTCGCGCCCGTGGCGTGGCTGATCGGGGTGCCGCTCGCGGACGCCGCGCAGATCGGGAGCCTGTTCGGCGTGAAGATGGTGGCGAACGAGTTCGTCGCGTTCCAGATGCTGGCGGACGGACTGGCGACCGGGACCGCGCTGTCGCCGAAGTCCGTGATCATCGCGACGTACGCCCTCACGGGCTTCGCGAACTTCTCGTCGATCGCGATTCAGATCGGCGGGATCGGCGGGATCGCTCCGTCTCGGCGGCACGACCTCTCCCGGCTCGGGCTTCGCGCGATGCTCGGGGGCACGGTGGCGACGTGGATGACGGCGACCCTGGCAGGAGTCCTCGTATGATCGAGCACCCCGGAATTCCCGATCTCCGGGCCGAGGCGAAGTCGGCGGCCGCGGTCGCGCTGCGACGGGCGGGCGGGCTCCGGCCCCGCATCGGGCTGGTGCTCGGCTCGGGCCTCGGCGGGCTCGCGGAGCGTTTCGAGGAGGCCGTCACGATCCCGTACGCGATGCTTCACGGCTTCCCTCGGCCCGCGGTGGAGGGGCACGCCGGGGAGCTGGTCCTCGGGCGGCTGGGCGGCGTTCCGGCGGTGGCCCTCCGCGGCCGCGCCCACCTCTACGAGGGGCACCCGGCCTGGCGGGCGGCGTTCCCGGTCCGGGCGCTCGCCGCGCTCGGCGTCCGGGCCCTTTTCCTGTCGAACGCCGCGGGAGCCGTGAACCGGGAGTTCGCGCCGGGCGAGCTGATGGCGATCCGCGACCACATCAACCTGACGGGCCGGAATCCTCTCGAGGGGCCCGTGGTTCCTGGCGATTCCCGGTTCCCGGACCTTACGGACGCCTGGGACCCGGAGCTCCTCGAGGCGCTGCGCGGGGCGTCCGCCGCGACGGGGGTGCCGCTCCGCGAGGGCGTCTACGCCGCGATGCTGGGGCCCAGCTTCGAGACCCCGGCGGAGATCCGGATGCTCGCCGCCTTCGGCGCGGATGCCGTGGGCATGTCCACCGTCCACGAGCTGATCACGGCGCGGGCGCTCGGAGTCCGGTGCTTCGGCGTGAGCTGCCTGACGAACTACGCCGCGGGGATCGGCGGCGCGCCGCTCGACCACGGGGAGGTGATCGCGACGACGGAGCGCGTCGCGCGGTCCTTCCAGGAGCTGGTGATCGCGGCGGTCGCGGCCGCCGACCGCAGGCTCATGGTCGAACCCAGTGATTGAGGGGCGTCGCGCCCGAGCCGAGGCCGGGCGCTGAGGCGAGGGCGCGGCGGGTGAAGGCGAGACCCGCCTCGACCGCGCTCTCGAGGTCGTGCCCGAGCGCGAGGCCGGCCGCGATCGCGGCGGAGAGAGTGCACCCGGTCCCGTGCGCGTCGCCGCCCGGAAGCCGCGGGACGCGCCAGGTCCGCTCGCCCGACGGCGTGAGGAGGAGGTCGACCACGAGCTCGCCGCGAAGGTGCCCGCCCTTGAGCAGGACGGCCCCCGGGCCGGCCTCGAGGATCCGCTCGGCCGCCCGCCGCATCGAGTCCTCGTCGTCGATCGGCATCCCCGACAGGATCGCCGCCTCGTGCAGGTTCGGAGTCACGAGCGTCGCCAGCGGCAGCAGCGCGCCGCGCAGCGTTCCGACCGCGGAGTCCGCGAGCAGAAGGTCGCCGCTCGTCGCGACCATCACGGGGTCCATCACGTACGCCGGGATGCCGGACTCGGCGAGCGCCTCCGCGACGGCCTCGATGATCGCGGACTCCGCCAGCATCCCCGACTTGCAGGAGCGCGGCCGGAGGTCGGACACGACGGCCCGGATCTGTCCCGACACGATCTGCGCGTCGACCGTCTGGACGGCGCTCACGCCGAGCGTGTTCTGCACCGTGATCGCGGTGATCGCCGAGGTCCCGAACACGCCGAACGCGTGGAAGGTCTTGAGGTCGGCCTGGATGCCGGCGCCGCCCCCGGAGTCGCTCCCGGCCACGGTCAGCGCGACGGGGGGGACGACCTTCGCACCGGTGGGTTCCATCCGAGCGCCTCTCCCTGCGGGGGCCGTCCTCCGCGGCCCGATCGGATCGCGACCGTGCCGAGCCTGAACGAGAAGAAGAGGATCCGGGCGCTCCGGCGCCGCAAGGGCCGGGACGCGGAGGGGCTCTTCCTCGCCGAGGGCGTGCGGGTGGTCCGCGACCTCCTCGACGCGGGCCGCCCGGTCGCGCTCGCCCTCTACACGGCGGAGGCGGAGAAGGACCCGGAGGCCGCCCCGCTCGTCGAGCGGCTGCGCGGCTCGGCGGCACGGACGGAGAGGGTCGCGGCCGAGGAGCTCTCCGGGTACGCGGACACGGCGACGCCGCAGGGGCTGCTCGTGGTTGCCGGGATCCCGCTGCCGGGTTGGGACGATCTGCGGTCGACCCGGCTGCTCGTGCTGGACGGCGTGCAGGACCCCGGGAACCTCGGGACGCTGGTGCGGACCGCCGAGGCGCTCGGGGCGGGCGGCGTCCTCTGCCTCGAGGGGACGACGGACCCGTGGGGCGCGAAGGCGGTGCGGGCGGCGGCCGGCTCCTCGCTTCGTCTCCCGGTGCTCCGCGTGGGGCGGGCGGAGGCGATCGCAGGGCTCGCGGAGCGCGGGATCCCGCTCTGGGCCTCGGCCGCGGACGGCGAGCCGCTTCGGCGCGGAGAGCCGCGTCCGGAGTCCGTGGCGCTCGCGGTCGGGAACGAGGGAGCGGGGATTTCCGACGCGGTGCGGCGGGCCGCCGCGCGGGTCGTCGCGATCGAGCAGGTCCCGGAGGCGGAGTCGCTGAACGTGGCCGTGGCCGCGGCCCTGCTCATGGACAGGATATTCGGAGGTGACGGTGACGGGATCCGTTGAGCCGCTGTTCCTGGCCTACGTCGCGGTGCTCGGCCTGGCGGTGGGGTCGTTCCTCAACGTGGCCGTCGCGCGGCTGCCGCGCGGGGAGAGCCTGGTCCGCCCCCGCTCCCGCTGCCCCCGCTGCGGCGCACCGATCGCCTGGTTCGACAACGTTCCCGTGCTCAGCTGGCTCCTGCTGCGGGGTCGGTGCCGCGGCTGCCGCGAGCCCATCTCCTGGACGTATCCCGCCCTCGAGCTCGCCACGGCCGCCATCTGGCTGGGGCTGGCGCTCGTCCACGGGCCCTCGTGGCGGGCCCTGCAGGGGGGAATCCTGTTCAGCCTGCTGATCGCGATCGCCCTGATCGACGCGCGGCACTACCTGATCCCCGACGCGCTGAGCCTCGGCGGCCTCGGCGCGGGCCTCGCGCTGTCGCTGCTGCCCGGCGACCCGACGCCGCTCGTGGCCGGGGTCGGGGCCGTCCTCGGATTCGGGGTGCTGTTCGCGGTGGGCGTGCTCGGGGAGTGGGCGTTCCGGAGACCCGCGATGGGCGGCGGCGACATGAAGATGATGGGGATGGTGGGGGCTTTCCTCGGGCCGGCCGGAGCGATGCTGACGATCTTCCTCGGCGCGGTCGCGGGAACCCTCATCTTCGGACCGGTCAGCCTGAAGACGAAGAAGGAGGTCCCGTTCGGCGTGTTCCTCGCTCTCGGCGCCGCCATCGCCTTCCTGTTCGGCGACGCCCTCGTCGAGGGCTACCGGACCCTGTTCCTGGCGGGGCCTTAGGGCCGGTCGTCGCGGACGCCGGCCGGCCGGGACGGGGAGTGCCGGGTCATGCGGACCCGAAGGACCTGGGTTTCGCTCGCCTCGAGCACCTCGATCCGCACACCCTCCGCCTCCAGCGCCTCGCCCGGCCCCGGAACGAAGCCGAAGGCGTCGAGCAGGAGGCCGTTCACCGTCCGGTGCTCGAGGACGGGGAAGCGCGTGTTGAAGAAGTGGTTGAC
>JAWOIN010000060.1:0-9587 GCA_046484665.1 Gemmatimonadota bacterium
GTCCCGAACTCGTAGAAGTTGTTGTAGGTGGTGAGGTCGTCCCAAGAGTTGAGCGGCTCGTCGAGCTCGGAGCGGACGGCCGACCAGTCGCGGTCCCGCGAGGGACCGCCGGGCGCCTCCTGCGGCCGGTCCGCACCCGCGTTCGCACCGCCTCGCGCGCGGGGCACCGCACCCTCGCGAACCTCGGCACCGCCGGGCGCGACGTCGCACCCGGCGAGCAGTCCCGGGACGAGCGCGCTCGCGACCGCTGCCTTCGCCGTCCGGCCGATGAAGTGCCGCCTGTTCAGGTAGACCTCGTACGGCGTGATTTCGCCGTCGCGAGGCTCCTTCGTCCTCCCGATCCAAGTCATCCGCCCCCTCCTCGGGATCGTGTCCCCGTTGTCTGAGTGAACCACCGAGGCGGTGGCAGGTTCCCGACGGGCGAGGCGCGGGCGGGGACGTCCGGCAGGAACTCGTCCTCCCGGCGGTCCGGTCGGAGCATGGCCGACGGACCCGGCCCTCGCCGCGGCGGGCCGGCACGCGCCGGGATCGTGCTGGCGGGTCAGGCGGATCGGAACCGCGGCGATCGGGGCTTGTGCGGCGGGCGTCCGAGATCGGGTGCCGGGCCTCGGACGCCCGCCCGAATGAGGGTGCGCTCTACCACTTCCCCACGTCGCCGAGGTCGAGCACGCGACGGCCCGAGGAACTGCTGACCCGCGTGTTCTCGTCCGTACGGAAGGTATAATACCGGCTCGATCCGTCGCCCTTCCGGTAATTGACTCTCCAGCCCAGGTTTGCTTTGCAGCCCCAGCTCACGGTGACGCGCTGCGGGGGGATGGTCACGCCCGGCCCGACTCGGGCGTTCTGCATCTTCAGATCCTTCATCCAGGAGGTGTAGCGCCAGACCTTGCTGGTGTAGAGATCCAGGTAGACGTTCGTCGACCCGCTGTTCCGCGCGTGGATCTCGAAGTCGCAGCTCGCGGCGGAAGGCAACCCCGCTCCATCGTCAGTCGGGGCGCGGGCGCCCCAGGCTCCCGTGACGATGACGCAGCCCACCGTTGCGACCGCGAGGATGAACCGTGCGCTCATCTCTCCCTCCTCTCGTGGGACCGGAGACTCGACGGTCGGCCTCCGCTACCCGGAGAGCGGAAATCGCGAGAAGAGGCTGCCAGGGAGCGGGAGCCGCCGCGACGGGAGCGGCGCGCGCCACGGGCCGGAGCGGCGCGCGGCGGCGGCCGGAGACGCCGGGAGCCCCGCCGCGGGTCGCGACGGGGCTCCTCCGGATCGTGAGTGGCAGGGGCGGGATTCGAACCCGCGACCTAGGGCTTATGAGTCCCCCGCTCTGGCCGGCTGAGCTACCCTGCCGGGGTCCGTCGCCGATCGGTCCCGGGAGGCCCATCCGGGACCCGAAACCGAGAGGCCGGAGGGGGTGCCTCCGGCCCGGGAAGTAGCGGGGGCGGGATTCGAACCCGCGACCTTCGGGTTATGAGCCCGACGAGCTACCAGACTGCTCCACCCCGCAGCGCGTGCGGCAACGTAGAAGACCCCTCATCACTCGTCAAGTTCCGGCCCGCCGGCCACCCGCGGCGGCACGAATCGGACCAGAATCTCGCCGTCGCGGACGAGACCGAACTCCTCGCGCGCGACCCGCTCGATCGCGGCCGGGACCGCCTCGAGGCTGTCCCCCCGGTGCACCAGCGAGTCGGTTCGGGCCACGAGTCGGTCTATCCGCGAGATCGCTTGCTCGCGGCTCTCCTCCATCGCGCGGACGTCGAACACGCTGAACATGCCGCCGAAGACGAGGTAGTAGGCTGTCGCCGTCCACAGGAAGGCGAGGATCCCGCGGAATCCCAGGCGGCGCACGGACTCACGCATACGCGTCCCTCCCGGGGTAGAGGGCCGCACCGCCGAGCTCCTCCTCGATCCGGAGCAGCCGATTGTACTTCGCGACGCGCTCGGAGCGGCAGGCGGAGCCGGTCTTGATCTGGCCCGTTTCCGTGGCCACCGCGAGGTCCGCGATGAACGTGTCCTCCGTCTCCCCGGACCTGTGGGAGATGACGGTCCGGTAGCCGGCTCCCTTCGCCGTCGCGATCGTCTCGAGGGTCTCGCTCACGGTCCCGATCTGGTTCAGCTTGATCAGGATGGAGTTGGCGATCCCGTTCTCGATCCCGCGGCGGAGGCGGGCGACGTTGGTCACGAACACGTCGTCCCCCACGAGCTGGACCCGGTCGCCGAGCCGCTCCGTGAGCAGCCGCCAGCCGTCCCAGTCGTCCTCGTCGAGCCCGTCCTCGATCGAGACGATGGGGTAGCGGTCGATCCAGTCCTCGTACATCTCCACGAGCTCGGCGGAGGTGCGCGCCCCCTCGCCCGACCCCGCGAACACGTAGAGGCCCGACTCGCGGTCGAACAGCTCCGTCGCCGCGCTGTCGAGCGCCAGCGCCACGTCCTCGCCGGGCCGGTAGCCGGCCGCGTCGATCGCGGCGAGGATCACGTCGATGGCCTCGGCGTTGGAGCCGAGGTCCGGCGCGACCCCGCCCTCGTCGCCGACCGACGTGCTGTAGCCGCCGGCGCTCAGCCGCCTCTTCAGGACGTGGAACACCTCGGCCCCGGCGCGGAGTCCTTCCGCGAACGTCTTCGCGCCGACCGGCACGACCATGAACTCCTGGATGTCGACGCTGTTGTCGGCGTGCGCGCCGCCGTTGAGGATGTTCATCATCGGCACGGGCAACGTCCGGACCTCGTCCGAGCCGAGGTGGACGTAGAGCGGGACTCCCCTCTCCGCCGCCGCCGCCCGCGCGGCCGCCATCGACACCGAGAGGACGGCGTTCGCGCCGAGCCGGGCCTTGTTCGGCGTGCCGTCGAGCTCGATCAGCCGACGATCGACCTCCGACTGGTCGCTCGCGTCGGCCCCCGCGAGCGATTCCGCGATCTCGCCGTTCACGTGAGCGACCGCCCGGAGCACGCCCTTCCCACCGTAACGCCCGGGGTCGCCGTCGCGAAGCTCCACCGCCTCGTAGGCCCCCGTCGAGGCGCCGCTCGGCACCGCCGCTCGGCCGCGCGCGCCGCCGGCGAGCGTCACGTCCGCTTCCAGCGTGGGGTTCCCCCGGGAATCGAGAATCTCGCGGGCGCGGATCGAGGATATCGCGGACATGCCTGGCTCGCCTGTCGGGACTCGGGGACGGCGCGGGCTCCTCCGCGTTGCCGCGGGCCCGCCAGAGCACTCAAATTGGGCTCGCGCACTCGACCGGACAAGACGTGTCCGTGCCTCCCGTTTCGCGGCGCGAGGCGACGACGGCTTCCACCCAAGACCGGGAACTCCCATGCTTCGGAATCTGATGCAGAAGGCCGGCACCGCCGGCGGCGTCCTGCTCGCGCTCGCCCTCGTCCTCCTCCTGTTCTTCGGGTTCAACCGGGTGAACGAGTACGAGGTCGCCGTCCGCAAGAACCCGATCACTGGTTCCGTGAGCGTGACGCCCTATCGGCAGGGGCTCTACCACTCGATCGTCCGCTCATGGACGAACTACTCGACGCGGGAGGTCCAGTACCCGCGGGAGGGCGGGAGCGAGCGGCTCACGGCCCTCACCTCGGACCAGCTCCAGATCGAGGTCGACGCGGCGTTCCGCTACCGCCTCGAGCCGGACTCGGTCGTCAGCCTGTACCTGAGCATCGGCGAGCCGTCGGCGATCCACACCTTCGTCTACAACACGTACCGCTCCTCCGTCCGGGACGCGGTCGCGGAGGTCGCGGCGGCGGCCGTGCTGTCGCGCGACCGCACGTCGATCGGCGATCGGATCGAGGCGCTGATGGCCGAGCGGATGTCCCCGCGCGGCATCCAGATCACGGACTTCTTCGTCCGCGAGATCGTCCCGCCCGCGACGTTGCGCGAGGCGATCGAGCAGAAGCTGGCGCGCGAGCAGCAGGTCCAGGCGGAGGGTTTCCAGACCCAGGTCGTCCGCGAGCAGGCGAACCAGAAGCGCGCCGAGGCGGAGGGGATCCGGGACGCGCAGGACATCATCGCGACCAGTCTGACCGGCGTCTCCGGCCAGCGCTATCTCTACTGGCGGTACCTCGAGGTGCTCGGCGAAGTGGCCGAGGGGCAGAACAACATGGTGATCGCTCCGACCGAGGGCGGGATCCCGATCTTCTTCACGCCGGACCGTCAGTAAGAGGCCGCTCCGGGTCCGGGGCACGGAACGCCCCGGACCGCGGTTCGAGCGGCGTCGGGTCGCCCGCCTCGCGCCGGGTCTCCGCGAGGAGGCGACGGACCTCTTCCCGCACGGTCCGCAGCACCTCGTCCCGGTCCCCGGCCGTCCGTCCCGCCGTCGGGACGGAATCAGCGATGCGGATCCGGACCGGGCCGGGCCGCAGTCGGCCGCGCGACACGAGGCGCCAGCCGCCGTCGATCGCGACGGGGACGAGCGGCAGCTGCGTCTCGATCGCGAGCACGATGCTTCCCTTCTTGAACTCCCGCAGCGCGCCGTCCCTCGAGCGCGTTCCCTCGGGGAACAGCCCGAGGCTGAAGCCCTCCCGCCGCATCCGGTCCTCCGCGGCGCGGATCGCCTCGACCGACCGGCGCCGGTCCCCTCTGTCGATGAACACGTGCCCCGCTGCGCGCATCGCCCCCGCGAACAAGGGGATCCGGGCCAGCTCCCGCTTCGCGACGAAGCGGATCGAGACCGGCAGGGCTGCGAACAAGGCGAGGATGTCGAACGTGGACTGGTGGTTCGCGACCAGGATCCGCGGCCCGCCGCTGACGAAGTTCTCGAGCCCGACCACCTCGACCCGCACGCCGGCGGCTCTCAGCAGCGCGCGGGCCCAGCCGCGATGCACCCGGTCGTACCACCGATGCGGCGCCCGGAAGAGCCCCCCTGCGATCGCGAGCGTCGAGAACCAGGCGCTCGCCGCGACGGTGACGAGGCCGAACCAGACCGACCGGATCAAGGCGATCCCCGGCCGTCCGCGGCGAAGTGATCGAATCCGCGGAAGGGCGAACGGACAGGCGCGCCCTTCCCGTCCACCCAGGCGACGCCCTCCCCGTCCTCCACCCGGCCGAGCCGGGTGAGGGGGATCCCCAGCCGGGAGGCGAACGCGGCGGCGACGGCCTCTATTGCCCCGGGGGCGGCCGCCAGCAGCAGCTCGTAGTCCTCCCCTCCCGACACGGCCAGACGCACCGCCGCCTCTCGGTCGGGCCACTCCTCGAGGACGGGATGGAGGGGAATCGCGTCGACGTCGAGCACGACCCGGGCGCCCGAAGCGGCCGCCACGTGGCCGGCGTCCCCCGCAAGACCGTCCGAGAGGTCGATCGCCGCCGTGATCTCGGCCCGCGGCGCCAGCCACGCGATCTCCGGAAGGCGCGGCGAAGGGCGCTCGAACGACCGGAGGGCGCGGGGGTCCGGCTCGAGCCCCGCACCGAGGGCGGCGGCGGCCGCCGCCGCACCGCCCAGTCGCCCGGTGACCCACAGCTCGTCGCCGGCTCCGGCGCCCCCCCGCCTGATCGGGCGGGCCGCCGCCCCCGCCACCACGACGTCCAGGAAGGCCGGGCCCGGGGAGCGCGCGAGGTCCCCGCCGAGCAGCGGCGCGCCGAACCGCCGCAGGCAGTCGCCCACCCCCCGGGCGAGCGCATCCGACACCGCCGCGTCGAGTTCCGGGGCGATCGCGAGGGCTAGCAGCGCCCCGAGCGGGCGGGCGCCCATCGCAGCGAGGTCGCTGAGCGCCGAGGCGGCCGCCCGCCAGCCGATCGCCTCCCACGACAGCCACTCCCGCCGGAAGTGGACGCCTTCGATCGAAAGATCGCAGCTGAGGACCAGCCGTTCACCGGCGGGCGTCGCGATCACCGCGGCGTCATCCCCCGGTCCCACGATCACGGCGTCTCCGACCGGGGCGCCGGCGGAGGCGAGCAGCGACTCGATCCGCCGGAACTCGGCGCCCGCACCCAGTCCCGTCCTCCGGGTCGACATCCCGGCTCCGCCTCAGAGATCCGTGTCGAGGCGGAGCGCGCCGGCCGGGAGCGCGAGCCACGCCCGCGTCCGGCCGACCGGTAGGATCGCCGCGATCCCGCGCTCCCCGAACGGCCCCATCGGCAGGTCCCCGCCCGTGAACGTGTAGCGGCGCAGCGATCCGCCGCGGGCGTCCCAGGTCACCAGCTCCTCGGGCCCGCCCGCCCAGAGCACGCCGTCGCGGAACGCGAGCGCCGTCACCGGGCCGGCGAGTCGTCCGATCGCCTCCACCCGACCCCAGCCGCCCTCCGGATCCCGGCGCCACACCTCGCGGTCCAGGCCTGCCCACACCGTGTCCCCCGCTCCGGCGACCGCCCCGCAGGGAAGCGGGAGCAGACCCTCCGCCGGCGCGGAGATGCCGGACGCTCCGACGCGTACGAGCCCGCGCGGGGTGGCCGCCCAGGCGCCGCCGTCCGAAGCGTGCACCGCCACGACCGGCGTGCCCGTCAGCACTCGCTCCGCGCTCTCCGAGCCGGGACGGAGCCGGACGAGGCCCCGCTCGCCTCCCACCCAGAGCGCCTCTCCGCTTCCGTCCTCTTCCCCGTCGAGAGCGAGAAGCAGGTCGCCGATCCCGAGGTCCCGGGCGGCGGGCGCCCAGCGACCCGACGGGTCCCTCCGGAACAGCCCGCGGGCGCCCGCCGCCCACAGGACGTCGCCGCGCCGGAGGAGCGCCCGCACGTCGAGATCGGGGGCGCCCGGGAATTCCGGCGCGCTCTCGATCCGCCAGTCGTCGAGCTCCGGCCCGACCCGGGTGAGCCCGTAGCGTCCGTCCTCCGGGGCGAGCGGGGCTATCCAGACCGCATCGCCGTCGGCGACGACGGCGGCCGCGCCCCTGCCGCGAAGGCCCGCGGGGACGGGGCGCCAGTCGCGCGAGAACGAGTCGAAGAGGACGAGACCGCCGCCCGCCGTGGCGATCCAGAACCGCGCCGGATCGTCGGCCGGGATCAGGTCGGTCACGTCGTAGCTCCGTCCGTCCGGGCCCGATCCGAGGAAGGTGCGGACCGACTCGAACCCCGGGCTCGCGATCAGGTCGCGCCGGGCCCGGAGATCCGGGTTCCGGTCGACGGCCTCCGCCGCCTGCTCGCGCGAGGCCCGCGCGAGCAGGCGCGAGAAGGGGTCGAGCCGGAACCAGCCCGCATCCGTTCCGAGCAGCAGCCCGCCCTCCGGCGACGCGTCGGGAACCAGCCGCCGCACCGGCCGGTCGACGGGGATCTCGTCGATCCAACGGCGGGAGCCCGGGTCGAGGGCCAGGAGGCGGCCGTCGGACACGGCGAGCCACAGGACGCCGTCGGCGCGCGAGAAGGCCAGCGCCGGGACGGGCGCGTCCGGCCACCCGTCCTCGCGCGTGAGCGGCGGCTCCCACGCCCGGAACACGTCGCGGATCTCCACGAGTCCGCGCGTCGTCGCCGCGTAGACCCGGTCCGAGGAGCGGGCCAGGGCCGTCACGGTCGAGAAGTCCGCGACCAGGACCCGATCGTCCGGGTCCCAGTGTCCCGGTCCGAGCTGCGCGCCGGCCGGCGTGGAGGTGGCCACGGCGAGGAGAAGGAGGACCGGCAGGGCACGCGCCGGGAGCACCGGGAAACCGGAGCCGTCGGTGCCGCGCGGCGAGCCCGGACCGGCTCTCCGACCGAGGTCGACTCCGCCGCGCCCCATCACGTGTCCCGACCGCCGCCCGGCGCGAAGGGGTCGGCGGAGACGAACAGGATCGGACCGGAGCTCGTCCCGGAGAGGCCCCGGACCTCCCGGCGCAGGGCCGGCAGCCGGTCCGGCACGTCGGCGGCGGCGTGCCCGACCGGGTCGGCGGAGGCCTCGGCGGCGAGGCCCGAGAGGAACAGCGCGGCCGCGGCGGCGTCCGGGCCGCGAGCGCCCCCGGCGAGGAGCGCCGCGACGAGGCCAGTCAGGACGTCGCCCGAGCCCCCCGCCGCCAGCCCCGGCCCGCCGGTCGTCGTGACCCGGAGAGGGTCCTCTCCCCGGGCGACGAGCGTGGGGGCTCCCTTCAGCACGACCGTGCAGCCGAGCCGGTCGGCGGCGACGCGCGCCATCCCCGGGGGATCGCCGGTAACCCGTTCGATCCCCACGCCGAGCAGCCGCGCGAGCTCACCCGGGTGCGGGGTGAGCACGTCGCCCGGCCTCAGGAGCTCCGCGAGGGCGGCGGGCTCCCCGGCCCAGATGCTCAGGCCGTCGGCGTCCACGACCGCCGGCCGCTCGCCTCGTCGCTCCAGCACGTCGGCCACGAGCGCGCGGCGGCCCGGCCCGCGTCCGAGCCCGGGCCCGACGGCCAGGGCGTGGCACCAGTCGATCGTCTCCTGCAGGACATCCTCCTCGTCCCAGGCCACGAACACGGCCCCGGGGACGGACGACTGGAGGATCCTCCGGTTGCCGGGGTCGCTGACCGTCCGGACGATGCCCGCCCCTCCCCGCACGGCGCCCCGCGCGGCGAGCACCGCCGCGCCGGCCATGCCCCGCTGCCCCGCGACGATCGCCACGTACCCGGCACGGCCCTTGTGCGCGTCCGGGGGCCGCCGCGGCAGGAGGTCGGCGACCCAGCGACCGGTGATCGCGCGCGCGCCGAGAGGAGCGTCCGACGGCGGAAACCCGATCTCGACCGCCTCGATCCGCCCGCAGTGCTCGCGCGCGGGGAAACGGAGGAGGCCGAGCTTCGGCCAGCCCAGCGCCACGGTGAGCTCGGCGCGGATGCAGGCCCCGGGCACGGCGCCGGTGTCGAGGTCGGCCCCGCTCGGGCCGTCGACCGCGACGATCGGGAGCCCGAGCCGATTCGCCGCCTCGATCAGGCGTGCCTGCGGTTCCCGCGGCGGACCGCTGATCCCGGTCCCGAGAATCCCGTCCACGAGGACCCCGCCGGTGGGCGGCGCGTCGAAGAAACGCTCGGCCGGCTCGAGGGGCACATCCCAGCCGACGAGGACGTCCGGCTCGGGAGGCGCCGACCCTGCTAGGATCGCGCGCACGGGGCGCCCCCAGGCGTGGAGCGCCCGGAGCGCGACGAGCGCGTCGGCTCCGTTGTGGCCGCTGCCCGCGAGGGCCGTGACCGGCCCCTCCGGCCAGTGAGCGTGCACGCGGTGCGCCAGCTCCCGTCCGGCGCACTCGATCAGGGCGCGCTCCGGGATGGCCCCGCTCCCGACCGCCCGCCGGTCGAGCTCCGCCATCTCGGAGGCCGTCGGGAGCCACACCGTCCGTGCGCCGTAGCGCCAGGCGGCAGGCGGCCCGCTCACGCGTCCCCCGCCCGCCTCGATGCCGTGCACGGCGCGCACCGTCGCGACGGCACGGCTACTTGAAGGACTGCGCGATGCCGCGGCCGAAGCTGATCTCTCCGTTGTCGATCCGGATGTTGAAACCGCACTCCGGGTTCGAGCACACCCACGCCTTGAACCGGATCGGCGCCCCGTCCCGACCGTAGTCGGACAGAGGCAGGAGGACCCCCGCATCGCAACGCAGGCACTTTGGAAACTGCATCGCGCTCTCCACTCTCTCACCACCTCCCATCGGACCGCGGGTCACGGGCGGGCCCCGCTCGGGCAGGACCGGTACGGCCGCCCGGTCCGTGCGGGCGGTTCCGGACGAAGGAGCGGGCGGCCGTACCGGTCCTGCCCGAGC
>JAWOIN010000066.1:0-5399 GCA_046484665.1 Gemmatimonadota bacterium
GCCGACCGTGCCGTCGATGGCCGCAGGAAGTGCCGCCGTTCCGATCGCCGGGCGCTGCTGCACCTCGACCCACTCCGCGAACGCCTCCGGCGTCGACGCGACCAGCTCCATCTTCATCAACGCGTGGGAAAGCCCGCAGAACTCGGCGCACTGGCCCGGGAAGACTCCCGTCGAGTCCATGGCGAACCACAGGTGGTTCTCGTGGCCCGGCAGGACGTCACGCTTCCCGCCCGCGCGCGGGAACCAGAAGCTGTGGATCACATCGGCCGATGTGAGCCGCACGTCCACCGTCCGTCCGACGGGCACGTGCATCTCGTTCGCGGTGACGATTCCGTACTCGGGGTAGCGGAACTCCCACCACCACTGGTGCCCGATCACCTCTACGAGGAGCGCCTCCGGGTCGCGGGTCGGCCGGTCCACGTCCCAGATCGTGCGGAAGGTCGGCACCGCGATCAGGACGAGGACGATCGCCGGGGCGAGCGTCCACGAGATCTCGAGGATCGTGTTCCCGTGCACGGCCTCCGGCCGTCGTTTCCCCTCGCGGTCCCGGAACCGGAACACGGCCACCAGCAGCGCACCCTCGACGAGTACGAAGACGATGACCGCCCAGAAGAAGATCCCCCGGAACAGGTCGTCCAGCCGCGTCGCGAAGTCCGACGCCGGGTGCAGCGCCGACTGCGGAAACGGACCTCCGCACCCGGACAGCAGCGCGACCGCCGCCACGGCGACGAGCGACGCCGCGGCCACGTGCGGAATTCGACGATGGTCGTTTCTCACCGGCTTCCGTTTGTCGTGGTGCCGAAAGTCGAGGCCCGGGCGCGTGCCCGGGCCTCTGCCCGCGCCACTCTAGTCGCGGGCCGGGGGGCGGTCAAGCAGCATTACTGATATCGCCGCACCGTGAAGGTGCCGGTCCCGATGTCGTCCTCAGTGCCGGAACAGCCTCCGGCCCGTGAACACCATGGTCATTCCGTGCGCCTCGGCCGCGGCGATCGCCTCGTCGTCGCGCTTCGAGCCCCCGGGCTGGATCACGGCCCGCACACCGGCCTCCGCCGCCGCGTCGATCCCGTCCCGGAACGGGAAGAACGCGTCGGAGGCGAGGGCGAGCCCTTCCAGCGCGTGTCCTGCCTGCCGCGCCTTGCGCTCGGCGAGTTGGACCGCGTCCACGCGGCTCATCTGCCCGGCCCCGATCCCGACGCTGGCGCCGTCGCGGGCGAGCAGGATCGCGTTCGACTTGACCGACTGCACGGCCGCCCAGGCGAAGGCCAGTTCCTCCCACTCCTCGTCCGTCGGCTGTCGCGCCGTGGCCACCCGGACGTCGTCGGAGGCGCGCAGAGCCGAGGGCCGGGCCGGGAGAGGCGAGCCCTGCACGAGGACGCCCCCCAGCACGCCGCGCAGGTCGAGGCCGGGCGCGATCTGCCCCACCCGGGACCCGAACTTCGCATCCTCGGCGGGCGCCAGGATCCGCAGGTTCTGCTTCTCCTGGAGCAGCCGGAGGGCGGAGGCGGCGTATCCCGGCGCCACCAGGCACTCGATGAACAGGTTCCCGATCTCCTCGGCGACCGTCTCGGTCACGGGCTGCGAGAACACGACCGTGGAGCCGAACGCCGACACCGGATCGCACGCGAGCGCCTTCCGGTAGGCCTCCGCCACCGACCGGCCTGTCGCGATCCCGCACGGCGTCGTGTGCTTGAGGATCGCGCACGCGGCCTTCTCCTCGCCGAGGAACGGCGCGATCGCCAGGAACGCCCCGTCGAGGTCGAGGATGTTGTTGTAGGAGAGCTCCTTCCCGTTCAGCTGGCGGAGCGCCGGGATGCCGACCGGGGCCCGCGACGCGACGCGGTAGAACGCGGCCGCCTGGTCCGGGTTCTCCCCGTAGCGGAGCCCCTGCGACCGAACGAGGGACAGCAGGAGCTCCTCCGGCGGCTCGTCGTCGCCGTTCGGACCGCCGGCCGCACCGCCGCCGAGGTAGCCGGCCACGGCGGCGTCGTAGGTCGCCGTGTGCTGGAACACCTTCGCCGCGAGCTCGCGACGGAGCTCGGGCTCGTCCTCCTCCCCGTCGATCACCGCGAGGACGCGCTCGTAGTCCGCGGGGTCGCACAGCGGCCACACGAACGGGTGGTTCTTCGCGGCGGCCCGCAGCATGGTCGGACCGCCGATGTCGATCTGGTCGAGGGCGTCCGCCAGCGTCGCGTCGGCCCGCGCCACCGTCTCGCGGAACGGATAGAGGTTCACCGCCACGAGACCGATCGGCACGAGGTCCTGACGCTCGAGGTCCCGCACGTCCTCCTCCACCGAGAGGCGGGCGAGGAGACCCGCGTGCACCGCCGGGTGGAGCGTCTTCACGCGCCCGCCCAGGATCTCGGGAAAGCCGGTGAATTCCGCGATCGGGGTGACCGGGACGTCGGCCTCGCGTAGCACGCGCGCGGTCCCTCCCGTCGAGAGCACCGTCCAGCCGCGCTCGACGAGCGCGGACCCGAGCTCCACGAGTCCCGACTTGTCCGACACGCTGAGCAGCGCGTAACGCATGGATTTCGTTCCTGGCCTCAGGCGGGGTCGTCCGTCCGGAACCGCTCCGCCGTGAACAGGGGGCGCGCCCATCGCGGCCGCCCCTCGATGTCGATCGACAGGTCGCCCGCCGCGAGAGCGGCGACCACGTCCGGAAGCAGGCGATGCTCCACCTTCAGCACCCTCGCCGCAAGGCGCTCGGGATCGTCGCCCTCGAGCACCGGCACCGGCCACTGCGCCACGATCGCGCCGTGGTCGTAGTGCTCGTCGACGACGTGCACGGTGACCCCGCTGACGCGGGCCCCCGAGCCGAGCACCGCCTCGTGCACTCTCCGCCCGTACATGCCCGGACCGCCGAACGCCGGAAGGAGCGCCGGGTGCACGTTCAGGATCCGGCCCGGGAGGGCCCGAACGACGGCGGCGGGGACGAGACGCAGGAAGCCCGCGAGGATCGCGAGGTCGGCGCGGGCGGCCTCGACCTCCGCCAGCATCGCGTCCGCGAGATCCGCCTCCGAGGCTCCGGCCGGCAGGATCGCCCACGGAACCCCGAAGGCCTGCGCCCTCTCGATCGCCCCGATCCCGGCACGGCTGGCCACGACCCGCGAGACGCGCACCCCCGCATCGGCCTGCCCGTGGAACCGGTCGAGCAGGGCCTGGAGGTTCGTGCCGGAACCGGAGACGAAGACCGCGAGCTGGAAGGGACGCGTCACCTCGGCCTCGGCCTCGAGCGCCGCGCGCACGGCCGCGAGAAGGTCCGGTGCCCGCAGGACGCCGTCGGGGGTCGGTGCATCATACCCCCCGCCCTCCGAGGCCACCAGCGCCGCGATCCCGCCGAGCGCGAGACCCGGCGCGACGTCGCGGGCACGGTCTCCGAGAAACAGGCACCGGTGGAGCCGGAGGCCTCGTTCCCGGGCCGCGAGGCGGAACAGCTCCGTGCCCGGCTTGCGGCACTCGCAGCGCGGGTCCCCCGGGGCGTGCGGACAGTGGTAGACCCCGTCCAGCCGGGCCCCGCGCGCCGCCAGCTGAAGCTCCACCTCGCGCTGCACCCGGAGAAAGTCCGCCTCCGCGTAGAGCCCCCGGCCGATCCCGGACTGGTTCGTGACGACGATGGCGAGGATGCCGCGCTCGTTGAGGAGGCGGACCGCTTCCGCCGCGCCCGGCAGCAGGGAGACCCCGCCCGGGTCCGACAGGTAGCCGGGGTCGCGGACGAGCGTGCCGTCGCGATCGAGGAAGGCCGCGTCGAAGCTCACGCCTCCGTACCCCTCCACACCCCGTCATCCGCGAGCGCCGCCGCCACGAGCCGCGCCACCTCCGGCTCGTCCCCGGGCGGGATCGTCCGGAAGTCGAGACACAGGGCGTCGTCCGTGATCCGGCCGACGAGCGGCGGCTCGCCGGCGCGCAGCGCGCGATCGAGCGGCTCCGCGGGTCCGTCGAGTCGCCAACCCGCCGACGGAATCTGCGTTGCGGGAAGCGAGCCGGCCCCGACGACGGAGGCGAGAGGCACGATCCGGACCCGGGAGCGCACGCCGTCCGGGAGCGAGCCACGGGCGCGCTCCGCCCGCGCCCGCACCGAGTCGGCCGGCTCCGAGAGTCGGGCGAGCACGGGGATTTCGCGCGCGGCGCGCCCCGGGTCGCGGCAGCAGAGCAGCGTGTCCTCGAGCGCCGCGAGCGTCATCTTGTCGACCCGGAGGGCGCGCAGGAGCGGCTCCCTCCGGAGCGGCTCGATCCAGCGCCGCCGCCCGTGAAGCACTCCGGCCTGCGGGCCTCCGAGCAGCTTGTCCCCGCTCCAGAGCGTGAGGTCCGCCCCGGCCGCCGTCGAGTCCGACGGCGTGGGCGCGGCGGGGAGTCCCGGCACGGCCTCCGGCGCCAGGAGGCCCGAGCCCAGGTCGTGCACCACGGGCACGCCCAGCTCGCGGCCCAGCTCGACGAGGTCGGAGAGCGACGCCTCCTCGGTGAAGCCCTCGATCCGGTAGTTCGAGGGGTGCACCTTGAGGATCAGGCCGGCGTCCGGCCCGGCGGCGCGTCGATAGTCCCCGACCCGGGTCCGGTTCGTGGTGCCGACCTCGACGAGCAGGCCGCCCGCCGCCCGGATGATCTCGGGCAGCCGGAACGAGCCCCCGATCTCGACGAGCTCGCCCCGCGCCACGAGAACGCTCCGGCCGCGGGCGATCCCGTGCACGGCGAGCACGAGCGCCGCCGCCGCGTTGTTCACGACGAGCGCGTCCTCGGCTCCGGTCAGCTCCCGGACCAGGTCGGCGCAGTGGGCGTAACGGTCACCGCGGGCGCCGGCCTCGAGGTCGTACTCGAGATTCGCGTACCCGCCGGCGACGCTCCGGACCCGCTCGAGCGCCGAAGTGGAGAGCGGCGCCCGGCCGAGGTTCGTGTGGAGGACCACGCCCGTGGCGTTGAGGACGCGCCGGAGCCGACCCCGCCCCTCCGTCTCGAGCCGGGACTCGACGCGGGCGAGGATCGGGTCGCTCTCCGTCACTCCCCCTTCCCCGCCACCTTCGACGCGAAGGGCCCCGAGCTCCGCGCGCAGCGCGTCGGCGACCGCCCGTCGGCCCCATGTCGCGATCAGGGGGCCGGCCGCGCCGGTCCGGAGGAGCCGATCCACGGAAGGGATGCCGCGCCGGGCGTCCCGCTCCCCGCTCAAGGGGCGTCTTCTCCGTCCGCGGAGTCGGGCGGGCGACCGGCCTCCGCGGAATCGGCGACCGCGGGCGGGACGGGCGCCGCGGGGAAGTCACGGCCCGGGGCGGGGGTCGGCGGGACCGTGTCGATCGCCACGGCCGTGTCGAGCGCCGCTGCCCCGGCTTCGCCGACGGCGCCCGTGTCCGCCGGCGGGGGCGAGGGCTCGTACACGAACGTGGTGTCCCCGCCCCCGACCAGGCCCCTGA
>JAWOIN010000155.1:0-6690 GCA_046484665.1 Gemmatimonadota bacterium
CTCGACGTCACGAAGTCGTTCGCGGCGATCGAGGAGCTGTTCCGATTCGGCATGGAGTGGGACCCGGTCCGCCGGAGCCCCGTGCCGGGTGCCCCGGAGGCTGCCGCATGAGCATCGTCGATCTCCTCGTCATGATCATCGTCGTGACGATCCTCGTCACGATCGCGCTCGGCGTGGTCACCTACGTCGCCTACAAGCTTCGCCGCGCCCGGCGCCCCGCGCCGGAGGCGAACGGCGCGCCGGACAGCTGGTACTTCGTCCGGCACCGGTCGCCGGGCGGCGAGGCGGCGGAAGGCTGAGGACCGATGCCCCCCCGGCAGGATCCCGTACCGCGCGCCCGGGCGGCCGCGCAGTGGCTGGGCGGGCTCATGCTGCTCGGCTTCCTGGGCGCGGGCGTGGTCGCCGCGGCGGCGGCGCTGTGGGAGAACGTGGACGTGCAGAGCCTCGCGCGACGCGCGGCGGCCGTGACCGACGCGCCGCCTCCCCCGCCTCCCGACGGTCCCGGCCCGGTCGCGTCCGCGGGGGGAGCGCCCGCCGTGGCGCTGCTCGAGAGCGCCGCGAGCGCCCGGTACTTCCCGGACAGCGGCTTCTACCGCGCGAGCCTGTCGCGCTGGGAGGCCCTGCTGATCGAGGCCGCGGGCAGGCCGGTACGGGTACGCGACGCGGCGGGCGTGGCCGCGCTGCCCGCCGGCGCCCTCCTCGTCGCGCCCGAGGCCGTCTGTCTCTCCGACGCCGAGATCGCGGCCTTCCGCAGGCACCTCTCGTCCGGCGGCGGGCTCGTTCTGAGCTGGGCCACCGCCGCCCGAGACGGGGCCTGCCGCTGGCGCGGCTGGGAGCCGCTCCGAACGCTCACCGGCGCGCTCGACCTCGCGGAGTACCCCGCCGAGCCGGCGCTCTTCCTGGCCGTGCCGGCCGGCCTCCCGCTCTCGCCCGGCCTCCCGCCGGGTGGGAGGATCGAGCTCTATCCGGAGCCGCACCTGGCCCTGCAGACGCCCGGGCCGCACCCGTATTGGTCGGACTGGGCCCTCAACGCGCCGCGCGGAGAAGGGCCGATCCCGGACGCGGCGGCCGTCCTCCACGAGCCCGACACGGGAGGGCGCGTCGCCTGGTTCGGGTTCCGCGAGCGGCAGGCGGTCGGCGAGCGCGACGTGGAGCGAGTCCGCCGTCTGCTGCGGAACGGCGTCCGCTGGGCCGCAGGCACGACGGTCGCGGAGGTCTCGACCTGGCCCGGCGGCAAGCGCGGCGCCCTGTTGGTCGCCCAGGACGTGGAGACCGGGTTCGAGAACGCGGCAGCGCTGGCCCGGCTGCTCCGGGAGCGGGAGGCGCGGGGCACGTTCTTCGCGGTTTCGCGCATGGCGCTCGATCACCCGGCGATCGCCGACTCGCTGCGGGGCGCCGGCGAGGTCGCGAGCCAGACGGCCGACCACGCCCCGACGGCGGGCCTCCCGCTCGAGGAGCAGCAGGTCCGGCTCGGAAGGAGCATCCGCGAGCTCGAGGCGTGGTCCGGCCAGGAGGTAACGGGCCTGCGACCGCCCGAGGAGCGGTTCGACGAGGCGACGCTCCGCGCCTGGCGCCGGGCGGGGGGCCGGTACGTCGCCGCCGTGAACGACGCGCGCTCGGCCGCACCGGAGATCTATCGGACCCCGGACGGATCGGTGGCGCTCCTGCCGCGGCTGATCAAGGACGACTACAACGTCTTCGTCCAGGACGGCGCCCGGCGGACGGACCGCCTGCGGTCGGCCTGGCTCGAGGGCATGCGGAAGGTCGAGGCGCTCGGCGGCCTCGCATACCTCTCCCTGCACACCCAGATCGCGGGCACGCCCGACCGGGTCGACGTGGTCGGCGAGGTGCTCGACAGCGCGGCGACGCGGCCCGGCGGCTGGTGGGTGGCGCCGGGAGCGGCGATCGCGAGCTGGTGGATGGCCCGGGACGAGGCCCGGCTCGAACTGGAGGCGCGCGGTGACACGCTCGCGCTTCGGATCAGGGCCCCCGCCGCGGGCCTCCGGGATGCGTGGATCGACCTCTACCTGCCCGGCGGGGCGGAGCTGAGGCCGCATCGCGACGGCTTCGCGCTGGCCTGGGCGCCCACCGAGTGGGGGATCCGGTTTCCGGTCGAGGAGCCGAGTCCGTCGGGCGACGTCGAGATCCTCCTGTTCCCGCCGGACTTGTCCGCGCAGGGGGCCCCGGCGAGCTTGTCGGGACCGTAGGACGGCGGACGGAGGCTCCGTCGATCGCGGGAACCCGCCCCCAGGAGAGCGCCCTTGGGTCAGAAGGACGCGGACCTCGAGGTCGATCGCGCAGAGCTCCGGGTATTCACGCAGGCGCTGCTCCGCGATGTCCGGGCTCTGGAGACGCTGCTGACGGGCGAGCGGATCGAGCGGGGCATCCGGAGGATCGGGCTCGAGCAGGAGATGTTCCTGGTCGACGAGCAGTGGCGTCCCGCCCCGATCGCGACGCAGCTGCTCGAGCGGCTCGATGATCCCCGGGTCACCACCGAGATCGGTCGCTTCAACCTGGAGTGCAACCTCCGCCCCCTCGTGTTCGGCGGGGGGTGTCTCTCCACGATCGAGACGCGGCTGCACGGGGTCCTCGCGGCGATCGACGCCCAGGCGCGGGATCTCGGGGCCCGGGTAGTCCTCACCGGGATCCTCCCGACGCTCCGGAAGTCAGACCTCACGCTCGACAACATGGTCCCCGCCAAGCGGTACTTCCTGCTCAACGAGGCGCTGACGCGACTTCGCGGCGGACCGTACACGCTCCAGATCAAGGGAACCGACGAGATCCGGATCACGCACGACTCCGTAATGCTCGAAGCCGCGAACGCGAGCTTCCAGGTCCACTTCCAGTCGGGCCCCGAGGAGTTCGCGAAGCTCTACAACATTGCGATGGCCGTGGCTGGCCCGGTCCTCGCCGCCGCGGTGAACTCGCCGTTGATGCTCGGCCGCCGCCTCTGGCACGAGACGCGGATCGCCGTGTTCCAGCAGTCGGTGGACACGCGACAGACGATCCCGGAGATGCGCGAGGTCCTGCCGCGGGTCAGCTTCGGGCGGAGCTGGCTGAGCGAGTCCGTGCTCGAGATCTTCCGCGAGGACATCTCCCGGTTCAAGGTCCTGCTCGGACGGACGATCGACGAGGACCCGTTCGAGGCGCTGGCGGCGGGACGGGTCCCGGCCCTCAAGGCCCTCCAGCTGTTCAACAGCACCGTGTACCGGTGGAACCGGCCCTGTTACGGCGTCGCGGACGGGGTCGCGCACCTCCGGATCGAGAACCGCGTTCTCCCCTCGGGCCCGAGCGTCCTCGACGAGGTGGCGAACGCGGCCTTCTGGTTCGGCCTGGTCAGCGCCCTCGCCAGCGATCTCTCCGACGTCCGGGACGAGATCTCGTTCGACTCGGTGCGCACGAACTTCGTGGCGGCGGCCCGGCACGGCCTGGACGCGCACCTGGAGTGGCTGGGCGGAGGGACCTTGACGGCCCAGGAGCTGATCGGGAGGCTCCTGCTGCCGCTCGCCGAGCGCGGACTCCGGGCGGGGGGGATCGACGAAGCGGACATTCGCCGGTACATCGACACGATCGCACAGCGCGTGGAGCGACGGCAGACGGGATCGGCGTGGCTGCTCTCCTCGCTGGCCGGCATGCGGGAAGAGGGGTCGCCGGAGGAGAGGATGGCGGCGCTCGTGGCGGCCACCGTGGCGCGTCAGGCCGACGGGCTTCCCGTCCACGAGTGGAAGCCGGCGACGCTCTCCGAGGCGGGGTGCTGGAAGCCGAGCTACATGCGGGTCGAGCAGTACATGTCCACCGACCTCCTGACCGTGACCGAGGACGAGCCGCTCGACCTCGTCGCCAACCTCATGGACTGGCACCGGATCCACCACGTCCCGGTCGAGGACAACGAGCACCGGCTGATCGGTCTCGTGTCCCACCGTCCGCTGCTCCGCTTCCTTGCCAGCGACGAGGCGCGACGGGAGTCCGGCCCGATCCCCGTCAGCCGGATCATGGCCCGATCCCTGGTGACGGTCGGGCGCGAGACGGGCACGCTCGAGGCGATCGACCTGATGCGTCGAAACCGGATCTCCTGCCTGCCGGTGGTGCAGGATGACCGCCTGATCGGGATCGTCACCGAGCGCGACTTCATGCGGATCGCGGGACAGCTGCTGGAGGAGATGCTCCGGGAGTGATGCGCTCGTCCGCGGCCCCCGCCCCACCGTTCGACGAAGCCGGGCCGGCCGCTCCGCCCGGCCGGCGTCTGATCGGCCGGTACCGCGGCGGTAGGCCGGGCCCCCTGGTGCTCGCGATCGGCGGCCTGCACGGAAACGAGCCCGCGGGCGTGCACGCGCTGAGACGGGTGTTCTCCGCCCTCGAGGAGACGCGCCCGCCGATGAGCGGCGAGTTCCTCGGCCTCGCCGGAAACCTGCTCGCGCTGCGGGCCGGCGTCCGCTTCCTCCGACACGACCTGAATCGCGCCTGGCGGCCACGCCGGATCGCCGAGCTGAGGGCGGGACGTCTCCACGCACCGGAGGACGAAGAGCAGCTCCGCCTGTTGAGCGCGATCGAGGAGGCGCTCGGAGGGCGCGAGGACGACGCCTACGTGCTCGACCTCCACACGACGTCCGCGGACAGCGCCCCCTTCCTCACGCTCGGCGATACGATCCGAAACCGCACGTTCGCCGGGCGGCTGGAGCTCCCCCTGGTGCTGGGCATCGAGGAGCAGATCGGGGGCGCCCTGCTCGACCTCCTCAACCGGCGCGGAACGGTGACCGTCGGCGTCGAGGGGGGCCGGCACGACGACCCCCGGTCGGTCGACTATCACGAGGCGGTGCTGTGGCTCGCCCTCGTCGAGTCCGGCTGCCTGGCGTCAGCGGACGTCGAAGGCCTCGAGGATCGGCGGCGGTTCCTCGCCGGGGCGCGAGCCGACCTTCCCGGCGTGTTCGAGGTCCGGACCCGGCACGGCGTCAAGCCCGGTGACGGATTCGTCATGCGGCCGGGTTACGCGAACTTCCAGCGCGTCCGGAAGGAAGAGGTGCTGGCGAGGGACCGCGGCGGGCCGATCCCGGCGCCGGAGGACGGGAGGATCTTCCTGCCCCTGTATCAGGAGCTGGGGGACGACGGATTCCTACTCGTCCGTTCCGTCCGGCCCGTCTGGCTGCGGGTGTCGGCGGCGCTGCGCCGACTCCACCTCGACGGGCTCGCCCCCCTGCTCCCGGGGGTCCGCCGGAGCCGGCGTCGGGTGGACACGCTCATCGTGGACCGGCGGATCGCCCGGTGGCTCGTGGTCGAGATCTTCCACCTGCTGGGGTACAGGCGCGGACGGAGCGCGCAGCGCAGCATCGTGTTCAGCAGGCGCGGGCGCGACCGGCCGCCGCGCGGCCGGCGCTGAGCGGGCGTCTACGCGTCAGAGCGCGACCTCTCGCGCTTGCTCGGCGGACCGGTAGCAGGCCTCGAGAACCTCGAGCAGCGCGACCTGGTCGTCGGGACGCTCGACCGGCTTCTCGCCCCGCACGCCGCGCAGGAACTCCGCCCACTCCTGACGATAGGAGTCCTGGTAGAGCGCGGTCGCCGGCCGCGACAGAGGCGGGGTGACGTCCGCGACGCCCGACGCTCCACGCCGCGTGATCCGGAACGGCGCGGAGTCCGCCGTCCCCTCGCTGCCGATCACGAACACCTGGTGATGGTCCTGTTCGGCCACGAGCTCCCAGGTGACCTCTGTCGTGATCGCGCCACCGGCGGCCAGCGTGAGCTGCACGGAGGCGCCGACCTCGACCCCTTCCGGCGGTCCCCACGTGCGCGCGAGGACACGCTCCACCTCGGGATACCCGAGGATCCAGAGCGCGAGGTCCAGGGCCAGGGCGCCGAGGTCCATCAGCACGCCGCCTCCCGCCTTGTCGCGCTCCCGGCGCCAGCCCCGACGCGGACGGGCCGCGCGCCGGTTGAGCCAGGACGCCCGTACGTGGCGGATCGGCCCGAGGTCCCCGTTCTCGACGAAGTGCCGGATGGCGCGGACGTCGTACCGGAACCGGTGGTTGTTCGCGGTGAGCAGCTGGACTCCCGCGCGGTCCGCCGCCTTGACGAGCCGGCGCGCCGACTCCGCCGTCACCGTGAGCGGACGCTCGCAGAGGACGTGGGCCCCGAGCCGCAGCGCCTCGAGCACCGCCTCCTCGTGCGCGAAGTTCGGGAGACAGATGACCGCCACATCGAACTCGGTCCGTTCCGCGAGGCCGGCGAGGTCTTCCGCCACGTGCGGAATTTCGAACCGCTCGGCGATCGTGCGCGCCTTCCGCTTCTGGACGTCGGCGAGCCCGACCACCTCGACGGCCCGCAGCCGCTTCAGGATCGGGAGGTGGACGACCTGGGACGCGCCGCCCGCTCCGAGCACCGCCACCCGGACGCTCCCCGACATCGGCCCCATTCCGCTCACAGCAGCCAGGCGACTCCGGCCGCGAGGTTCCAGTTCGTGGCACCCGTTACGAAGGTCTGACGGAGCTCCCCGTAGGCCCGCCACCGCGGCCCGAAGTCGAACTCGAGCCCGACCAGACCCGACAGGCCGGCCGTGATGTCCGTGTCGTCGAGGAAGGTGTCCCGGATCGAGTCACCGCTGTCGTTCAGGAAGTAGACGTCGAGCCCCGCTCCCAGATACGGCCGCAGTGGGTCCCCCTCCAGACCTCGCTGCGGCCGTATCTGGGAGCGTGGCTCGAC
>JAWOIN010000036.1:0-19337 GCA_046484665.1 Gemmatimonadota bacterium
AGTCGATCGAGGAGGTCCGGCGCGAGGCCGAGGCGGCGAAGGCGGCGGCCCGTGCGCGCCTCGAGCAGGTCGCCGGCCTCAGCGCGGCGGAGGCCCGTGCCGAGCTCGTGGCGAAGCTCGAGGACGAGGCGAAGGCCGAAGCCGCCCAGACGGTACGGGAGATCCGCGAGCGCAGCCGCCACGAGGCGGAGCGCGAGGCGCGGAAGATCATCGCAATGTCCGTCCAGCGACTGGCCGTCGACCACTCCTCCGAGATCACCGTCTCCGTCGTCCCGCTCCCCAGCGACGACATGAAGGGCCGGATCATCGGCCGCGAGGGCCGGAACATCAGGTCCTTCGAGCACGCCACCGGCGTGGACGTTGTGGTCGACGACACGCCCGAGGCGGTGATCCTCTCCAGCTTCGACCCGATCCGGCGCGAGGTGGCGCGGATCGCCATGGAGCGCCTGGTCGCCGACGGCCGGATCCACCCGGGCCGGATCGAGGAGGTCGTGGAGAAGGCGTCGGAGGACGTGAAGACCGAGATGCGGGAGGCCGCGGAACAGGTTCTCTACGAGCTCGGGCTCCACGGGCTCAGCCCGCAGCTCGTGGACGTCCTCGGCAACCTTCGGTTCCGGACGTCGTACGGGCAGAACCAGCTCGCCCACGCGCGGGAGGTGGCGCTCCTCGCCGCGACGATGGCCGCCGAGCTGGGGCTGGACGTGGAGATGACGAAGCGGATGGGCCTGCTGCACGACATCGGCAAGGGCCTCACGCACGAGCAGGAGGGCAGCCACGTCGAGATCGGCTTCGAGCTCTGCAAGCGGCTGGGCGAGCCGGACCCGGTGCTGAACGCGATCCGGGCCCACCACGGCGAGGAGCCGGCGCGCTATCCGGAGTCCTTCCTGGTCACCGCGGCCGACGCGATCTCGGGCGCCCGCCCCGGAGCGCGCCGCGAGTCGTTCGAGCACTACGTGAAGCGGCTCGAGAAGCTCGAAGAGATCGCCCGCTCCTGTGCGGGGGTCGCCAAGGTCTACGCCATCCAGGCCGGACGGGAGATCCGGATCCTCGTGATGCCGGAGCGGGTCACCGACGAGGAGATGGCGGAGCTGAGCGAGCAGACGGCACGGCGCATCGAGGAAGAACTGCAGTATCCCGGCCAGATCAAGGTCGTGGTGGTGCGCGAGACGCGCGCCGTGAACTTCGCCCGTTGACGCGGGCTCGACCGGGCGCCGACGGGCGACCGTACTTGAGAGGATCCCGATGTCCGCGAAGATCATAGATGGGAACGCGATCGCCGCCTCCGTCCGGGCCGAGGTCAAGCAGGAGGCGGACGACTTGAAGCGGCGGGGGATCGAGCCGTGCCTCGCCGTGATGCTGGTCGGCGAGAATCCCGCGTCGAAGGTTTACGTGGGGATGAAGGAGAAGAAGTGCGCCGAGGTCGGCATCCGGAACGTGGACGAGCGCCTGCCGGCCGACACGCCGCAGGCGGAGATCCTCGCGATCCTCGACCGCTGGAACGCCGACCCGTCGATCCACGGGATCCTCGTCCAGCTCCCGCTGCCCGACCACGTGGACGAGCGGACGGTCACGGAGCGGATCCTGCCCGGGAAGGACGTCGACGGCTTCCATCCCGTGAACGTCGGCCGGATGTCGGCCGGCGACACCGGGGCGTTCCGGCCGTGCACCCCGCACGGCGTCCAGGTGATGCTGAAGCACATCGGCTGGGACCCGGCGGGCAGGCACGCCGTCGTCGTCGGCCGCTCCAACATCGTCGGTCGACCGATGGCGACGATCCTCTCCCAGAAGGAGCCGTACGCGAACGCCACGGTCACAATCGCCCACAGCCGCTCGCACGACCTCGCCGGCGTGTGCCGGCTCGCCGACCTCCTCGTGGTCGCGGTCGGACGGCCCGAGTCCGTCACGGGGGAGATGGTCCGCGAGGGAGCCGTGGTGATCGACGTCGGCGTGAACCGGGTCGACGACCCGTCGACGGAGAAGGGATACCGTCTGGTCGGCGACGTGGACTTCGAAGGGGCGAAGGAGAAGGCCTCCTGGATCACGCCGGTACCGGGCGGCGTCGGCCCGATGACGATCGCGATGCTGCTCCGCAACACGGTCACGGCAGCCGCCCGGATGGCGCGGGCGGGCTGAGCCGCCGGATGGGGGCGGGCGCCGGGAGCCGCGGGGCGCGACCGTGAGGCCAGGGCAGATCCCGCTGTTCGGCGGCTCCGATCTCCCCGAGCCGGAGCCCACGCCGGTTCCGGAGGCCGGATCCGGACCGGCGGGCGCCCCGGGGCCGTCCGGACCGCCCGGCTCGTCTCCCGAGACCGCTGTTCCCGTTTCGGCCGTGAACGCGGCGGTACGCCGACTGCTCGAGGAGTCGTTCGCGCCCTTCTGGGTCGTGGGGGAGATCGCCAACTGGAAGCCGCACGCCACGGGGAACCGGTGGTTCAGCCTTCGAGACGCCGAGGCGCAGCTGCCCGCCGTGATGTGGCGCTCCGACGCGGCGCGCCTTCCCACCGAGCCCGACGAGGGGATGGAGGTGTTCGCGTTCGGCAGCCTCACGCTGTACGAGAAGCGCGGACAGTACCAGTTCGTGGTCCGGCGGCTGGAGGCGCGCGGCGAGGGCCTGTGGCGCCTCGCGTTCGAGCGGCTGCGGCGCCGGCTCGCTGAGGAAGGGCTGCTCGATCCGGCCCGCAAGCGGCCCGTTCCCCGGGTGCCCGGAACCGTGGGCGTGGTCACCTCCCGCTCCGGCGCCGCGCTCCGCGACGTGATCTCCGTGGTCCGTCGCCGCGCGCCGTGGACGCGCATCCTCGTCTCCGACTGCCGCGTGCAGGGTGATGGCGCCGAGGCCGACATCGTCGCGGCGCTCGGCCGCCTGGTGCGGGAAGGGTCGAGCGACGTCATCGTGCTCACGCGCGGCGGGGGCTCGGTGGAGGACCTCTGGGCGTTCAACGGAGAGCACCTGGCGCGGGCGATCTCCGCCTCCCCGATTCCGACCGTCTCCGCGGTGGGGCACGAGATTGACGTGACGATCTCGGACCTCGTGGCGGACCTCCGTGCGGCTACGCCCTCGGCGGCGGCCGAGGCGGTCACTACGGACGAAGCGGCGCTCCGCTCAGCGATGCGGGATCGAGCCGGGGGGCTCGTCGAGGGGCTTCGGGAGCGGACGCGCCGGGGAGAGGAACGGGCCCGCCGCCTCGCCGAACGCCTGCGGGGAGCCTGGGCACGGGTCGAGTCGGAGCGACGGTCGCGCGCGGCGGTCGCGGCCGCGAAGCTCGAGGGCCTGAGCCCGCTCGCCACGCTCGGGCGCGGTTACGCGGTCGCGCTCGACGCCGGGGGGAGGGTGCTGCGCCGGGCGTCCGAGTTCAGGGTCGGCGAGCCCTTCCGGCTGCGGGTGCGGGACGGGTGGATCGGGGCGCGCGTGGAGTCGAGCTCGGCCGCGGACGGCGGGACCGGATCCCCGTCGGACGGGACCGGCCCGGAGAACGTCGAGGAGGAGCGATGACGCGAGGGGAGCCTTCGACGCGCGGTTTCGAGGCGCTGATGGAGGAGATCGACGGGATCGTGGGTGCCCTGGAGCGGCGTGAGCTGGAGCTCGACGACGCCCTCGCCCTGTTCGAGACCGGGGTGGCGCGGCTCCGCGAGGCGGGCCTCCTGCTCGAGCGGGCGCGGGGCCGGGTGGAGGAGCTGATCGAGTCGGCGGCCGGGGAGCTTTCGATCGCGGGATTCGAGGCCGACGCGGGCGAGGACGGGGCGACGGCGGAGGGATCTTGACGTGGTCGCGCGCCGACCCGGTGTTCGTCGCCGAGTGGCGTGAGCGGGTCGAGGCGGCTCTCGCCCGGTTCCTCGAGGTCGGGCTGGACGGCCTGGATCCGGCCGCGGCGGATCCCATACGGTACGCCGTGCTCAGCCCGGGCAAGCGGATCCGGCCCCTCCTCATGGTCGCGGCCTATCGGGCCACCGGCGGCCGTTCCCCGCACATCGCCGAGCTCGCCTGCAGCGTCGAGCTCGTCCACGCCTACTCGCTCGTCCACGACGACCTCCCGTGCATGGACGACGACGTGCTCCGCCGGGGACGCCCGACGGTGCACGTCCGCTACGGGGTGGCACCCGCGATCCTCGCCGGCGCGGCCCTGATGCCGCTCGCGATCGAGGCGATCCTGACCGCCGCGGGCCCGATGGGCCTCGACGCGGCGTCGGTGCGCCGCCTGATCGTGACGCTGACGGAGGCCTCGGGCGCGAGGGGGATGGTGGGCGGGCAGCTCCTCGACCTGCGCGCCGAGGGCCGCGAGGTGGAGCGCGGCGAGCTCGAGGAGATCCACACGGGAAAGACGGCCCGCCTGATCGGGGCGGCTGTCTCGATGGGCGGGATCGCGGCGGCCGCGGCGGACGAATTCGTCGCCCGGCTCGAGCGGTTCGGGCTCAGGCTCGGGCTGGCCTTCCAGGCGATCGACGATATTCTGGACCTGCGCGGGAGCACGAGCGAGCTGGGCAAGGAGAGCGGCCGGGACGCGGCGCTCCGCAAGGCGACCTATCCCGGACTGTTCGGCCTCGCGGACGCGGAGCGCATCAGCCGGGAGCTCGTCCGCGCCGCCGAGTCGGAGCTCGCCGACCTCGAGGCGCCCGGGGAGCTGCGCGACCTCGCCGGATACATCATCGAGAGGAGTCACTGACGTGCGACTCGGAGTCCTCGGGCACACCGGCCACGCGACCCTGCACGAAGCGCTGCGCCGCCTTGGCGAGTGCGCGGAGCGGCTCGGCGCGGAGCTGTTCGTCTCCGACGAGCTCGGCGACGTCCGGGGCGAGGGCGGGCGGCCCCTCGTCGAGGGCGGGCGGCTCGCGGAGAGCCTCGATCGGCTCGACCTCCTGCTCACCCTCGGCGGAGACGGCACTTTCCTGCGCGGCGCCAGGCTCGCGGGTCCGCGCGACACGCCGCTCCTCGGCGTAAACCTCGGGCAACTCGGTTTCATCACCGCGGCGCCGTTCGACGAGCTGGAGGTCGCGCTGGAGCGCTGGTCGAGCGGGGACTACGTCGAGGAAAAGCGCCTCGCGCTCGACGTCGAGATCCTCGGGTTTGGAGATCCGGACGAGGCGACAGGCGGACTCCCGGCTCGCAGCGAGTACGCCCTGAACGACGCCGTCGTCCACAAGGGCGGCTTCGCGCGCCTGATCCGGATGCGGGTTTGGGTCGATCGCGAGGAGATCGGCCAGTACAGCGCCGACGGGATCGTGATCTCCACGGCCACGGGCTCGACCGCCTACAGCCTCTCCGCTGGAGGGCCGATCCTCGTCCCGTCGCTGGACGCCCTGGTGGCGACCCCGATCTGTCCGCACACTCTGGCGATCCGACCGGTGGTCGTCCCCGCCGATGCGCCGATCACGGTCGAGATCGCGAGCGACACGGACGGCATTCTGCTCACCGTGGACGGCCAGCCGGGCGGCAGCCTCTGCCGCGGAGACCGGGTCCGGGTGTCGCGCTCCCCCCATCCCACCCGCCTCGTGCGGTTTCCCGAGAGCAACTTCTTCCGCGTCCTTCGGCAGAAGCTGCGCTGGGGCGACGTGCGCCCCGGCGGCGCGTGATGGAGCCCGCTTGAGACGGATGGAGCACTCTCTCCCGTGCTGAAGGAGCTCCGGGTCCGGAACTACGCGGTGATCGACGAGGTCCGCCTCGAGCTCGGGCCGGGCCTCAACGTGCTCACCGGCGAGACCGGGACGGGAAAGTCGATCCTCGTCGGGGCGCTGTCGCTCCTGGTCGGCGAGCGCGCGTCCGCGGACGTGATCCGGGCGGGCGAGGATCGCGCCCTCGTGGAGGGCGTGTTCGAGGTCCCGCCCGACCCCGCGCTGCGGTACCGGTGCGACGAGGCCGGGATCGACCTCTCGGAGGGGTGGCTGATCCTCCGCCGGGAGCTGCAGCGGGAGGGGCGGAACCGGGCGTGGGTGAACGGCTCGCCCGCCACGGCGGCCCTGGTCGGCGAGCTCGGCGGCGCCCTGGTCGACCTGCACGGCCAGCACGAGCACCAGGCGCTGCTGCGGCCGGGCCCGCAGCGACGGATCCTCGACGCCTACGCCGGCGCCGGAGACCTGGCCACGGGGGTCCGCTCCGGGTGGGAGAGCCTTCGCGAGGCGCGCCGGGCCGCCGACGAGCTGAGTCGGCGGGCGGCGGAGACGAGGCAGCGTTCCGACCTGCTCCGTCACCGGGCGGACGAGATCGGGTCGGCGAAGCCGACGCCGGGCGAGGAGGAAGCCCTCGCCGCGGAGATCCGCCGACTCGAACACTCCGAGGATCTCCTCGCGCTCTCGGGCGAGCTCGACGAGGCCATCTACGGCGGCGAGCAGGCCCTCGTGGACCGGCTCGGCTCGCTGGGCCGCGCGCTCGACGGTCTGCTCCGGATCGACCCGGGAGCGGTGACGCTGCGTGAGCTGTACGAGGGCGCGCGGGTGACGCTCGAGGAGCTGGGCCGGCGCCTTTCCGAGTACCACTCCGCCGTCGAACACGACCCGGCGCGCCTCGAGAGGCTGCGGGAGAGGCAGGACCTTCTGTACCGGCTGCGGCGGAAATACGGGGGCTCGATCGAGGACGTGATCGAGGAGGGAAGGCGTGCCCGGGCGGAGCTGGATGCGCTGGAAACTTCGGACGCCGACCTGCGCCGCCTGGAGCGGGAGGCCGAGTCTGCGGCGCGGGAGCTGGACCGACGCGCGGCGAAGCTCACGAGGGCGCGGTCGGAGGCGGCGGCCCGGCTCGAGCGGGAGGTGTCGCGGCTCCTCCCGGACCTCGGGATGCCGGGCGGCGTGTTCCGGGTGGCGCTCGAGCCCCGCGAGGCGGCCGGCCCGGACGGGAGGGAGGACCTCGCCTTCCTCGTGAGCCTCAACCCCGGGTTCGAACCCGGCCCCCTCGCCCGCGTCGCGTCGGGAGGGGAGATGAGCCGGGTCATGCTCGCGCTCAAGACCGTGCTCGCCCGGGTGGACGACGTGCCCAGCCTCGTGTTCGACGAGATCGACGCGGGGATCGGTGGCCGGGTCGCGCACCAGGTGGCCGAGCGGCTGGCGGAGGTGGCGGGGGAGCACCAGGTCTTCGCGATCACCCACCTCCCGCAGATCGCCGCCCGTGCCGTCACCCACTTCCTCGTGGAGAAGGGCGAGCGGGACGGAAGGGCGGCGACCGTCGTGGTGCCGCTCGACCGGGACGCCCGGGTGGAAGAGATCGCGCGGATGCTGGGCGGCGACCCCGAGAGCGAGGTCTCCCGGCGGCATGCCGAGGAGCTTCTGGCGGGGCGCGGCGGCTGAGCCCGGCGGGCGCCCTCAGAACGGCCGGATCGGGACGCGCAGGCCCGCCGTCACCAGGCTGGAGGCGGGGGTCGCCCCGCCCGAGCCCGCGACCGACGCCTGCCACACGAACGCGATCTCGACGGGGATGCCGGCGATTCCGGCGGCGACGCGGGGCGTGGTGCGGTACCAGGCCCCGATCCCGAACCGGTGGCGCCGCATCTCCGTCTCGAGCGAAAGGGGCGCCGGGTCGGGCGCCCCCTCCGCCGCGTAGATGTCCTCCCCCTTGCGCTCGAACAGGTACTCGATGCCGAGCGAGAGGCCGTCGTTGACCCGGACGCGGGGCGACAGGCGCAGCTCGAGCCGGTCGCCGAGGTCGCGCGACACGGCCCGTTCCTGCGCCGCGTAGGCGAACGGGGCGCCGGGGCCCGCGATCCGCACGGTCAACTCGTCCTCGAGCTGCCAGACGAACCGGAGGCTCCCGACGAGCCACCAGAGACGACCGACCTGCACGTCCTGCCAGACGCCGAGCTCGACGTCCGTCTGCCCGTCGCCGATCGGCTGCTGGAGGAAAGAGGAGGACACGAGATAGGGCTCCGCGTCGGGCTCCGAGACGGGAAGCCGCAGGCGGCCGCCCGCCGTCGTCCGGAATCGGACCCCGGAACCGCGGAGGTCGGGCTCCCGGGTCCGTCGGAAGTCCTCTTCGTCCACGACCGGGACCGGCCCGAAAGTGTCGATAAGCTTGACCCGGAGCCCGACCTCGATCTCGCCGAGCGCCCAGCCGCGCACCGTCTTCCGCAGCGTGTCTCCGCCGATCGGCGGCGCGCCGAGGAGCGCCTGCAGGTCGCCGGCCGTCGCGGATCCGGCCAGCGACAGCTCCGGCAGCGAGAGCCCGAAGCCCTCGTACGCCGCGGCGAAGCCGCCCCAGGTCTGCAGCAGATCGCTCCCGGCCGGCGACGATCCGACGGGGAGCAGGGCGCCCTCGTCCCACCGCCGCTCGAGCGCCGCCGCGAACGTCTCCGAGTTCTCCAGCAGCGCCCGGGCCTCGGCCTCCTGCTCGGGCGTGAGCGTCCCGCCGGCGATCAGCGAGGCGAGGTCGGCGCGGGCCGCGCCGAACGGACCGAAGAAGCCGGCCGGCGACGCAAGGGCGCTCGGCGCCGCGACCCAGTCCGCCGACGTCGGCTCGAAAGCGAAGAAGGGTTCGACCCTGCCCCGGACGAGCGGGACGAGGAGGTCGACCGCGATCCGGTCGAACAGCCCGAGCGAGATCCCGAGCGGGACCCGGCGGATCTCCCGGTCGATCGAGCCGATCGTCAGGGAGCCGAGGCGGAGCTCTCCGGCGGAGAGGGAGTCCCAGCCGAGAGCGAGCGCGTCGCGGTTGAGGTCGGCGAGCAGCGGATCGAGCCCGGGGAACAGACGCCCGGCGATCGGACCGTCGAAACCGGCCAGGAGCGGCTCCCGGGCCCCGTCGGCCACCCGGTCGGAGTCGAGCGCGAACTGCTCGTGCCAGCGCTCGTTGCTCGGCGTGAACTCGACCCAGATCTCGCCGTGCGCCGGAACGCGGGCGTCCCGGTCGACGTCCTGGCCCCGCAGCGCTCCCGGGAGCCCGGCGACCAGGACCGCCGTGGCGACGATCGGCCGACGGAACGGGGCGGAGGAGAGTCGCATGAGGGCTCCGGCACGGGTTCGGTGCGTCGCTCGCGCGAATATGGACGTGGCCCGGACCGGGGCACAAGGACGACGCGCGGCGCTCCGTTACGCCCCTTTCCCGCGCCCGCGCGTTCGTTTACCATACGAGCCGCGTCCGACCGGCTCGGGCGTCCCGGCGCCGTGGCCGAGCGGCTAGGCAGGGGCCTGCAAAGCCCCCTACTCCGGTTCGAATCCGGACGGCGCCTTTCTCGATCCCTCCGCCGGTCCCCCGGCGGCCCCCGGACCCGGTCCGGAGTCGGCGGGGCGCATCGACGCACTCGGCGCGGAGCCCGGAATGGCGCGATTCCTCACCGTCGACAACGCCCTGGGCGTCCTGCTCCTGTTCATCCCCGCGGCCCTGGTGGCCAGGTACGGGATGGGACTCGAGGGCACGCCGGTGTTCCTGCTCGCCGCCCTCTCCATCGTGCCGCTCGCCGGCTACATGGGGCGTGCCACCGAGACGCTCGCGGTGCGCGTGGGGTCCGGCCTCGGCGGACTGCTGAACGCGACGTTCGGGAACGCCGCGGAGCTCATCATCGCGATCCTCGCGCTCCGGGCCGGCCTGCAGGACGTCGTGAAGGCGTCGCTCACCGGCTCCATCATCGGCAACACCCTGCTCGTTTTCGGGCTCAGCGCCCTGCTCGGCGGACTGAAGAACCCGCCGCTGCAGCGGTTCAACCGGACGGCGGCGAGCCTCGGCGCCACGATGCTCGTGCTCAGCGCGATCGGCCTCGTGATCCCCGCCATTTTCCACGTGGTGGCCGGGGAGGGCTTCGTGCTCCTCGAGCGGAACCTGAGCCTCGACATCTCGGTCGTCCTCATGATCACCTACGTGCTCAGCCTCGTGTTCACGCTGCGGACGCACGCCCACCTCTACCTCGGCGCCGCCCACGCGGAGACGAAGCGGGGTGCGGAGGTCCGGGCGGGAGCGACGCGAAGCGCGGCGCGCGCCTTCGGCCTCCTCGCGCTGTCGGCCGCCGCGGTCGGGTTCATGTCGGAGATGATGGTCGGCAGCCTCGAGCTGGCGGCGCACGAGCTCGGGATGACCGAGGTCTTCGTCGGCGTGATCCTCGTGGCGCTCGTCGGCAACGCCGCCGAGCACTCGACCGCGGTCCTCGTCGCGCTCAAGGACAAGATGGACCTCGCGGTGAACATCGCGGTCGGCTCGTCGATCCAGATCGCCCTGTTCGTGGCGCCCCTGCTCGTGTTCATCAGCTTCTTCGTGGGTCCCTCGCCGATGGACCTCAGGTTCACGAGCCTCGAGGTCGTGGCCGTGGCGCTGTCGGTCGGGATCATGGCCCTCGTCTCGCTCGACGGGGAGTCGCACTGGATGGAGGGCGTGCAGCTCATCGCGGTCTACGTGATGCTCGGAATCGCCTTCTTTTTCCTCCCGGCCTGACGGGGAGGGGCAACCCCCGACCTGCCCGCGGAGTCGAACTTCCGGACGCCGTCGCGCGGCCGTCGCGCGGCCAGCGGAGGCCGGCTGGCGGATGTCGATTGTGCCGGGGCGGAGCGTGTGGTTGAGAATGTGATGGTTGGTCCGGGGCACCCCCGGAGTGCCCGCCCGCGCCGGCTCGCTAGCGGCGCCGGGCCGGCGTCCGCTCACCCGTTCGGCGCAGGAGCCTGATGAAGTCCCGATACGTCGTGACGGTCATCGTGTTCGTCGTCGCTCTCGCCGCGCTGGGCGGCGTCCTCTGGCGACTGCAGCAGAAGGAGCCGGCCGCCGCCGGCGCGCCGGGCGACGGCGGCGCCGTCGTGGACTCTGCCCGGGCGGAGGCACGCAGCACGGCGGCGGCCTCCGCCTTCGCCACGGGAGTCGCGGTGCCGGTCGAGGGGTCGGCGGTCCGGAGGGGCGCCTTCGTCCTCTGGGCGAACGCCGAGGGCCAGGCGGCGGCGCTCCGCCGCGCCCCGCTGCTCGCCGAGGTCGCGGGGCCCGTGACGGACGTGCCCGTTCGCGAGGGAGATTTCGTGGCGGCGGCCGGCCTCGTGGCCCGGATCGACCCGCGCCTGTACGAGCTCGAGCTCAAGGAGGCGGAGGGCGCTCTCGAGCAGGCGCAGGCGACGTACCTCGAGCTGACGCTCGGCGACGATCGGATCGAGGACGCTTCCGTCCGGGAGGAGCGCCGGCGTCAGGCCCGCGTCCGGAGCGGGCTCGCCGGGGCGGAGGCGCGGGTCGAGAAGGCGCGCTACAACCTCGCGAAGACGGAGATCCGCGCCCCGTACGCGGGGCGGGTCGCGGACCTCGGCGTGGACGTCGGGTCCCGGGCAGGGCAGGGGGACGCGATCGCGACCGTCGTCGACGTCTCCTCGATCGACGTCGAGGTCCGGGTCCTGGAGAGCGCGATCGCGGCGATCGAGCGGGGTCGCGACGCGAGCGTGAGGTTCTCGGCGATTCCCGGCGAGACGTTCGCCGGAAAGGTGGTCTCCGTGAATCCCGTCGTCGATCCCGCCAGCCACGTCGGCCGTGCCACGGTCCGGCTCGCCAACCCGCGGGCCCGGGTCCTACCCGGCATGCACGCGACCGTGAGGATCGCGGGTACCCTGTTCGAGGACCGGGTGTCCGTTCCGAAGGAGGCGATCGTCGAGCGGAGCCGCCGCGAAGTCGTGTTCGTGTTCGAGCCCGAGTCGGAGGGCTCCGACGTCGGCCTCGCGAAGTGGCGCTACGTGACGACCGGGCTCGAGAACGAGGAAGCCGTCGAGATCGTCCCCTCGGACCAGACGGACATGGTGCGGGAGGGGGAGATCGTGCTCACGGGCGGGCACACGACGCTCACGCACGACGCCCGGGTGCGGTTGGTGACGGGAGCGCCGGGAGCGCCGGGAGAGGCGCCGTGAAGGCGGCGCGACGGGCGAGCGGCCGGGTCCGCCGGGGCCGGGTGGCCGGGCTCGTCCTCCTCGCGGCCGTCCTGGCGGGCCCCGGCGCGAGAGGCGCCTTCGGCCAGGAGGAACGGACGCTCGCGCCGGGAGGTGGCCTCACGCTCGAGGAGGCGCTCCGGACGGCGCTGGCCCGCAACCCGGGACTCGAGTCCGCGGACGCGGCGGCCGCGGCGGCGTCCTCGGCGCGCTGGGCGGACTGGGGCGCCTTCCTTCCCGTGGTCGGGGCGAGCGCATCGCTGTCGCAGACCGACTTCACGAACGTGACCTTCCTGACGCCCGAGGGCTCGCCCGCAACGATCGACCCGCCGCTCGAGGACGTCTCGAAGTCGAGCAGCGCCTCGCTGAGCTTCGGTTTCTCCCTCCTGAATCCCGAGCGGATCGCCGACGTGAAGGCCGGGGCGGCGCGGGAGGAGGCGGCCTGGCTGCGGCTCACGTCGGCCGAGCGAACGGTGATCCGGGACGTCAAGCGCTCCTACTTCGAGGCGCTGAAGCAGCAGCGCCTTCTCGCGGCGGCGGAAGCGCAGCTGGAGGCCCGCCGGGTCGACCTCGAGATGACCCGGGAGCGCTACCGGATCGCCGCCGCTTCGCGGAGCGACCTGCTGGGGGCCGAGATCGACGCGGGGGACGCCGAGCTGAGGGTGCTCTCCGCGCGGGACGCGCTCGAGGCGGCCGTCCGGTCGCTGCAGGTCGTGGCGGGTACCGAGGTGACCGCGGTTCGGGCCGAGGACGTGCGCCTCCGGGACGTGGAGGCGCTTCCCGCGATCGCCGGCCTCGATGCGGCGGCCCTGGTGCAGGCGGCGCGCGGCTCGAGTCCCGCTCTCCGGGCACTGGCCCTGGACGAGAAGGCGGCGTCGGCGTCCCTGTGGTCGGCCCGCGCCGCCTGGCTTCCCACGATCGACCTCCGGTACTCGCTTGGCCGCGGCAAGCAGCTCGGGCGCGACGAGAGCCTGTTCGACTTCGACCCGGCGAACACGAGCACCAGCTTCCAGGTCATCGGCTCCTGGAACCTGTTCCAGGGCTTCACGCGGAAGCGGCAGACGTCGGAGGCGAGCCGACAGCTGCGCCAGGCGCGCGCCGACCTCACGGCCCAGTCGCTGCAGCTCGAAAAGGAGGTGCGCGACCTGGCCGGGGAGCTCGAGCGCCGCGGCCGTCGCCTCGAGCTGCTCGGCCGCACCCGCGAGCTCGCCGCGGAGCGGCTGGACCTGGCGCGCGAGCTGTACCGGCTCGGGAGCATCCAGTACTTCAACCTCCAGCAGGCGATCGACCGCCTTACGCAGGCGGAGCAGTCCCTGTTCACGGAGCGCTACGACTACCTGATCCGCTGGGCGGAGCTGGAGCAGCGGGTCGGTCCCGGGCTCGCGGCGGCCGCGGCGCGGGCTCCGGGGTGGGCGCCCGCCGGATCCCCCGACGTCCGGTGAGCGGGAGACGCGCATGACGATCCCGGACCTCTCGATCCGGCGTCCGGTCGCGACGTGGATGCTCTTCGTCGCGATCGCCGTCGTGGGCGTCGTGTCGTTCGCGCGGCTGCCGATCGACCTGCTGCCGGACGTCGCGTTTCCGACGCTCTCCGTGTGGACCGGCTATCCCGACGCCGGCCCCGCGGAGGTCGAGCGGTTCGTGACGGAGGATGTGGAGTCGGCGCTCAGTCGAGTCCCGGGCGTGCGCTCGGTGGACTCGCGGTCCCGGGAGGGGCAGTCGCTCGTCCGGCTCCAGTTCTACTGGGGCACGGACATGGAGTTCGCGATGCTCCACGTGCGCGAGCGGCTGGACAACCTGGTCGGTACGCTTCCCGAGAGCGCCGACCGCCCGGTGATCCTGAGCGCGGACCCGACCAACGACCCGATCCTCTCGCTCGCCCTCACGGGGGCGGACCTCGCGGAGCTCCGGGACCTGTCGGAGGCGGTGTTCAAGCGACGACTCGAGCAGCTGGACGGCGTCGCGCTGGCGGCGGTCACGGGCGGGCCGCTGCGCGAGGTCCAGGTGGAGGTCGATCCCGGGCGCCTGCAGGTGCACGGCGTGAAGGTCGGGGACGTGACGACCGCGCTCGACCGCGCGAACTACAGCGCCCCGGGCGGGACGATCCGGCGCGGCCGGTTCCGCTACAGCCTCCGGACGCTCGGCGAGTTCCAGAGCGTCGCGGATCTCGCGGACGTCGTCGTGGCGCGGCCGGAGGGAGGCGGCCTCGTGCGCCTGGGCGACGTGGCGTCGATCCGGGAGGGTGAGGCGGAGCGTGAGACCCTGGCCCGCTTCAACGCGACGCCGGCGGTCGGGCTCCTCGTCTACAAGGAGTCGGGCTCGAACACGGTCCGGGTCGCGGAGAGGGTCGACGAGGTGCTCGCCCAGCTCCGGTCGGAGTTTCCGGGCGTCACGATGGAGGTCGCCTCGAGCCAGGCCGACTTCATCGCGGACGCGATCTCGAACGTCGTCCAGGCCCTGCTCGTGGGAGGCGTGCTCGCCTTCCTCGTCCTGTTCCTCTTCCTGCGCGACCCGCGCTACCCGGTGGCGATCGGTCTCGCGATCCCGATCTCGGTGGCCGCCGCATTCGCGCTGTGCTACCTGTTCGACGTCAGCCTCAACGTGATGTCGCTCGGGGGCCTGGCGCTCGGCGTCGGGATGCTCGTCGACAACTCGATCGTCGTCCTCGAGAACGTGTTCCGGCACCGCCAGGAGGAGGGGCGCGGCCCTGTTGAGTCCGCCTCCCGCGGGGCGAACGAGGTCGCGGGGGCGATCACCGCCTCGACCCTGACGACGATCGCCGTGTTCGGTCCCGTGCTCTACGTGAAGGGGGTCGCCGGGGCCCTGTTCGCCGACCTCAGCCTCGCCGTCGCCTTCTCGCTGCTCGCATCGCTCCTCGTCGCGCTGACCCTGCTCCCGGTCCTCGCGGCGCGGTTCGCGGCGGGACGCGCGGAGGGGACGGGCGAGCTTCCGCGTTCTGGATACCGCGACTCGCCCCCCGAGGCTTCGCCTCCGGCGGGCCGGTTTCGTCGCGCCGGCCGGCGGGTCGCGTCGGCCGCCCGCTCCGTCCCGCGCGCGGTCAGGGGCTCCATCGGCTTCGTGGCGGGCTCCGTGGCCGAGACGTTCCGGGACCTCGGCCACGCACTCGGACGGCTCGCGGTCCGCCTGTTCCGACCGCTGCTCGACGGCTTCGAGCTTCGATTCGCGCGGTTCGCGGCGCGCTACGAGGCTTCCCTGCGATGGGCGCTCGACCACCGGGGGGCGGTCATCGGGCTCGCCCTCGCCAGCCTCCTCCTCGCGGTTCTGGCCGGGGCGACGCTGCCGCGGAGCCTGATGCCGCAGGTGGACGAGGGCGCCTTCCGGGTCGAGCTCGACCTTCCGGTGGGCACGCCGATCGAGGCGACGTCGGATGCGGCGGCGCGCCTCGAGTCGATCCTGCTCGGGATCGAAGGGATCGACGCCGTGTTCGTCCGGGTCGGCCGCGCCCGGGAGGCGGAGCTCGCGACGCGGGAGCTGACCGGGCTGAACAGCGCCGCGCTCGACGTGCGCGTCGCGGAGCACGGCCCGTCCGTCCGGGAGGTGGTGGAGACGCTCCGCTCGCGACTCCCGTCGGCGGGGCTGGACCCCCAGGCGGTCGCGATCGAGACGGGCCGGAGCACTTCGCTCGGACGGGCGATCGGGCTCACGGGCGCGGATCTCGCAGTCCAGGTCCGGGGCCAGGACCTGGACAGTCTCATCGCGGTGGCGGAGGCCGTGGCCGCGCGCCTCGCCGGCCTGCCCCGCCTCACGGACGTGCGCCTGGACCTCGAGCTCACGCAGCCGGAGCTCGAGATCGAGATCGACCGCGCCGCCGCCGTTCGCTACGGGGTGTCGGTGACCGAGGTGGCGGACGCGATCGAGGCGTTCCTCCGGGGCGTCGAGACCCGGAGGCCGTACACGGAGTTCTCGGAGAAGATCGACATCCGCGTCTCGATCCCGGAGGAGGCGCGGACCCAGCTGTCGGACGTGCTCGGCCTCTCGTACGGGGGGGTGCCGATCGGTGAGCTCGTCCGGGTGCGGCAGGGATACGGGCCGGTCGAGATCCGGCGCCAGGAGCAGGCCCGGACCGTGCACGTGCTGGCGGACGTCCGGTCGGGAGGGCTCGACGCGGCGGTTCGCGAGGTCGAGTCGGCGCTGACCGGCCTTCCGTTGCCTCCGCTCACCTCGGTGCGGGTGGGCGGCGAGAACCAGGAGATGCGGGAGAGCTTCCGGTCGCTCGGCTTCGCGTTCGCCCTCGCGCTGTTCCTCGTGTTCCTCATCATGGCGGCGAAGTTCGAGTCCCTCGTCCAGCCGCTGGTCGTCCTCGTCTCGGTCCCGCTCGCCGCGATCGGGGCGGTCCTCGCGCTTTGGGTGACCCGCGGCGGGCTCAACGCGATGAGCGGCATCGGGCTCGTGATCCTGATCGGGATCGTTGTGAACGACGCGATCATCAAGGTCGACTTCATCAACCAGAAGCGGGCCGAGGGAGCGACGAAGCGCCTCGCGATCCTGGAGGCGGGCCGCCTGCGGCTCCGGCCGATCCTGATGACGACGATCACCACGGTTCTCGGGCTCCTGCCGCTGGCGGCCGGCTGGGGAGCGGGGGCGGACCTGCGGGCCCCGCTCGCGGTGGCCGTGATCGGGGGCCTGATCTCGGCGACCTTCCTGACCCTGATCGTGGTGCCGGTGGTCTACTCGCTGGCCGTCGCGCCGGGCGAGTCCGTGGGGTCACACGCGCCGGGCGGACCGCTCGACGGGGTCGCGGGCTCGCCGGCCCGGGAGCCGCCCGCGCGATGATCGATCTCGCGATCCGCCGCCCGGTCGCCACCGCGTCGATCTACATCGCGCTCGTGGCCCTCGGCGCCTGGAGCTTCCGGCTCATCCCGGTGGAGCTGCTGCCGGACGTGGACTACCCGCGCCTCACGGTGACCGCGACCTGGGGAGGCGCCTCGCCGGAGGCGCTCGAGGCCTTCGTAACCTCGCCTCTCGAGGCGACGGCTCAGCAAGTCCGGGGAGTGCGGAAGATCACCTCGACCTCGAGCGCGGACTCCCGCGGAACCGGCTCGACGGCCGAGATCGACGTCGAGTTCGAGCGGACGGTCCGGATGGACTTCGCGCGCCTCGACCTGAGCGAGCGGATCTCGGCGCTCCGCGACGAGCTGCCGCCGGGCGTGTTCGCCCGCGTCCAGCCGTACGTGCCCCGCGAGTTCTCGGACGAGCAGCAGCCGTTCCTGTCCTGGCAGATCCGGGGTCCGTACACGTTCGGGCGGCTCGCGCAGGTCGCGGAGGAGGAGATCCAGCCGGCGCTCGCGGCGGTGGACGGGGTGGCCGCCGTCTCCGTGCGCGGCCAGGAAGAGCGGGTCGTCGCGATCGAGCTCGACCGCGACCGGCTCGACGCGCTCGGCCTTCGTCCCGCGGACGTCGAGGCCCGGATCCGGGAGCTCTCCACGCTCCGGGCGCCCGGCTCGCTGGTCCTGCAGGGGCGGCAGGTCGCCCTCTCCGTGCGGACTCGGGTGGACCGGGTCGCGGAGCTCGAGGAGCTCGTGATCGAGCGTGGGAGGGACGGGCCGATCCGGCTCCGCGATCTCGGGACGGTCCGGGAGACGACCGCGGAGCCGCAGATGTACTACCGGATCAACGGGCAGCCGACGATCTCGCTGATCGTGAGCCGCGAGTCCGGGACGAACGCGGTGCGGGTGGCGCAGGCCGTGAAGGACGAGGTGTCCGCGCTCGCGGGCCGGATGCCGCCGGGCGTGCGGGTCGAGCTCGACGTCGACGAGAGCGAGGAGATCGGGAAGCAGCTCTCGGATCTCCGTCTGCGGGCCTTCGCCTCGGCGGTCGTGATCCTGCTCGTGCTCATGGTGTTCCTGCGGTCGCTCGAGGCGGTGCTCGTCGTGTTCGCGACGATCGCGTTCAGCGTCCTGATCGCGGTCAACATGCTCTTCCTGGGCGGATTCTCGCTCAACGTCCTCACGCTGGCCGGGTTAGCGTGGGGGTTCGGGCTGATCGTGGACAACGGGATCGTCGTGCTCGAGAACGTGGAGCGGCACAGCCACCTCGAGCGCGACCCCCGGGAGGCGGCCCGGCGCGGGGCGCGGCAGGTCGCCCTGCCGATCGTCGCCGCCACCGCGACCACGGCCATCGTGCTCGTGCCGTTCCTGTTCCTGCAGGGGGAGCTGCGGATCTACTACCTGCCGCTCGGCTACGCGGTCGGGTTCTCGATCGTCGCGAGCCTGTTCGTGGCGTTCACGTTCGTCCCGACCATGGCGAGCCGGATCCACCACTGGCGGGGACGGGTGGTGGGAGTGCGGCCCGAGGAGGACGTGCTCGCGGCGGATGGGACGTCGGGGGCCTGGAGGACGTCCCGCCGGCCCCCCGGGTCACGGGAGCCGATCTACATCCGGGGATACCGCATCCTGCTCGGGTTCGCGCTCGACCACCCGTTCCTCGTGGTCGCGGTCTGCGCCGGCGCGCTGGGCGGCAGCTGGCACCTGTTCGACAAGCACGTCACGCGCGGCGTCCGCTGGGCGTCGTTCTTCGGCCAGGACACGTACATCAACGTCCTCATCAGCTTCCCGCGGGGAGCCGGACTCGACCGGAGCGACGAGCTCGCCCGGGCGTTCGAGGCCAGGATCGGGCAACTGCCGGAGGTGGAGCGCTACGAGACCGTGGTGCTCCCCCAGTTCGCGAACATCCGGGTCACGTTTCCGAAGGAGCTGGAGACCACGCAGGTGCCGGTGGCGATCAAGGAGCAGATGGTCGCCTACAGCTACCAGTTCTCCGGACCCGAGGTCCAGGTGTACGGGTTCGGGCCGAGCTTCTACGGGGGAGGGGGGGCGCCGCCGAACTACTCGCTCAAGGTCCTCGGCTACAACTACCTCGTGGCCCGTGAGATCGCCGAGGACATCGCGCAGCGGTTGCGGCGGTTCAGCCGGATCCAGGACGTCGACCCCAACGCGAGCGGCCGCTGGTTCGAGCGCGACAAGGAGTTCGAGTACGTGCTGGCCGTGGACCGGAACGCGCTCGCCGCGCGCGATCTGTCGGTCGAGGATCTGCTCGGGTTCGTGAGCGCGAACCTGCCGGGCGACCGGCCGAGGTTCCAGGTGCTGCGCGTCGGCGGGGAGGAGCTCCCGTTCGAGGTGAAGCTCGCGGGCTTCGAGGAGTTCGACCTGCTGGCGATGAACAGGCTCCGCGTGCCATCCGGCGGCGGGGACGTGCTGCTGGCGGACGTCGCACGGGTCGAGCGACGGGACGTGCTGTCGCGGATCGTGCGCGAGGACCAGCAGTACCAGCGGACCGTGGCGTGGGAGTTCCGCGGGCCGCGCAGGCTCGGGGACCTGATCCGCGACGCGGTCGTCGAGGCGACGCGGCTGCCGCCCGGCTACCGGATCGAGACCGAGGAAGAGTGGCGCTGGAGCGAGGAGGAGCAGACCCAGGTCTACCTCGCGCTCGCCTTCGCGGTCCTGCTCATCTACATGCTGACGGCCGCCCTGTTCGAGTCGCTGGCGGCGCCCTTCGTGGTGCTCCTGACCCTGCCGCTCGCCCTGATC
>JAWOIN010000055.1:0-54474 GCA_046484665.1 Gemmatimonadota bacterium
CGGACGTGACGGGGACGGCGCACCTGCCCGAGGGGGTGGAGATGGTGATGCCGGGGGACAACGTGAACATGACGGTGGAGCTGATCACGCCGATCGCGATGGACAGGGAGCTGCGGTTCGCGATCCGCGAAGGCGGCCGCACCGTCGGCGCCGGCGTCGTCACCGAGATCATCGCGTAGGAGACGGGCGGAATCATGGCGGAGAAGATCCGGATCCGGCTGCGGGCGTTCGATCCCGTGGTGATCGACCAGACGGCGGCGGACATCGTCCGGACGGCCCAGAAGACGGGAGCGACCGTGAGCGGTCCGATTCCGCTGCCGACGCGTCGCCAGCTGTTCACGGTCCTGCGAAGCCCGCACAAGGACAAGAAGTCGCGGGAGCAGTTCGAGCTGAAGACGCACAAGCGGCTCATCGACATCTACGACACCCGCCCGCAGACGATCGACGCGCTCACGAAGCTCGATCTTGCGGCCGGCGTGGACGTGGAGATCAAGGTCCAGTAGGAGTCCTCCGATGCCCGGATTGATCGGCAGAAAGCTGGGCATGACCCAGATCTTCACCGAGCAGGGGGAGGCCGTCGGTTGCACGGTGCTCGAGGTCGGTCCCTGCCCGGTGATGCAGGTGAAGAACAGGGAGCGCGACGGCTACGAGGCGGTTCAGCTCGGCTTCGGCCGCCGCAAGGAGCGACGGGTCCGGAAGGCGGAAGCGGGACATGCCAGCCGCGCCGGCCTCGACTACGTGCCTGCCGTCCTGGCGGAGTTCGAACTCGACGAGGATCGCGAGTACGAGCCGGGTCAGGAGCTCACGGTCGAGCTGTTCGAGGTGGGGCAGCGCGTGAAGATCACGGGCGACACGAAGGGCCGGGGTTTCCAGGGCACGGTCAAGCGCTGGAACTTCGGCGGCTCTCGAGCCTCGCACGGCGCGAAGAAGATCCTCCGGAAGCCCGGCTCGATCGGGCCCGGCACGGACCCCTCGCGCGTGATCAAGGGACGGAAGATGTCGGGGCAGATGGGTGCCACGACGCGCACGGCGCTGAACCGTCGGATCGAGAAGATCGATCCCGAGCGGAACCTGATCCTCGTGCGCGGCTCGGTGCCCGGCGCGCGGAACAACGTGGTGATCATCCGCTCGGTCTGATCGACCGGGCGGTGGATGCGTCCCCTGGCCGAACGGTCCGGCGGGGCGGTGGGAGAAGCGGGATGAAGGCGAAAGCGTACACGGCGGCGGGGAAGGCGCGCTCGAGCGGTTTCGAGCTGCCCGGCGACCCGTTCGACGGGACGGTCAACGAGGCGGTCCTGCACCAGGTGGTCAAAGCCATCCGGGCGAACCAGCGCCAGGGCACGCACTCGACCAAGACGCGCCAGACCGTCCGCGGCGGAGGCCGGAAGCCGTGGCGGCAGAAGGGAACGGGCCGGGCGCGTCAGGGATCGATCCGCGCGGCGCAGTGGCGCGGGGGCGCGGTCGTGTTCGGCCCGCAGCCGCGCAGCTACCGCTCCGACGTGCCGAAGGGGTTGAAGCGTCTCGCGATCCGATCCGCGCTCAACGCGCGGGCCCTGGAGGGATCCGTGATCGTGGTCGAGCCTCTCGCGCTGGAGTCGCCGCGCACGAAGACGATGATCGAGCTGCTCGAAGCGGTCGAGGCGAGCGGGAACGTCCTGCTTCTGACGGGTGGCCTCAAGCGCGAGGTCTACCTCTCAGGCCGGAACGTGCCGGGCCTGATGGTGAAGCCCTGGGGAGAGGTTTCCGCGTACGACATCCTCTGGTCCGACACGGTGATCGTCGAGGAGTCGGCCCTGTCGGGCGAGGAGGAGCGATGAGCCGACCCGCGCACGAGATCCTGATCCGTCCCGTCGTGACGGAGGAGACCTCCCGTCTCCAGTTCAACCCGGGCCGGGTCCGGAAGCGTCACCAGGACAAGGACCGACCGATCCGGCCGCGCTACGTGTTCCAGGTGGCGCGTGACGCGACGAAGATCGAGATCCGGCAGGCCGTCGAGTCGATGTTCGAGGTGCACGTCGCGTCCGTGAACACGATGAACGTGATGGGCAAGCACCGTCGGGTCGGAAGGCACACGGGGCGGCGCCCGGACTGGAAGAAGGCCGTCGTGACGCTGGCCGAAGGCGAGACGATCGACGTGTTCAGGGGAGAGTAGGATGGCGCTCAAGAAGTTCCGGCCGGTCACGGCCGGCAGCCGCTTCCGATCGGTCTCCGAGTTCGAGGAGATCACCCGGTCCGCCCCGGAGAAGTCTCTCACCGAGGGCCTGAGCCGGAAGTCGGGCCGCAACCACCACGGCCGGCTCACGAGCCGTCGCCGCGGGGGCGGCCACAAGCGGCTGTACCGGAAAATAGACTTCCGTCGCGAGAAGCACGGCGTTCCCGGCACGGTCCGCGAGATCGAGTACGATCCGAACCGGTCCGCACGCATCGCGCTGATCCAGTACGTCGACGGCGAGAAGCGGTACATCCTCCACCCGCGCGGTCTCGCGGTGGGGACGACGATCGTCTCCGGCCCGGGCTCCGAGCCGCGGCTCGGCAACGCCCTGCCGCTCGCGCAGATCCCGCTCGGCACCACGGTGCACGCCGTCGAGCTCGTGCCGGGCAAGGGCGCCCAGCTGGGCCGGTCGGCGGGCACGGCGATCCAGGTGATCGCCAGGGAGGGCGAGATGGTCACCCTCCGGATGCCGAGCACCGAGGTCCGGATGGTCCGGGGTGACTGCCTCGCGACGCTGGGCCAGGTCGGAAACGCGGATCACGAGCTGATCCGCTCCGGCAAGGCGGGGCGCTCCCGCTGGCTGGGTCGCCGGCCGAAGGTCCGCGGCGTCGCGATGAACCCGATCGACCATCCGCTCGGCGGCGGCGAGGGCCGCTCGTCGGGCGGCCGGCCGCCGGTGTCCCCGTGGGGCAAGCCCGAGGGGCGGAAGACCCGGAGGAAGAAGAAGGCGAGCAACCGCCTGATCGTCCGCGGCCGTCGTCGCGGCAAGGCGACCAAGTAGCCGGCCAGGGAGTCGAGGATGGCAAGGAGCATCAGGAAGGGTCCGTACATCGACCCCAAGCTGTCGAAGAAGGTCGAGGAGATGAACCGCTCGGGGCAGAAGCGCGTCATTCGGACGTGGGCGCGCGCCTCGACGATCAGCCCCGAGTTCGTCGGCCACACGGTCGCGGTGCACAACGGGAACAAGTTCATCCCCGTGTACGTGACGGAGAACATGGTCGGCCACAAGCTCGGCGAGTTCGCCCCGACCCGGCTGTTCCGGGGGCACGGCGGCAAGCTCGCCGACAAGAGGGGCCGTCTCTAGGCCGGTCCGGAGCCTGACGAGGAGATGGAGATGGAAGGGCGTGCGATCGCCAGGAACATCGGGATGTCCGCCAGGAAGATGCGCCTCGTGGTGGACCAGATTCGCCATCAGGGCGTGAACGAGGCGTACTCGGTCCTGCAGTTCTCGAAGAAGGGCGCGGCCGCCTCGATCGACAAGACGCTCCGCTCCGCGGTCGCGAACGCCGTCTACAAGGCCGACGAAGCCGGCGAGTCAATCGACGTGGACGACCTCTGGGTCAAGGAGGCGTTCGTGGACGAGGGGCCGACCCTTCGCCGATACCGGGCCGCGGCCATGGGGCGCGCGGCGCCGATCCGGAAGCGGACGAGTCACGTCACCGTCGTAGTGGCGAAGAAGGAGTAACCGTGGGTCAGAAGACGCATCCGTACGGCTTTCGACTCGGGCTCGTGAAGCCCTGGAAGTCGCGCTGGTACGCCCGGAGCAGGGACTTTCCGAAGCTCCTGGCCGAGGACGAGAAGCTCCGTAAGTACCTGCTCGCGCGGCTCGACCATGCGGCGGTCTCGAGCATCGAGATCGAGCGGAAGCCGACGAAGATCGTGGTCACGATCCACACGGGCCGGCCCGGCGTCGTGATCGGGAAGCGCGGCGCCGAGGTGGACAAGCTCCGCGACGAGCTCGCCCTGCTGACGGATTCCGAGGTCTCGGTGAACGTCGAGGAGATCAAGCGGCCGGAGGTGGACGCGAAGCTGGTGGCTGACAGCATCGCGCATCAGCTCAAGCAGCGGATCAGCTTCCGGCGGGCGATGAAGCGCGCCCTCCAGTCGGCGATGCGGGCGGGCGCCGAGGGGGTGAAGATCCAGTGCGGCGGGCGGCTCGGCGGAGCGGAGATCGCCCGCACGGAGGGCTATCACGAGGGACGGGTGCCGCTGCACACGATGCGGGCGGACATCGACTACGCCTCGACGATGGCGAAGACGACATACGGAGCGATCGGCGTGAAGGTCTGGGTCTTCCGCGGCGAGGTCGTGGAGGATCGCCGGGGCCAGACGTACACGGCCGGCGGAAGCGCCTGAGGTATCCATGCTCTCTCCGAAGCGCGTCAAGTACAGGAAGCAGCAGAAGGGGCGGATCCGGGGAAACGCCGGACGCGGCAACACGATCGCGTTCGGCGACTTCGGCCTCCAGACCCTCGAACCGGGCTGGATCAGCAACCGGCAGATCGAGGCCGCCCGTGTCGCGATGACGCGGCACATCAAGCGTGGCGGCAAGGTCTGGATCCGGATCTTCCCGGACAAGCCGATCACCTCCAAGCCCGCCGAGACCCGCATGGGCAAGGGGAAGGGCAGCCCGGAGGGCTGGGTCGCCGTGGTCAAGCCCGGCCGCGTGATGTTCGAGCTGGAGGGCGTCACCGAGCAGGTGGCGCGCCGCGCCATGGAGCTCGCGGCGGCGAAGCTCCCGGTCAAGACGCGTTTCCTGATCCGGGAGGGCTGAACCGATGGATGCGAGCGAGATTCGGGAACTGACCAACGCCGAGATCGACGCCGAGATCGAGAAGACGAGCGCGGAGCTGTTCAACCTCAAGTATCGCGCGAGCTACGAGGAGCTTGAGAACACGGCGCTCCTCAAGGAGCTCCGGCGCACGATCGCGCGGCTGAAGACGATTCGTCACGAACGCGAGCTGCAGGCCGCGGGAGAGTCCGATGTCTGAGGAGATCCGGGATGCCGCCGGCCGTCGCAAGCGACGGCGGGGCACGGTCACCAGCGATGCCATGGACAAGACCGTCGTGGTGTCGGTGGAGCGGCGCATGGCCCATCCGCTCTACGGCAAGCAGGTGAAGCGGCAGAAGAAGTACCACGCCCACGACGAGGGCAACGAGTACCGCACGGGCGACGTCGTCCTGATCGAGGAGACGCGGCCGCTCTCGAAGCGGAAGCGGTGGCGGGTCATAGAGCTCCTCGAGCGCCCAGAGCAGGAGGGCTGAGGAGATGATCCAGCAGGAGACCGACGTCCGGATCGCCGACAACTCTGGAGCGCGCCGCGCGCGCTGCATCCGGGTGCTCGGCGGCTCGAAGCGGCGCTACGCAGGGCTCGGGGACGTCGTCGTCGTCGCGATCAAGGACGCGATCCCGGGCGGCACCGTGAAGAAGGGGGAAGTGGCGAAGGCCGTGATCGTGCGGACCGCGAAGGAGAGCCGCCGCTCGGATGGCACGTACATCCGGTTCGATGAGAACGCGGCAGTGATCATCAACGAGGCGGGCGAGCCACGCGCCACCCGCATCTTCGGGCCCGTCGCGAGGGAACTGCGCGAGAAGCGGTTCATGAAGATCGTCTCGCTCGCGCCGGAAGTGATCTGAGGAGTCCGATGAGCGGGAAGAAGCTGCACGTCCGCCGGGGTGACCGCGTCCAGGTGATCTCGGGGAACCACAAGGGCGCCACGGGCACGGTGCTCCGCGTGATCCCCAAGAAGGAGCAGGTCGTGGTCGAGGGCGTGAACCTCCGCAAGAGGCACCAGGCCCCGTCGCAGCGGAACCCCGAGGGGGGGATCGTCACCTTCGAGGCGCCGATTCACGTCTCGAACGTGATGCTGATCGATCCGACCACGGACGAGCCGACCCGGTACCGGGTCCGGGTCGACGCGGACGGCACGAAGGAGCGGATCTCCGTCCGCAGCGGGAACCCGATTCCCCGGGCCTGAGCCCGCCGGGCGGCGAACGACGGAACGAAGGCAGCATGAGCCAGAAGCCGAGAATCAGAGAGCACTACGACGGGCACGTCATCGCGAGGCTCCGGGAGACCTTCGGGTTCGAGAACCCGATGGAAGTCCCGCGGCTCGACAAGATCGTGCTGAACGTCGGCCTCGGAGATGCGAAGGACGACCCGAAGCTCCTCGACTCGGTGGTCAAGGAGCTGGCGCTGATCACCGGCCAGCGGCCGGTGGTCACCCGCGCCCGCAAGTCGATCTCGAACTTCAACCTGCGGGACGGGATGCCGGTCGGCGTGCGCGTCACGCTCCGATCCGACCGGATGTATCAGTTCCTTGACCGCTTCATCAGCACGGCGGTCCCGCGGATCCGGGACTTCCGTGGCTTCAGCAGCCGCGCCTTCGACGGACGCGGAAACTACACGGTCGGGATCCGGGAGCAGATGATCTTCCCGGAGATCGACTACGACGACATCGTCCGGGTCCACGGCATGGACATCACGTTCGTGACTACGACGGACCGCGACGACGAGGCCCTCGTGCTGTTGCGGGAGCTGGGGTTCCCGTTCCGGGGCGAGACCCCGGTCGTGGTCTGAGCCCGGCGTTTCGGACAGACGGACGTTCGAGGAGAGGGAGATGGCGAAGAAGTCCCTGATCGAGAAGGCGAATCGCAAGCCGAAGTTCAGCACGCGCACCGTGCGCCGGTGTCAGCGCTGCGGGCGTGCCCGCGCCTACATCCGGAAGTTCGGCCTGTGCCGGATCTGCTTCCGGGAGCTCGCGCTCAAGGGCGAGATCCCGGGTGTCAAGAAGGCGAGCTGGTGAGACGATGAGCATGAACGATCCCATTGCCGACATGCTGACGCGCATCCGGAACGCGGGCGCGGCGGGACACCGTCGCGTCGACATGCCGGTTTCGAAGCTGAAGATCGAGATCGCCCGGATCCTCGCCGAGAACCACTTCGTACTCGGCTACAAGGTCCTCGACGACGGCCGTCACGGGAGCCTTCGCGTGTACCTCAAGTACACCGACCAGGAGCGCCCGGTGATCCGGTCGCTGAAGAGGGTGTCCCGGCCGGGCCTGCGGCGCTACGTCGGCGCGACCGACGTGACGCGCGTCCGCTCGGGTCTCGGAATCGCGATCCTCTCCACCTCGGAGGGCGTGATGACGGACCGGGAGGCACGGAAGCGTCGGGTGGGCGGCGAGCTCATCGCGACGGTCTACTAGGAGCGGATTCGCCATGTCGAGAGTCGGTAGACTTCCGATCCCCGTGCCGTCGGGCGTCGACGTCGGGATCGACGGCAGCCGGGTGACCGTGAAGGGACCCAAGGGCGAGCTGCACGGGACGTTCGATCCGGAGCTCACGATCAGCGTCGAGGACGGAGAGATCCTCGTCTCCCGGCCCACCGACCAGGCCCGGCACAGGTCGATTCACGGCCTCACCCGGTCGCTGATCGGAAACATGGTCGAAGGCGTGACGAAGGGGTACGAGCGCTCGCTCGAGATCCACGGCGTCGGATATCGTGCCGTGCAGAAGGGCAGGGACGTGGAGCTGATCGTCGGCTTCAGCAAGCCGGTGGCCTTCCCGGCGCCACAGGGGATCGAGCTCGTGGTCGAGTCGCCGACACTCCTTCACGTGCGCGGGATCGACAAGCAGCAGGTGGGCGAGATCGCGGCGCAGATCCGCCGCGTACGTCCGCCGGAGCCGTACAAAGGCAAGGGCATCCGCTACCGCGGGGAGCCGGTCCGGCGCAAGGCGGGCAAGGCGACGGCCGCGGGCGGTTGATCGCCGGACGAGAGAGTGGCGCGCTCCACCCGGGTCGTGATCCGGGCGGCGCGCATCGGAGGAGCGGGACATGGGAGTGACCAGCAAGGCGGCGCAGCGGCGGCAGAGCCGGGCGCGGAGGCACGGCCGGGTGCTGAAGAAGGTCCGCGGCACGGCCGAACGTCCGCGGCTGGTGGTGCATCGCAGCCTGCGCCAGATGGAAGGCCAGCTCGTCGACGACGACCGGGGAATCACGCTGCTCGGCGTCTCGACCCGCGTCGTCGGGGAGGGCGAGCCGGTGGAAGGGAAGTCGGCGAAGGTGGCGGCCGCGTGGCGCGCGGGGCGCGCCCTCGCGGAGCGCGCCAGGGAGAAGGGGATCGAGAAGGTCGTCTTCGATCGTGGCGGTTACCGATATCACGGACGGGTCCAGGCGTTCGCGGACGGCGCGCGCGCCGGCGGACTCCAGTTCTGATCCGAAGGCGCGGAGAATGGTGAAGAAGCAGAACAGGCGGCGGGACGAGGGCGACAACCTCAAGGAGAACGTGATCCACATCAACCGCGTCTCGAAGGTCGTGAAGGGTGGACGGAGGTTCTCCTTCACGGCGCTCGTGGCGGTCGGCGATGGACAGGGTCGCGTGGGCACCGCGCTCGGCAAGGCGAACGAGGTGGCGGAGGCGATCCGCAAGGGCCTCGAGCGTGCCCGGAAGTCGATGGTCGAGGTGCCGATCGTCGGAGGCACGATCCCCCACGAGCAGATCGGACGGCACGGGGCGGGACGCGTGCTCCTGAAGCCGGCGAGCCCCGGCACCGGGGTGATCGCCGGCGGGCCCGTGCGCGCCGTGCTCGACTGCGCGGGTATCCAGGACATCCTGACGAAGAGCCTCGGCTCGAACAATCCGCTCAACATGGTCGCCGCGACGATGGACGGCCTCCAGTCGCTCGTGACGCCGGAGCAGGTGGCGCGCGAGCGCGGGATCGGGCTCGAGACCGTCCGGGAGGCGATGCGTGGCTAGGAGGCTTCGGATCCGGCAGGTTCGCAGCGGGTCGAACGCGCAGCGGAAGCAGCGCGAGACCCTGCGGGCACTCGGTCTCCGGCACCACCAGGACGAGGTCGAGCAGGACGACAATGCGGCGATCCGCGGGATGATCCGCGTGGTCTCGCATCTCGTAGAGGTCGAGGAGGTCGAGTAGATCCATGGCGAAGGACAAGCGACTCGGACTCGAGAACCTCAGCCCGGCGCCCGGCTCGACGCACAAGCCGAAACGCCTCGGGCGGGGGCACGGATCGGGTCACGGAAAGACATCGGGCAAGGGCCACAAGGGGCAGAAGGCACGGACGGGCGTCTCGATCCCCGCGTGGTTCGAGGGCGGCCAGATGCCGCTCTACCGCCGGGTTCCGAAGCGGGGCTTCAAGCCGCCGGAGCGGCGCAGGTTCCAGATCGTGAACCTGTCAGCGATCGGCGGGCTGGAGGAGAGGGAGATCGGCCCCGAGCAGCTCAAGGAGCACGGTCTGATCGGAAACGTCCGTCGGCCGGTGAAGATCCTCGGGGACGGGGTGCCCGGCCGCGCGGTCACCGTGCGGGCGCACGCCTTCTCCGCTTCGGCTCGGGAGAAGATCGAGGCGGACGGCGGTCGAGCGGAGCTGATCGTCTGACATGACAAGCGAGCGCACCAAGGCGATCCAGGCCGCCCAGAACCTGTTCAAGGTCCCGGAGCTGAAGAGCAAGATCCTCTTCACGCTCCTCTGCCTCGCCGTCTATCGTCTCGGGGCCCATATCCCCACGGCGGGCGTGAACCTCCCGGCCCTCGAGGCGCTGGCGGGCCAGTTCGAGGGCACACTGTTCGGGATCTACGACATGTTCACCGGGGGCGCGCTCGCTCGCGCCACGGTATTCGCGCTCGGGATCATGCCGTACATCTCGGCGAGCATCATCTTCCAGGTCCTCGGGGCGACCTTCCCGACGGTCGAGAAGATGCAGAAGGAGGGCGAGGAGGGTCGCCGCAAGATCACGCAGTGGACGCGCTACTCGACCGTCCTGCTCTGTATCATGCAGGCGTACGGGTACGCGATCTTCCTCGAGTCTCAGCCGGGCGTCGTGGTCACGGCCGGCCTCGGCTTCCGCCTGACCACCGTGCTGCTGCTCACGGCCGGCGGCGTGTTCGTGATGTGGCTGGGCGAGCAGATCACGGAGCGCGGCATCGGCAACGGGATGTCGCTGCTGATCTTCTTCTCGATTCTGCAGGGCTTCCCGGCGGCGGTGTTCAACACGCTCGAGCTCTGGCAGGCCGGCGGTATCAGCCTGTTCAAGCTGTTCCTGCTCCTCGTCGTGCTGATCGCGATCACGGCGGCCGTGGTGGCGCTGACGATGGCCGCCCGGAAGATCCCGGTGCAGATCCCCCGCAAGGTGGTCGGCCGCGGACGGGTGCGGGAGGCGGCGAAGTCCTACATCCCGATCCGGATCAACTCGGCCGGCGTGATGCCGATCATCTTCGCGCAGGCCCTGATCATCATCCCGGGGACGCTGTACTCGTTCAGCGGCGGTCAGGGCGTCGCGACGTCGGGCGTGAAGGGCGTCCTGTACGACCTCAGCCAGTTGTTCCAGCTCGGATCGCCGGTGTACTACGTCTCTTACGCGATCCTGATCATCCTCTTCACCTACGTGTACACCGCGATCATCTTCAACCCGGTCGACCTCGCCGAGAACCTGAAAAAGCAGGGGGGCTTCATCCCGGGTGTCAAGCCCGGAGCCCAGACGGCCGAGTACATCGACCGGGTGCTGACGCGCGTGACGCTGCCCGGCTCGGTTTATCTGGCCGTGATCGCGCTGCTCCCGTTCTGGATCTTCGACGCGTTCGACATCCAGACGTTCTTCTTCGGCGGCACGTCGCTGCTGATCGTGGTCGGCGTCGCGCTCGACACCGTGCAGCAGATGCAGCAGCACCTGCTCCTGCGGCAGTACGAGGGGTTCATGAAGAAGGGCCGCGTGAAGTACCGGGGCCGCCAGCGCTACATGTGATGTCGACGTGCGCACGGTCCTGATGGGCCCGCCGGGGGCGGGAAAGGGAACGCAGGGCGGGATCCTCGGACGGGAGCTCGGAGTCCCTCGGTACGCGACGGGCGACATCCTCCGGGTGGCCAGGCGGGCCGGCACGGAGCTCGGTCGTGCGGCGCGGAGGTACATGGACGCGGGCGAGCTCGTGCCCGACGATGTGATCCTCGGAATCGTCCGCGAGGCCCTGTCCGGAGATGCGGCGCGCGAGGGCTTCATCCTGGACGGGTTCCCGCGCACCGTCCCCCAGGCGGAGGGGCTCGGCCGGATCCTCGATGGCCTCGGGACGCGGCTCGACTCGGTGCTCGACATCGACGTCCCGGACGAGGTGATCGTGCGGCGGCTGTCGAACCGCCGGGTCTGCGCTTCGTGCGGGGCGGACGCAGGATCGGTCGACGGAGACGTCTGCCGCGCTTGCGGCGGGGAGCTCGTCCAGCGGGGCGACGATCGACCCGAGACCGTGCTCCACCGGCTCCAGGTGTACAGGGAGCAGACGGCTCCCGTCCTCGCCTGGTACGCGGCGTCCCCGGTTCCCGTGGTCCGGATCGACGGGGTGGGGACGGTGGAGGAGGTCGCGGAGCGGGTCCGGTCGGGAATCGTGCGTTGATCAGGCTGAAGACGGCGGGGGAGATCGAGACGATCGGCCGGGCCGGAGAGATCGTGGCGGGCGTGCTGGCGCTGGTATCGGAGGCGGTGACGCCGGGAACGACCACCGCCCACCTGGACCGGCTCGCGGAGTCGTTCATCCGGGACCACGAGGGGGCATCGCCGGCGTTCAAGGGACTCTACGGGTTCCCGGCCACGCTCTGCACGAGCCTGAACGACGAGGTCGTGCACGGGATTCCGTCGGACGGCCGGCGTCTGGCCGCCGGCGACCTCCTGAGCGTGGACGTCGGCGTCGAGCTCGGCGGCCTGTTCGCGGACGCGGCGGTGACGGTCGCCGTCTGCGATCCGGACGAGGAGGCGGAGCGCCTGCTGCGGGTCACCCGCGAGGCGCTCGATGCGGGGGTGTCGGCGGCGCGGCCGGGAGCCCGGGTCGGGGACGTCGGGGCGGCGATCCAGGAGCGCGTCGAGGAGGCCGGCTTCAGCGTCGTGCGGGAGCTGGTCGGCCACGGGGTCGGGCACGCCCCGCACGAGGAACCGCACGTCCCGAACTTCGGGCGACGCGGACGGGGGGCGGAGCTGACTCCGGGGCTCGTCATCGCGATCGAGCCGATGGTGAACGTCGGGACCCGGTTGATCCGCCAGCTCGACGACGGGTGGACGGTGGTGACGGCCGACGGGAGCCGGTCGGCTCACTTCGAGCACACGGTCGCGGTCACGACCGACGGGCCACAGGTGCTGACGGTCCGGCGGGAGCCGGTGGGAGCACGGAAGGAGTAGTCTTGGCGAAGGAAGAACCGATCCAGATGGCCGGCGACGTCATCGAAGCGCTTCCCAACGCGATGTTCCGCGTGCGCCTCGAGAACGGCCACGAGATCATATGCCACGTGTCCGGGAAGATCCGCATGAACTACATCCGGATCCTCCCGGGGGACAAGGTCACGGTGGAGATGTCTCCGTACGACCTCTCCAAGGGGCGGATCACGTACCGGTTCAAGTGAGTCCGCATTGAATTCCGGGCGGAGAGCCGTTAAGATTCTTGGCTCTCTCGCGCACGGGACGCAGGGGAACGGAAGGGACGATGAAGGTCCGATCGAGCGTGAAGCGGGTGTGTGAGCACTGCAAGATCATCCGGCGCCGCGGCACGGTGCGGGTGATCTGCAAGCGCAACCCGAAGCACAAGCAGAGGCAGGGCTAGGAATGGCCAGAATCGCGGGTGTCGACCTGCCCAGGGAGAAGCGGATCGAGGTCGCGCTGACCTACATCTACGGGATCGGCCGCTCGACGGCGCAGTCGATCCTCGCCGAGACGGCGGTGAACCCGGACACCCGGGTCCACGCCCTCTCCGACGAGGACGTGAACCGTCTCCGGCGCGTGATCGAGAACCGGCACAAGGTCGAGGGTGCGCTGCGGACCGAGACCTCGATGAACATCAAGCGGCTGATGGACATCGGCTGTTACAGGGGACTCCGACACCGTCGAGGACTCCCGGTCCGGGGTCAGAGGACGCACACGAACGCGCGGACCCGGAAGGGCCCGCGGAGGGCCGTGGCGGGCAAGAAGAAGCCGCCGAAGAAGTAACCGAGGAGAGACGACCGACACATGGCGAAACCGAGGACGGCCGGCCGCAAGAAGCGTCAGGTCGACGCCGACGGGGTGGCGCACATCAAGGCTACCTTCAACAACACGATCATCACGATCACCGACGTCAACGGCGGGACCGTGGCGTGGGCCAGCGCCGGCAAGGCGGGCTTCAAGGGCTCCAAGAAGTCCACGCCGTTCGCCGCCACGATCGCGGCCGAGCAGGTCGGTCGGGAAGCGTCGTCGATGGGCATGAAGCGGGTGCACGTCAGGGTCCAGGGGCCCGGGTCGGGCCGCGAGTCGGCGATCCAGGCCCTCCAGAGCGCCGGTCTCACGATCCGGTCGATCCGGGACGTGACCCCGATCCCGCACAACGGCTGCCGCCCGCCCAAGAAGCGGCGCGTCTGAGCGGTCGGCGAACGCCGAGCCGCCGCAGGAACCGGAAGCGAAGTCGAAGGGACGTTCATGGCACGATACACGGGACCCGTCTGCCGCCTCTGCCGTCGCGAGGGCGAGAAGCTGTTTCTCAAGGGAAAGCGCTGCTTCACGGAGAAGTGCGCCGTGGAGCGGAAGGCCTATCCGCCCGGTGAGCACGGCAACTCGCGTCGCCGCAGGCGCAACTCGGAGTACGCCACGCAGCTCCGCGAGAAGCAGAAGGTGAAGCGCATCTACGGGATCGGAGAGAGGCAGTTCGAGACCCTGTTCGAGCGCGCCACGAGAGTGAAGGGCATCACCGGCGAGATCCTCCTCGTGCAGCTGGAGTGCCGGCTCGACAACGTGGTCTACCGGCTCGGCTTCGCGCCCTCCCGCAAGGCGGCGCGGCAGCTGGTCCGGCATCGTCACGTCCTGGTGGACGGCGCCACGGTCGACATCCCGAGCTTCCAGGTCGCGCCGGGCCAGGAGGTCGCGATCGAGGTCGCCGCGCAGGAGATACCCGTCGTGCAGGAGTCGGTGGCCGATCGGAAGGGCAAGGACCCGCTCTCCTGGCTGGGCGTGGACTACGAGGCCCTCACCGGACGGATGCTGGAACGGCCCTCCCGCGCGGACATTCCGCTCGCGGTCCAGGAGCAGCTGATCGTCGAGCTTTACAGCAAGTAATCGAGGCGGAACGCGAAGATGCTAGATCTCACCGGACTTGTGCTTCCGAGCACCGTCGAGGAACGGAATCGCTCGAGCGACGGCCGTCGCGCCGAGTACGTCCTGCAGCCGCTCGAGCGGGGCTTCGGGCACACCGTCGGGAATTCGATCCGGCGCATGCTGCTCTCCTCCCTCCCGGGATCGGCCATCTGGGCCTTCCGGGCGGACGGCGTGCAGCACGAGCACCAGACGATTCCCGGGGTGGTCGAGGACGTGCACCAGTTCATCCAGAACCTGAAGAAGCTGGTCATCGTGCTCGACCCCGGCGTCGACGATGCGAAGCTGGCCCTCTCCGTGCGGAAGGCCGGAACGATCCGGGCCTCCTCGATCGGCAAGGTCTCGGGGGTCGGGATCGTGAACCCGGAGCAGGTGCTGTTCACGCTCCAGGACGACTTCCCGGAGAACCGTCCGCTCAACCTCGAGTTCTGGGTCGACCGCGGGCGGGGCTTCGTGGCGGCGGACCAGCACGAGCGTCCCGAGGACGCCCCGGTGGATCTGATCCGGGTCGACGCGATCTACAACCCGGTCGTCCGGGCCAACTTCCTGGTGGAGGAGACCCGCGTCGGGCAGCGGACGGACTTCGATCGTCTGACCCTCCAGGTGGAGACCGACGGCTCGATCGACCCGGGCGACGCGGTGGCCTTCGCGGCGGAGATCGCGAGAGCACACCTGCACTACCTGCTGCAGTTCGGCACCGGCAACGGCGACTTCGGCTCCGTGGCCGAGACGTCGCACGCACGCCGGCCGGTTCCGGCAGAGCTCCAGGAGCTTCTCGATGCGACGCTCGACGAGTTCGAGGAGATCTCGATCCGCTCGCGGAACAACCTGGACAAGGCCGACATCCGGACGCTGTTCGACATCGTCACCCGAAGCCGCGACGAGATTCTCAACGTGCCGAGCTTCGGGGAGAAGTCGCTCGAGGAGATCGTCGAGGTCCTGGCCCGGCACGGGCTCGACTTCGACATGAGGATCGAGCGGGACGAGGACCGCCTGTGGCTGACCGAAGCCGGCCCGTGGTCCGACGGCGAGGGGTCCGATGAGGCATAGGAAGAAGGGCCGCAGCCTCAGCCGTACGGCGAGCCACCGCTCCGCGACGCTGCGTAACATGGCGACGAGCCTGCTGCTTCACGAGCGGATCCGCACGACGGAGGCGAAGGCCAAGGAGCTGCGGCCGTTCGTCGAGAAGCTGATCACGCTCGGGGGCACCGACGACGTTCACAGCCGTCGTCAGGCGCGTCGTCACATCGGCGACCGGGCGGCGCTCCACAAGCTGTTCGACGAGATCGGTCCCCGTTTCCGGGAGCGGCCCGGCGGCTACACCCGTATTCTGAAGGTCGGGGCGCGAAAGGGAGACGGGGCGGAGCTGGCCATCATCGAGCTGACCGAGCGGGGCGAGTAGCCCGGGCGGCCGGATCGGGAAACGGAGGCAACGATGGGGCGGAGTGGCATGACGCCGTTGCTGGCGATCCTCGCGGTAGTGGCCGTGGTGGGCTTCTTCTGGTGGCTGCAGCGTGCGTCGGCGGGACTCGACACGGCCGTCGTGCCGGTGATGGAGGAAGAGCAGCAGGCGACGGACATCAACACGGCGCTGCTCGCCGCGGAACCCGCCGCCGCGGTCGGGGAGCGTGGCTGGATGCGGTTCGTCACCGTCGACCGGCGGCTCGGACGCGCCGCCTTCACGGTGCGGCTCGACAGCGAGCACTCCTATCCGGTCCTGCTCGCGCCGGACCTGATCGCTCGCGGGACGGATGTGTACGGGAACGACCGGGTGAGCATGTTCGGCAGGGTGTTCACGCTGAACGACTCCATCCGGAAGGTGTGGGTCGACCAGGCGGCCGTCGAGACGGGGAACGCGAACGCGATTCCCGGAACGCCGAGCTTCTTCCTGGCCGACTCCTTGTCGACGAACTGAGTGCTGTCTGGAAGCGCCATGGCGAACTTCTGTCACGTCTGCAACAAGGGCCCGGCGACCGGGAATCGCGTCAGCAACGCGAACAACCGTACGAAGCGGCGGTTCATGCCGAACCTCCAGCGGGTCCGGATCGAGGAGGACGGTCGCGTCGTTCGCGTCCGCGTGTGCACGCGCTGCCTGAAGGCGGGAAAGGTCCGCAAGGCGTCCTGACGCCCGGGCCGTCGCCGCCGGGCGACGATCCGGATCGGGGGAGATGGGGCGTCGGGGAGGCTCTGCCGGACGGCGGGGCCTTTCTTGCGCCGGGAAGGCGGCCCCTCCGCTCCGCCGCGTCGGCGTCCCGTCACCTCTTTCCCGTGCTCGCAAATCGGAGGGTCCTCGCATGAAGGTCCTCGTTACCGGGGCGGACGGGTTCGTGGGGGAGCACCTCCTGGCGGAGCTGCTCGAGCACGGCTACGACGTCGCGGGCTCGACTCTCAGCCTTCCGCCGGTCCGGGACACGCTGACGCCCGCCCAGGTGGCCTCCGTGGACTGGAAGGCCGCCGACGTCCGGGACCACGACGCGCTGTATCGGCTCCTCGCGGCGGTCCGGCCGGAGCAGATCTACCATCTCGCCGGCTTCGCATCCGGCGCCCTCGCCCGGGAGAAGGCGGCGGAGGCGCTCACGGTGAACGCGGGCGGCACCGTGAACCTGTTCGAGGCCGTGCTCGCGGTCCGGGACGACTTCCCCGAGTTCGACCCCAGGATCCTGGTGATGGGGAGCGGCGACTCCTACGGAGACGCGGCGCGCGACGGCGTGCCGCTGTCCGAGGAGATGCCGCTCCGCCCCGTCTCGCCCTACGGCCTCTCGAAGGCCGCCCAAGAGCTCGCGGCCCACACCTATCGCCGTGCCCGGGAGTTGCGCGTCCTCGTGATGCGGAGCTTCAACCTCGTGGGGCCGGGGCAGGGCCCGTACTTCGTAGTTCCCGACTTCTGCGGGCAGGTGGCCGAGATTCGCGCCGGTCCCGGAGACGACGGCACGGTTCACGTCGGGAACCTCGACGTGGAGCGGGACTTCACGGACGTCCGGGACGGCGTGCGCGCGTTCCGGGCCGTGATGGAGCTCGACGAGCCGTCGGCAGCGTACAACCTGGCGTCCGGTGCGCCGGTGCGGATCCGCCGGATCCTCGAATGGATTCTCGACGAGGCGGACATCAGCCCCGAGATTCGGGTCGACCCGGCTCGCGTCCGGGCCCGCGAGGTGCCCCGGATCCAGGGCGATGCCGGCCGGCTGAGGCAGCAGACGGGCTGGGCGCCCGAGCGCCCGATCGAGGAGTCCGTGCGCGAGGTTTACCGATGGACAGCCAGGCGGTCGGGAGTCGGCGCGACGGGCCATTCTCCGAGGGGAAAGGCGAGCGGATGAACGTCAGCGTGATCGGAAGTGGCTACGTGGGCCTGGTGGTGGGCGCCTGCCTGGCCGAGACCGGAAACCACGTCGTGTGCGCGGACATCGACGAGGCGAAGATCGGTGAGCTGCGGGAAGGACGGATTCCGATCTACGAGCCCGGGCTGGAACGACTGATCTCCAGGAATCTCGAGGAGGGGCGGCTCCGGTTCACGACCGATGTCGACGATGCCGTGCGGCACGGGCGCGTGGTGTTCATAGCGGTCGGAACGCCGCCGGACGAGGACGGCTCCGCGGACCTCCAGCACGTGCTGCAGGTGGCCGGCACGATCGGGAGGAACCTGAGCGACGAGAAGGTGATCATCACGAAGAGCACGGTCCCGGTGGGGACCGCGGCGCGCGTCCGGACCGAGGTCGAGCGCCACACGGACGCGAGCTTCCACGTCTGCTCGAACCCCGAGTTCCTGAAGGAGGGCGCCGCGGTCGACGACTTCATGAAGCCGGATCGCGTGGTCTGCGGGATCGAGTCGGAGGCCGCGCGCCCGGTCCTCGAGGAGCTCTACGAGCCGTTCGTCCGGAGCGGGAATCCGCTCATCTTCATGGACATCGCCTCCGCGGAGCTCACCAAGTACGCGGCGAACGCGATGCTCGCCACCCGGATCAGCTTCATGAACCAGGTCGCCGCCGTGTGCGAGGCCGCCGGCGCCGATGTGACGCTCGTCCGCAAGGGGATCGGCTCGGATCCCCGGATCGGCCCCTCCTTCCTCTACGCGGGAGCGGGATACGGCGGGAGCTGCTTCCCGAAGGACGTGCGGGCGCTGATCCGGACGGGGGACGAGCTCGGCGTCGACCTCTCGATCCTCCGGGAGGTCCACGAGGCCAACGAGCGGCAGAAGGGAGTCCTCGGCCGGAAGGTGCGCGAGCGGTTCGGCCGCCTCGAGGGACGCCGGTTCGCCGTGTGGGGGCTCGCGTTCAAGCCTGAGACGGACGACATGCGTGACGCTCCGGCCCTCGTCCTGATCGAGGAGCTTCTCGCTTCCGGGGCGAGCGTGGCGGTCCACGATCCCGTCGCCGAGCCGACGGCGCAGCGGTGGCACCTCGGCGACCGCGTCGAGTATCCGGGCGACGAGTACGCCGCCTGTCGCGACGCCGACGCGCTGATCGTAGTGACGGAGTGGCTCCAGTACCGGAGGCCGGACTGGACCCGGATCGGCGGGACGCTGAAGAGCCGCATCGTGTTCGACGGCCGCAACCTGTTCGACCCCGGACGGATGCGGGGCATGGGCTTCGAGTACTATCCGATCGGTCGGGAGCAGGTGGGATGAGAGTCCTGATCACGGGCGCGGCCGGCTTCCTGGGGTCCCACCTGACGGACCGGTTTCTCGCGGATGGGCACTCGGTGATCGGGGTGGACAACCTCATCACCGGCAGCATGGACAACATCGCGCACCTCGCCGGCGAGCCGCGATTCGACTTCGTGCGCCACGACGTGACGACGTTCATCGGCGTCCACGGCGAGCTCGACGGCGTGCTCCACTTCGCCTCGCCCGCGAGCCCGGTGGACTACCTCGAGCTTCCGATCCAGACCCTCAAGGTCGGCAGCCTCGGAACGCACAACGCGCTCGGCCTCGCACGCGCGAAGGACGCGCGCTTCCTCCTCGCCTCGACCTCGGAGGTATACGGGGATCCGCTCGTCCATCCCCAGCCCGAGAGCTACTGGGGGAACGTGAATCCGGTGGGTCCCCGCGGCGTGTACGACGAGGCGAAGCGCTTCGCCGAGGCGATGACGATGGCGTACGATCGCTATCACGGTCTCGACACGCGCATCGTCCGGATCTTCAACACGTACGGGCCGCGGATGCGCCCGTACGACGGCAGGGTGGTCTCGAACTTCATCGTCCAGGCGCTGCTGGGTCGGGAGCTCTCGGTCTACGGGGACGGCTCCCAGTCCCGCAGCTTCTGCTACGTCTCGGACGAGATCGAGGGGATCTGCAGGCTGTTTCACAGCGGCCTTGAGGGCCCGGTGAACGTGGGGAACCCCAATGAGTTCACGATCCTCGAGCTCGCGCGGATCGTGCTCGAGCTCGTCGGCTCCGGAGCCGGGATCCGCCACCTGCCTCTGCCGACGGATGACCCCAGGGTCCGGCAGCCGGACCTCGGGCGGGCGACCGAAGAGCTGGGCTGGCGGCCGGAGGTCGGCATCCGGGAAGGACTGCAGCGCACGATCGAGTACTTCCGCACGCTCGACGACGCGGGAGCGCTCCGGCCGCCCCCCGTGCCGTCCGGGAACGACCCGGGAGGACGACCGTGACGGAGTCCGCGGCCGGAGTCCGCCGCCTCTCGGTGGTGATGCCGGTCTACAACGAGCGCGACACGATCGAGACCGTGGTCTCCCGCGTGAACGCCGTATCGCTGAAGATCGAGCTCGTCGCGGTGGATGACGGCTCCACGGACGGGTCCCGGGAGATCCTCTCCCGACTGGCCGACGAAGGGAAGATCGACCGGCTCCTCCTGCACGAGAAGAACCGGGGAAAGGGAGCGGCGCTCGCCTCGGGCTTCGCCGCGGCCTCCGGCGACATCATCATCGTCCAGGATGCCGACCTGGAGTACGATCCGGCCGAGTACAGGAAGGTCCTCCAGCCGATCCTCGACGACCGCGCCGACGTCGTCTACGGGTCGCGCTTCTTCGGCGGGGAGCCGCACCGGGTCCTCTACTACTGGCACTACGTCGGAAACCGGTTCCTGACCCTGGTCTCGAACATGGTGACGAACCTGAACCTGTCCGACATGGAGACCTGCTACAAGTGCTTCCGCCGGGAGGTTCTCGACGGGATCGATGTCGAGGAGCGCGGGTTCGGCGTCGAGCCGGAGCTCACGGCGAAGGTCGCGCGGGCCGGCTGGCGCGTCTACGAAGTCGGCGTCTCCTACAGCGGGCGGACCTACGCGGAGGGGAAGAAGATCGGGTGGAGGGACGGGGTGCGGGCGATCTGGTGCATACTGAAGTACGGTCTGCTGCGACGCTCTTCCGCGGGCCGCAGAGTCGATCCCGCCGTTCGGACGCCGGCCTGATCCGATGCGCTCGCGCCGCGCCCTCCGTCCGGCGGTCGCCCTTCTCCTCGTGACCGTTCCGCTCGCGGCCTGCGGGAACGGCGGCGAGAGCGCCGTGGAGAGAGGCGATCGCCTGCTGGCGACAGGCAGCGGAGACGCGGCGATCGCGGAGTACAAGCTGGCGCTCCGGCAGGAGGGCCGGACGCCGGAGATCCTCCTGCGGCTCGGCCACGCCTACGCCCGGAGAGCGGACGTCGAGGAGGCGCTCCAGTACCTGGTGCCTCTGATGGCGTCCGATTCCAGCCAGCGGACCGCCGTGGCGGCCGAACTGTCGGAGGCCGCGCGGGTAGCCCTCGACGCGGGGTCGCCGAGCAACATGGCGCGGGCCCTCGGGCCGGTTCTCGAGCTCGGCCTCGGGTACGTGCCGCAGGATCTGCGGCTGCCGCTGGCCCGGTACCACGCGGAGCTGTCCGACTGGGGTCGCGCCGCGCCGCTCTACGTCGCCGCCGTGGAGGACGGAGACGTGCCGCCCGGGGCCCTGCTCGAGACCGCGCGCGCGTTCCAGGAGCTGGGCGGCTGCAGGGAGGCGCTCGGCTGGTTCGAGCGGTTCCTGGAGCGGGCCGGCCGGAACGAGAGGTCGGCGGCGCTCTGGCAGTACGGCACGTGCCTGTTCGAGGTGGCGACGGCCGACCGGGCGCTGGGACGGCACGGACAGGCCGAGGAGCGGCTCCGCACCCTGATCGATCAGGGGGTGCCGCGCACGCTGCTCGACCGGGCCCACTACGCCCGGGGTGAGATTCGGCTCGGGCGGGGCGAGCTCGACGCCGCGGAACGGGACTTCCGCGCGGTCCTCGAGCTGAACCCGGTCCGCTCGGGGCCCCTGGTGCGCCTGGCGGAGGAGAGGATCCGCGAGATCCGCTACGGAATCCGATGATGGGGGTGGAGTTGAGGGGAAGGGCAGCAGGACGGAGAGTGGCGATCGGAGCGCTGCTCCTCGCGGGAACGGCGGCCGCCTGCACGCCGATGCTCCCGCCGCCGGACTCGTCTCCGCGGGAGCGGTTCGACTGGTCCCGGCAGAGATTCGACGAGGGAAAGTGGGCGGCCGCGATCCGCGGGCTCCGCGATCACCTGTTCCGGGACCCGCTTGACGCGACGGCGGACAGCGCGAGGCTGCTTCTGGCCGAATCGTACCTCGAGTCGGGCCAGGAGCTGCTGGCGGCGAACGAGTTCCAGCAGCTGGCGACGACTAGGCCGAACGGCCCCTTTGCGGACGACGCGCAGTTCGGGACCTGCCGCTCGTACTGGACCCTTTCGCCGGACGTTCCCCGTGACCAGGAGTTCACGCAGAAGACGCTCGAGGAGTGCACGCGACTCGTCGAGTACCACCCGCGCAGTCCCCACGTTCCGGAGGCGCAGTTCCTGATCGCCGAGGCGCGGCGGAAGCTGGCCGCGAAGAACCTGCGCGTCGGCCGGTACTACTTCGACCGCGGTCTCCACGAGTCGGCGATCATCTACTTCGAGACCCTGCTCCGGGAGTATCCCGAGACGCCCGTGGTGCCGCAGGCCCTCGGCCTGCTGCGGCAGTCCTACGAGATCCGCGGATTCCGGAGGGAGGCGGAGGCGATCCGGCAGCGTCTGATCGAGGCGTTCCCCGACAGTCCCGAGGCGCGGGCGCTCACCGGCCCCGGCGTCGGCGGATGAGCGCCGCGGGGAGGATCGGCGTGCTGGGCGGGACGTTCGACCCACCGCACGTCGGCCACCTGATCGTGGCGCAGGACGTGCACGAGAGGCTGGCGCTCGACCGGCTGATCGTCGTCCCGGCCGCCCGCCCGCCGCACCGGGACCCGGCTTTCGGCGCCGAGCAGCGCTTCGAGCTGGTCCGTTCGGCGTTCGGGGAGGACCCGCGGTTCGAGGTGAGCGACGTCGAGCTGCATCGCGACGGCCCTTCCTGGACGGTGTGGACGCTCGAGGAAATCCAGGCCGGGATACCCGCCGCGGAATTGTTCCTCGTGGTCGGGGTCGATCAATACCGCACGTTCGCCGAGTGGCGGGAGCCCGAGCGGATCCTGCGGCTGGCCCGACTCGCCGTGATGCCGCGCGACGGGGAGATCCCGGAGCCGGACCCGCGCTTCCCGTTCGAGCCCGTCCCCGTGACGAGGGTGGACGTCTCGAGCACGCAGATCCGCGAACGGCTCGCCGCCGGACGCACCGTCCGGTACCTCGTGCCCGAGTCGATCCGGGAACGACTCGAGTCGTCGTGGGTGGAACGAACCGCGACCTCCGACCCCGCCGCGGAGACGCGGGTCGCGGGTCGCGGAAAGCGAGAGCCAGGGGACCGATGTTGAAGACGATGGTGAACCGGGTGCTGGGCACGCGCTTCCAGCGGGAGATGAAGCGCCTCCAGCCGATCGTCGACGAGATCAAGCGGCACGAGCAGCGGCTCGCCGGAGTGTCCGAGCAGGAGCTGCGCGGCCAGACGGAGAGGTTCCGGGAGCGGGTCCGCGAGCGAACGCGAGAGCTTGAGGAGGAGATCGCGCGCCTCCGCGAGGAGCGTCGCCGCAGCGAGGACTCGGGCCGGCGCGAGAGCCTCACGATGCGGATCGGCGAGGCGGAGGACGAGCTGAAGGCGGCGGTCGAGGAGGCGTTGAACGACTTGCTGCCGGAGGCCTTTGCGACGGTACGCGAAGCGTGCCGTCGGCTGCTGGACAAGGAGATCCGGGTCACGGGGAACGTGACGGCCTGGGACATGGTGCCGTACGACGTGCAGCTTATCGGCGGAATCGTCCTCCACCAGGGAAACATCGCCGAAATGGCCACCGGCGAGGGGAAGACCCTCGTCGCCACCCTGCCGCTCTACCTCAACGCGCTGCCGGGCCGCGGCGCGCACCTCGTGACGGTGAACGACTACCTCGCGCGGCGTGACTCGCAGTGGATGGGCACCGTCTTCTCCTATCTCGGCCTGACCGTGGGCTGCCTGGACGACACGCGGCCCGGGTCGCCGGAGCGCCGGGCCGCCTACCTCTGCGACATCACGTACGGGACGAACAACGAGTTCGGATTCGACTACCTGCGCGACAACATGGTCGTTCGGGTCGAGGACCGGGTCCAGCGCGGCCACAACTACGCGATCATCGACGAGGTCGACTCCGTGCTCATCGACGAAGCACGGACTCCGCTCATCATCTCCGGCCCGGTCGGCCACGCCGACGACCAGCAGGTCTACAAGAAGTACAACGCGCAGGTCGCGAGCCTGGTGCGGCGGCAGGTCCACATCGTGAACGAGCTCGTCGCGGAGGCGGAGGAGGGGCTGGAGAAGCTCGAGGCAGAGGCGGAAGACGCCGCGGAGTTCGACACCGGCAGGGCGCTTCTCGCGGCGCAGCGGGGCGCCCCGAAGAACAAGCGGCTGATGAAGCTGCTGAACGAGACGGGCGTGAAGCAGCTCGTGCAGCGGACCGAGGCGGCCCTGATGCGGGAGAAGGCCCTGGCCGAAGTGGACGAGCTCCTGCTCTATACGACGGACGAGAAAGGGCACACGATCCAGATCAGCGAGAGGGGCCAGGAGGTCCTGAGCCCGGGCGACCCGGAAGCCTTCGTGGTGCCCGACATCTCCGAAGAGGTCAAGAGGGTCGAGGACGACGAGAAGCTCGGGCCCGACGAGAAGCGCGATCGGGTCCAGCAGCTCGAGCGAGACTACGCCGAGAAGTCCGAGCGCCTCCACATCATCCACCAGCTCGTCAAGGCGCACGCGCTCTACGAGCGTGACGTCGAGTACGTGGTCGAGAACGGCGAAGTCATCATCGTCGACGAGTTCACCGGCCGGAAGATGCACGGCCGGCGCTGGAGCGACGGCCTGCACCAGGCCGTCGAGGCCAAGGAGAGCGTGAGCGTGCGGGGCGAGACGCAGACGCTCGCGACGATCACGATCCAGAACTACTTCCGGATGTACGCGAAGCTGTCGGGAATGACCGGCACGGCGGAGACGGAAGAGGGCGAGTTCCACCAGATCTACGGGCTCGAGGTGGTGGTCATCCCGACCAACCGCCCGGTCCGTCGGATCGACGAGGACGACTTCCTCTACCGCACGAAGCGGGAGAAGTTCGCCGCGCTGCTCGACGAGATCGAGCGGCTCCACCTGCGGGGGCTGCCCACCCTGGTGGGCACGACGAGCGTCGAGGTCTCGGAGACCGTGTCGCGGATGCTGAAGCGCCGCGGGCTCGCGCACGAGGTGCTGAACGCGAAGCAGCATGAGCGGGAGGCGGAAATCGTGGCCCTCGCCGGGCAGCCGGGCTCGATCACGATCGCGACGAACATGGCCGGTCGCGGGACCGACATCAAGCTCGGCGCGGGCGTCGTGAAGTGCGGCGTCTGCGGGATCCAGTCGAGCGAGCCGGCGTTCGGACAGGTCGTCGAGGAGGCGGACCTCGAGCAGGAGCAGGTGCGGACGCTGGGCTGCTACGTCGACCCGCCGTGCGGGCTCCAGATCCTCGGCACCGAGCGGCACGAGTCGCGCCGGATCGACCGCCAGCTCCGCGGACGGGCGGGTCGGCAGGGCGACCCGGGCTCCAGCCGCTTCTTCCTGTCCCTCGAGGACGACCTGATGCGCCTGTTCGGCAGCGACCGGGTGGCGCGGATGATGGACAAGCTGGGAGCGGAGGAGGGAGAGGTCATCGTCCACCCCTGGATGACGAAGTCGATCGAACGGGCGCAGAGGCGGGTCGAGCTGCAGAATTTCGAGGCCCGGAAGCGGCTCCTCGAGTACGACGACGTGATGAACCAGCAGCGGGAGGTGATCTACGACCTCCGGCTGTTCGCCCTCGAGGGCGGGGAGGACCTGAAGGGCGAAGCGTGGGACATGATCGAGCGGTCGATCCGCCTCGACGTCGCCCGGATCGTCGCGCCGGGCTCCCACGCGGACGACTGGGACCTGAAGGCGCTCCGGGAAAGGCTGCTGCTCGACTACTTCCTCGTCGCGACGTTCCTGCACACAGGCGACGCATCGCCCGCGGACTACCCGTGGCCCGACACGGAGGAGCTGGAGCGGGCCGTCGTGGACTTCGCCCACGAGGCGTATCGCCAGAAGCTCGCGAGCTTCGGCGACAACTGGGAGCGCGTGCTCAGCTTCGTCGTGCTCTCCGTGATCGACGAGAAGTGGAAGGATCACCTCTACGATCTCGACCACCTCCGGACGTCGATCCACTACCGCTCGTACGGACAGCGGGACCCGCTGGTCGAGTACAAGAAGGAGGCCTACGAGTCCTTCGTCGGCCTGATGGGCGACATCCGGCGGAGCGTCGCAAGCCTGCTGTCCCGCGCGCAGCTCGAGACGCGTCCGGTGCTGCGGGCGCCGCGCATCAGCTCGATCAGCGGCCCGTCGGACGTCACGGGGACCGGCGTCCGGGCGCCGCGGGAGCCGGCCGTGGCCGGTCGGGGCGACGCGCCCGAGCTCGCGGCCACGGGCGTGTCGGCGACGGCGCTCGACGAGGAGCCGGACGTGAGTCCCCGCACCGGGGTCACCGCGGCCGCGGCCCGGGCCGCGAGGGCGTCCCCGGCCCCGGCCGCAGCGTCGGCGGGATCGCCGCTGGGGGCGGAGTTCGAGGACGTCGGGCGGAACGACCCCTGCCCCTGCGGGAGCGGGAAGAAGTTCAAGAAGTGCCACGGGGCGGCGGGGTGAGGGGACCGGACCCCGGTCGCTCACTGCCCCGTCCGGCCGGGGTGCGGGGGCGCGGGGTGCTGTCGCGGCCGGGGGGCGGGCTCCGGAGACCCGATTGACGTCACGTTGATCGGGATCGGGCAGCTCTCCGCGCGAGGACGGCGACGAAGGTCCGCGAGCGGGGAGAGCGGGTGGGAAGCAGGATCCGGGAGCTGCCGACCGACGAGCGACCGCGTGAGCGGCTCGAGTCCCACAGCCCCGCGTCGCTCTCGGCCAGGGAGCTGCTCGCGGTGCTGCTCGGCTCCGGCTGTGCCGGTCGCTCCTCTCTCGACCTCGCCTCGGAGCTCCTGGTCTCGCACGGCGGCTCGCTGCGCCGGATCGGCGCCTCCGAGGCGGGCGCCCTGCGGGGGGTTCCCGGTATCGGCCCCGCCCGCGCGGCGGTGATCGCGGCGGCGTTCGAGCTCGGCCGGCGGGCCACCGCCGAGCCCGCGCGCCGCAGCGCCCGGATCCGCGGCCCGAGGGACGTCTTCCTCCGACTCGGCCCGACGCTGCGGGACCGCCGCCAGGAGGAGTTCTGGGTGCTCTACCTCGACACCCAGAACCGGGTGGTGAGCGAGCGGCGGATCACCGTCGGCCTCCTGAATTCCTCGCTCGTACACCCGCGGGAGGTGTTCGCACCGGCGATCGCGCTCGCGGCCGCGAGCTGCATCCTCGCCCACAACCATCCTTCGGGGGACCCCGACCCATCCCCCGAGGACCTCGACGTCACCCTCCAGCTCGTGGAGAGCGGCCGCCTGCTCGGGATTCCGGTCCGGGACCACATCGTGCTCGGCGACGGCGGCTTCGTGAGCCTGCTCGAGCGCGGCCTGCTCCACCCGGTTCCCCCGGAGGCCCTGCGGACTCGGGCCGCCGGCCGGAGCGGGCCGCCAGCCGCCCGCTGAGCGTTCCCGGCACGCGGGCCGTCGCGCCCTCCGCCCGGGACCGCTCCCGTCGCCGGACTTTGCCCCGATCCGGGGTCACGCCCCATCTTCCGCGGGGCGACCCGGGGCCGGCCGCGGGGGTACGAGAGGCCGGGAGCCACCACGACGAGCGGGAGAGGGTGTGGGTCCGGACTCCACCGGTCTGCGGAAGTCGGAGGCGAGGGTCGGCCCGTCCGGGCCGGGCCCGGCGGACACCATCCTGCCGCCCGGGCTGCTGGCCGCCCTCGCCGGACAGGAGCCGCGGCTGGACCTCGACCTCCTGGCGCTGGCGTTCCAGTACAGCTCGGATAAGCACGCGGGGCAGAAACGGAGCTCCGGCGAGGACTACATCGTCCACTGCGTGCAGGTCGCGACGATCCTCGCCGAGATCCAGCCCGACACGGTCAGCATCGCCGCCTCGTTCCTGCACGACGTGGTCGAGGACAGCGGCGTCCCGATCGAGGAGATCCGCCAGGAGTTCGGTGACGAGATCGCGACACTCGTCGACGGGCTGACGAAGATCTCCCGGGTCGAGATCCGGTCGCTCGCGGAGCGCCAGGTCGAGAGCTACCGGAAGCTGCTCCTCTCGATGGCCCAGGACGCCCGGGTGATCATCGTCAAGCTCGCGGACCGCCTCCACAACATGCGGACCCTCGAGCACCTCGACCGCGATCGGCAGAGGCGGATCGCACTGGAGACGAGGGAGATCTACGCGCCGCTGGCCCACCGTCTCGGCATGGCGCGCGTCCGCTGGGAGCTCGAGGACCTCGCGTTCAAGTTTCTCGAGCCCGAAGAGTATCGGGCGCTCGCGAACACGATCGCGGAGAAGCGGAGCGAGCGGGAGAACCTGATCCGGAGGATGGTCGAGCCGCTCCGGGCGGAGCTCGGAGCCGCGGGCCTCGAGTGCCGGGTGGAGGGCCGCGCCAAGCACCTGTGGTCGATCCATCGGAAGATGCAGCGGCGGGAGAAACCTTACGAGGAGATCTACGACGTGCTCGCCGTGCGGGTCGTGCTCCCGTCGGTCCGCGACTGCTATCACGCCCTCGGCGTGATCCACAACAAGTGGACCCCGCTCACCGAGCGGTTCCACGACTACATCGCGACCCCCAAGTCCAACCTCTACCAGAGCCTGCACACGACGATCTTCGGTCCGGGCGGCCGGCTCTACGAGATCCAGCTCCGGACCGAGGAGATGCACCGGACGGCCGAGCTCGGGATCGCCGCGCACTGGCGCTACAAGGAGAACACGGCGGGCGACGAGGTGGACGAGACGCTCACCTGGTTCCGCCAGGTCCTCGAGTGGCAGCAGGAGACCCGGGAGCCCGACGAGTTTCTCGAGTTCCTGAAGATCGACCTGTTCCAGGATGAGATCTTCGTGTTCACGCCGGCCGGCGACGTGAAGCAGCTTCCGAAGGGAGCGACGCCGATCGACTTCGCGTTCGCGGTGCACACCGCGATCGGAACGCACTGCGCCGGCGCGAAGGTGAACGGTCGGATCACGCCGCTTTCGCGGCCGCTCCGGAACGGCGACACGGTCGAGATCCTGACCTCCGACTCGCAGACGCCGAGCCGTGACTGGCTCGGCTTCGTCCAGACCAGCCGCGCCCGGCACCGGATCCGGCAATGGGTCCGGAGGGAGGAGCAGGATGCGGCCGCCCGGCTCGGACGGGAGATCCTGGCCCGGGAGTGGAAGAAGCGTCGCGACAAGCCGGACGAGATGCAGATCGGCGAGGCGGCGGACGGGCTGGGGATCGACGGAGGGCTCGACGGCCTCTATGCGGCGATCGGCCGCGGCGACCTCGGGATCACGCGCGTCGTCCGCGCGGTGTTCCCGGAGGAGGGAGACGAGCCGGATCGCGAGCGCGGGCCCGGCCCGCTCCAGAAGCTGGTCCAGCGGGTATGGAGCGGACCGCGAGGCGTGCGGATCCAGGGGATGGACAACCTCATGGTCCGCTACTCCCAGTGTTGCCAGCCGGTGCCGGGGGACGAGGTGATGGGCTACATCACCGTGGGCAGGGGGATCTCGATCCACCGCAAGGACTGCCCGAACATCCTGAATCTCCCGGACCTGCCGGAGCGGCGGATCCTGATCGACTGGGACGTCGACGGGACCCAGCGCTTCCTGGTCCGGATCGTGATGGAGGGGACGGATCGCCACGGCCTGTTCGCGGACATCGCCCGCTCGATCAGCGACACCGGCACGAACATCCAGTCGGCCGACATCCGGGCCGTGGAAGGAGGGATGGAGGGGCAGTTCGTGGTGGAGGTCGAGAACCTCGCCCACCTCAAGAAGGTGATGCGCCAGATCCGCCGCGTCCGCGGCGTGCTCTCCGTCGAGCGGAAGGAGAGCTTCGGGGACAGCGACCTCACCCTGGGGGGCGCCGCCGCCGAGGCCGACGAGGCCGAGGAAAGCTCCGAAGGCTGAGCCGCGCAGCCGGCGCCGGGGGCGGGGCCGGACTCAGCCGCCGGCCCGCGCGCGCGCGATCGCGCGGTCGACCTCGGCGATCGAGTCCGCGACCTCCTCCATGCGGCGCAGCGAGCTCCCGGCGCCGGGGTCGAGCCGCAGGATCGTGGCGACGAGGCTGTCCCGAAGCGCTTCGAACCCGACACGGACCGTGGGGTCCGCCATCGCCCGGTCGATGAACGGCCGGAGCTCGCGCTCCGTCTCGGCCAGCTCCCGCGCCACGGCGCGGCGCTCCTCTCCCGTCGCCACCTCGCCCGTGGAGCCGTCCGGCGTCGTGATCACGGGCGTCGAGACCCGCGTGAGGTCGGCGCCCACCCTCAGCGCGCGGTCGAGCAGCGCCGCGGAGCCCGGGCCCTCCGCGGCGGCGAATCTCCGGAGCGCCTCGTAGAAGGACTCCTTCGCGGCCTCGGTCCCGGGCTCGCCGAGAGCGGCCGCCTGCGTCCGTCGGATCCGGTCCTGGGCCGTCGCGTACCGTCGAAGAAGCTCCCCGCGCTCCGCCTCGAGGGCCCGCAGGCGCTCCTCGGCGATGCCGGACTCGCCACTCGTGCAGCCGACGAGCGCCCCGACCAGGAGCGGGAAGACGACGACGGCCCGTCTCGACGGGGGACGGAGGAGGGAGAACTTCCGGCGGGCCACGGGGTTCCTCCGGTGTCGGACCACTTGTTCGTCGCGCGCGAAACACGCAACGTGGCTCCGGCGACCGACCGGGTCAAGCCGGCGCCGCCTCCGCGAACCCCGGGACGTCGCCCGTGCACGAGAACCGATTCCAGCTCCGCCTTCCGTTCGAGCCGACCGGAGACCAGCCGGCCGCGATCGCCGAGCTGGTCGACGGCCTCCGGACCGGGCGGCGCTGGCAGACGCTGCTGGGGGTCACGGGCAGCGGAAAGACGGTCACGATGGCCGGCGTGATCGCGCAGTCCGGCCGTCCGACCCTGGTGATGAGCCACAACAAGACCCTCGCCGCGCAGCTGTACGGGGAGCTGCGGCAGTTCTTCCCGGCGAACGCCGTCGAGTACTTCATCTCCTACTACGATTACTACCAGCCGGAGGCGTACGTCCCCTCGACCGACACCTACATCGAGAAAGACGCCTCGATCAACGAGGACATCGACCGGCTCCGGCTGCGGGCGACGTCGTCCCTGATGGAGCGACGGGACGTCGTCGTCATCGCCTCGGTGTCGGCGATCTACGGGCTCGGCGACCCGAGCGGGTACCGGTCGATGATGCTCACCGTCGAGCGGGGCGGGCGGATCACGCGGCGGGAGATCCTCGCGGGGCTCGTGCGAATCCAGTACGCCCGGAACGACCTCGACCTCCGCCGCGGCACGTTCCGGGTCCGGGGAGACGTGATCGAGGTGCTCCCGGCGTACGAGGAGCAGGCGGTGCGGATCGAGCTGTTCGGCGACGAGGTCGAGCGGATCTCCAAGATCGACCCGCTTACGGGGCGGACGATCACGGAGATGGATGCGGCGGCGGTGTTCCCGGCGACGCACTACGCGGTCGATCCCGACGGGCTCGCGGCCGCGGTGGACGGGATCCTGACCGAGCTCGAGGAGCGGCTGCTCGAGCTGCGCCGGGCGGGCAGGCTCCTCGAGGCGCAGCGGCTCGAGAGCCGGACCCGCTTCGACGTCGAGATGCTGCGCGAGATGGGCTTCTGCCCGGGGATCGAGAACTACTCCCGTTACCTCGACGGCCGCCGCCCGGGCGAGCGGCCGTTCTGCCTGCTCGACTACTTCCCGGACGACCTGCTCGTCATCGTCGACGAGTCTCACGTCACGGTTCCCCAGATCGGTGCGATGTACGCTGGGGACAGGAGCCGGAAGCTGACCCTCGTCGAGCACGGCTTCCGGCTCCCTTCCGCCCTCGACAACCGGCCGCTCGCGTTCGGGGAGTGGGAGGATCTCGTGCCATCCGTCCTGTTCCTGAGCGCCACGCCCGGCCCCTACGAGCTCCGCCGGTCGGGCGGAGTCGTGTCGGAGCAGCTGATCCGGCCCACGGGCCTGCTCGACCCGCGGGTCGAGGTGCGGCCGGTGGCGAGCCAGGTCGACGACCTCCTCGAGGAGATCCGGGTGCGGACCGCGCGCGGAGAGCGGGTGCTGATCACGACGCTCACGAAGCGGATGGCGGAGGACCTCACGGACTACCTCGCCGCCCGCGGTGTCCGGGTCCGCTACATGCACAGCGACATCGACTCGATCGAGCGGGTGGAGATCCTGCGCGACCTCCGGCTCGGGGAGTTCGACGTGCTGGTCGGCATCAACCTGCTGCGGGAGGGACTCGACCTCCCGGAGGTGTCGCTCGTCGCGATCCTTGATGCCGACAAGGAGGGCTTCCTCCGATCCGAGACCTCCCTGGTCCAGACGATCGGCCGGGCCGCGCGGAACCTCAACGGGACGGCGATCCTGTACGCGGACCGGGTGACGGGGAGCATGGCGCGCGCGATCGAGGAGACGGAGCGGCGGCGCGCGACGCAGGCGGCCTACAACGCCGAACACGGGATCACGCCCCGGACGATCCGCAAGTCGATCGAGGAGATCCGGTTCACGACCGCGGTCGCCGACGTCCGCTCCGCCGAGGAGAAGGCGGCCGCCGTCGCGGAGCGGACCTCTCGCTACGAGGGGCTGGATCCCGCGGCGCTCGTGCACCGTCTCGAGGAGGAGATGCGACGGGCCGCCGGGGATCTCGACTTCGAGCGGGCCGCCCGGGTCCGGGACGAGCTGTTCGATGTCAAGGCGCAGCTGGAGACGGGCCGCGACGTGCGGCGCGGTCGCCCGGCCGGTCGACGGGAGAGCGGACGGCGGTCGGGAGCGCGGACGGGACGGGACGGATGAGCGGGGCGGAGGCACGGGCGGCCGACCGGACGGAACGTGAGCTCGACGAGCCCGGCCTGGAGGCCTGGGCGGCCGAGCTCGGACGGGTCGCCGCCGCCACCGGCGTGTTCGTCTGCCTGACCGGTCCGCTCGGAGCCGGAAAGTCGACCCTGGCCCGGGCGGCCTGCCGCGGAGCCGGGGTGCGCGGAGCCGTGCCGAGCCCCACGTTCACCCTGATGATCCGCCACGAGACCGGAAGCGGCCGGGCGATCTGGCACGCGGACCTCTACCGCATCGAGGATCCGGCGCTGCTCGTGGACGCCGGCTGGCCCGGGCTCCTGGATGGAGAGGATGCCGTGTTCGTCGAATGGGCGGAGCGGGCTGCCGGCTGGCTTCCTCCCGATCGGTGGGAGATCCGGCTGGGTTTCGCGCGGCGGCCCGACCGTCGCCGCGTGGCGGTGCGAGCCGTGGGGGCCGCGCCGCCGGTCCCGGCACCAGGGGGGAAGCGGTGCTGAGTCTTGCCCTCGACACCAGCACGCCGCTCGGAAGCGTGGCGCTCGGCGAAGGCGGGCAGTTGCTCGCCGAGTCGATCCTGCCGGTCCGGGCCGTCCACTCCGAGGCGGTCCTCCCGGAGATCGACCGGCTGCTGAGGTCCTGCGGCAGGTCGGTCAGGGAGGTCGAGCGCGTGGTCGTCGGCGCGGGGCCGGGCTCGTTCACCGGGGTGCGGATCGCCGCCGCCGTGGCGAAGGGGCTCCGGGCGGCCACGGACGCTCGTCTCCTCGCTTTCGCGAGCCTCGCCGCGATCGCGGCGGGTACGGGGATCGCCGGACCGGTCTGCGCGGCGATCGACGCGAGACGGGGGCAGGTCTACGCGGCCGGGTACGAGATCGTCGACCGCCTTCGCGAGCGGTTCCCGCCCCGCTCCGCGCCGCTGGAGGACGTGCTGGGGGCGCTGGCGCCCGCGGGGGACTGGACGGTCGCCGGCACCCTTCCTCCGCCGCTCCGGGCGCGGACCGAGCGCCTCGGATTCCGCCTCGCGCCGCCGCACGTCGGGGTCCCGAGGGCGTCGGCCCTGCTCTGGCTCGCCGACCTCGACCCGGCCGCCGGCGCCGTGGAGCATCCGGAGCTGTGGGAGCCGGTGTACGTCCGGGCCTCGTCGGCCGAGCGTGAGACGGCGCCCTGAGCCGCCGGAGGCCGCGGCGGACGGGATCGGGGTCCGGCCGATGCGGCCCGGGGACCTCGCCGACGTGATGCGGATCGAACGGACGTCGTTCACGATGCCGTGGCGGGAGAGCACCTTTCGTGGCCTGATGCGGCGGCCCAGCGCGGCGCTCTCGGTGGCCGAGGTCGAAGAAGTCCTGGCCGGGTTCTCCGTCGTCTGGTTCGCCGCCGATGAGGCCGAGCTGGGGGACCTCGCGGTCGAGCCCGCGTTCCGGCGGCGGGGTGTGGCCAGGGCGCTCCTCGCGCGGGTCCTGGCGGAGTGCGCGGCTCGCGGCGCCCGGACGCTGTACCTCGAGGTCCGGGAGAGCAACGCGGTGGCCCGGGCCCTGTACGAGCGGGCGGGCTTCGAGATGGTGGGCCGGCGGCGGGAGTATTACACGGCACCGCGCGAAGATGCGTGCGTGATGAGGCTCCTGCTGCAGAATTCTGCGCGTTGACACGCTCCGACGGGGCGGTCTAGTTTCGCTTCCGAGGGCGGGGCTCGCGACGCGCGCCCGCCGCCGGCGACTCGCTACGAACATGTAATCATCCAGAGAGTTACGAGGAAGGCATGGCACGTTCGCTGAATCGGGCGGAGATCATCGGGAACCTCGGCGCCGACCCGGAGCTCCGGAGCACGACGAGCGGCGTGAGAGTTGCGACGCTCTCGGTCGCGACGAACCGCAGCTGGACGGATCGCCAGGGGCAGGCCCAGGAGAAGACGGAGTGGCACCGGATCGTCTGCTGGGACCGCCTCGCGGAAGTCTGCGAGCGGTTCCTGAAGCGGGGCGACCGTGTCTACGTGGACGGGTCGATCGAGTACCGGCAGTACCAGCAGGACGGCCAGACGAAGTACATCACGGAGATCCGGGCCCGCGAGATGATCATGCTCGGCGGCCGTGGCGAGAGCGCGGACGTCGGGGAGTCGGCCCCGTCCCGGGGACGGTCCCGCCAGGGCGGGACGCCGGGCGGCGGGCAGGGAGGCGAGTACGAGGACTTCTCGAACGACGCGCTCAGCCCGGAGGACGACCTGCCCTTCTGACCGGCGGAGGTGTGACGGGATGTGCACGAGAATCCGGATCGCGCCGGTCGGGGCCGGCCTCGCGGCGCTGGCGCTCTGCCTCGCCGCTCCCGTCGTGGCACAGGAGACCCCGGAAGGGCGCGGCGCGCGGCACGAGGTCCGACGCGGCGACACGCTGTGGGACATCGCGGGACGGTACCTGGCGGACCCGTTCCTCTGGCCCGAGATCTTCCGGCTGAACCCGGACGTCGTCGAGGACCCCGACCTCATCTATCCCGGCGAGTTGCTCCGGATCCCGGGCCGGACCGCGGCGATGGCCGACGCGACGGCGGTCCCGGGCCGGCGCCAGGCACGGCCGGGCGGCGGCAGGGCGGACGCGATCGCCGGTGGGGGCCTTTCGGGCACCGTGTTTGCGACTCGGAGCGAGGGCCTGTCGGCCGCGTCCCGCCTCGCGGTCGCCGACGCCCCGCCCTCCGCGCTGATCTCCGGGAGCGACCACTACCGGGTTGCCCTGCTGCTCGATCCGTGGGAGCTCGGGCCGACGGGCCGGACGGCCCGGGTGGTGGAGGAGAGCGTCCTGTCGCTCGAACTTCCCCGGACGGTACGCCTGAACCAGGAGGTCGTGGTCGCGACCGGCGAGATCCGGCCGGCGGCCGGCGACCGGCTGCGGGCCGTGCGCTGGGGCCGCGACCTCGCGGGACGGCGCGTGCTCTCGTCGCTGGCGCTGCTCGAGGTCGTGCGTGCGGACGGAGACAGCGTGCGGGCGCGGGTGACGAACGTGTTCGCGAGGTACGAGGTCGGGGACGTCGTGGTCGCGGCGGAGCCGTTCGAGATCGAACCGGCGGCGCGGCCGGAGGAGACGGACGACGGCCTCACGGGGCGGATCCTCGGCTTCGAGACCGAGCAGCCGCTCCTGGACCTCGACGACCCGGTGTTCCTCGACCTCGGACGCCGCGACGGCGTCCGGACGGGGGACGAGTTCCTCGCGTTCTCCTCCCGGGAGGGCTCGCCGGCCACGGCGGACTCCCGGGACGCCCTGTCGCGGCTGCGCGTGGTCCGGACGACCGAGGGGACCTCCACCGCGATCGTGGTCTCGATCCGCGACCCCGCGACCGCAGTGGGCGCCCCGGTCCGGCGGGTCGGCCGCCTCCCGGGCTGATCCCGCCGCCGCGCCGGCGGCACCTCCTTTCCCGCCCAGCCGGGACCCCGTAGCTTCGGGGCGCAACACGCGACGGATCGGATCGGATGGCGAGACGGCTCGCCGCCCGACCCCCCGTCGCGGCCCGTTTTCGACACATGCATCTCACGCGAGCGAGAGTGGATGGGGAGCAGGGATCGGCGGGTCGTCGTGACCGGAGGCGCCGGGTTCATCGGGTCGCACGTCTGCGAGGCCTACCGGGACGCGGGGTGGACGGTGACGGCGCTCGACGACCTGAGCGCGGGCCGGCGCGAGAACGTCCCCGACGGCGTGGATCTCGTGGTGGACGACATCCGGTCCGGGGCCGCGGCGGACCTCATCCGGAAGGGCGGCTTCGAGGTCGTGAACCACCACGCGGCCCAGATCGACGTCCGCGTCTCGGTCGCCCGGCCGCGTCACGACGCCTCGATCAACGTCGACGGCCTCCTGAACGTCCTCGAGGCCGCGCGCGACGGCAACGTTCGCCGCTTCCTGTTCGTCTCATCCGGCGGGGTCGTGTACGGCGAGCCGGACCGGCTGCCGGTCAGCGAGACCGAGGCGAAGGCGCCGGTGTCGGGCTACGGCGTCAGCAAGCTGGCCGGTGAGCACTACCTGTTCGCCTTCCGGAAGCTGTTCGGACTCGAGGGCGTAGCCCTGCGGTACTCGAACGTGTACGGGCCCCGGCAGGACCCGCACGGCGAGGCGGGGGTGGTGGCGGTGTTCTGTCGACGGATCCTCGACGGCCAGCCGCTCACGGTGTTCGGCGACGGCGAGCAGACGCGGGACTACGTGTACGTCGGGGACGTCGCCGCGGCGAACCTGCTGCTCACGGAGACGCCGATTCCGGCGCCGGGCGCGATCGACGAGGTGGCGTTTCACGTCGCCACGCAGACCGAGACGACGGTAAACCGGCTGGCCGCGGCGCTGCTTGAGGCGACCGGCGCCGGGCTCGAGGTCCGTCACGCGCCGGTGCGGGCCGGCGAGATACTCCGGAGCTGCCTCCGGATCGAGAAGCTCCGCGGGCTGGGCTGGGAGCCGGCGATGCCGCTGAGCGAGGGCCTGCTGCGGACGTACGAGCACATCGCGAGACACAGCTGAGGACACGACGATGCCGTCTCTCCTGCCCCTGACGCTGCTCCAGGCCGCGCGACCCCTCGTCAACCGGCCCTGGGACCTCGTGTTCGACGCGACGCCGATGACGAAGATCATCCTCCTCGTCCTCGCGGCGTTCTCGCTGCTCTCGTGGGTGCTGATCTTCTGGAAGTGGTCGGAGTTCCGACGGGTCCGGGCGAGCGGCGACGCCTTCGTGGCGGGAATGGAGGACGCGGCGGGTCTCCGGGACGTTTACCAGATCCTGACGCGGCTCGCCGAGTCCCCCTACACGCGGGTGTTCCGGCGCGGGGTGAACTTCTTCACGGAGCTCCGACCGACGGCGCTCCGCGACGAGAGCGGGCTGGGACCCGGGCTCACGGCGGCGCAGCTGGACGCGCTCCGGCTCGTGCTGGAGAAGGAGCTCTCGGTGGAGCGCGACGAGATGGCGCACGGGCTCACCTGGATGGCGATCATCGGCTCCGTGAGCCCCCTGCTGGGACTGCTCGGCACAGTCGTCGGCGTGATGAACTCGTTCATCGGCATCACGTCGCAGGGATCCGCCAACATCGCCGCCGTGGCGCCGGGCATCGCGGAAGCGCTGATCACGACCGTCGTCGGACTCGCGGTCGCGATCCCCGCCGTCATCGCCTACAACCACTTCGCCGGCAAGCTGGGCCTGTTCAGCGGCGAGCTGGAGGGCTTCGCCGCCGAGTTCATCGGAACGCTGGCGCGGGAAGGCCGGGTATGATCGGCGGATCGTTCCGGCACGACCGTCCGGGCGGCCTTCCGGTCCGGGCGGAGATCAACGTGACGAGCCTGGTGGACGTGGCGTTCACGCTTCTCGTGATCTTCATGATCACAGCGCCGATCCTGCAGGGCGGGGTGGAGGTCGCCGTCCCGAAGGCACCCTCGGCGCCGCTCCAGGTGAGCGAGGGTCTGGTGATCACGGTGGACCGCGACGGCCGGATCTACGTCGAGGAAGACGAGGTGACGCGGGACGAGCTCGCCGCTTCGATCCAGGCCCTGGTGGAACGTCGGGGTGCGGAGACGGTGTACGTGAAGGGCGACGCGGACGCGTCGTACGGCTCGGTCCTGTGGGTGATCGGCGCGCTGAAGCGGGCGGAGATCGACGCGGTGAGCCTCGTCGCGGAGCCCGAGCTGGACCGGTGAGCCGGTCCGGGACGGACCGCCGGAGTCGGGAGGCGAGGGAGACGGCTTGAACGAAGAGCGCACGCGCGAACCGGAAGCGACGGAGGGGCGGGAGGACGCCGGCTGGCGGGTCTCGCGGCGCCCGCCCCCGGTCGCGATCCTCGCCTCGACGATGCTCCACCTCGTGTTCGGGCTCGCGCTCGTCGTCGGCTCGGCCGCGGTGCGGCCGCCGACCCTCCCGGCGCAGACCTACCGGGTCCGGCTCGTGGCGGCGTCCGACGAGACCGCGCCGATGCGCCTCAGGCCGCAGCCCGCGAAGCCGGCCGAGGAGGAGAACCGGCCACCGCCCCCGGAGCCGTCGCCGCAGCCGAAGCCGCGCACGGAGCTCCCGACCGTGGTGGAGGAGGAGCGGCCTCCGGTCGAGCCGACGAAGGAGCCGGCCCGGGGCCCCGAGGAGGGCGAGGAGGCGATCAACGTGCAGCTGGAGGGGGCGGCCTTCGTCGACCCCGCCTACCTGCAGAACATCATCCGTCAGGTGAACCGCTACTGGCGACCGCCGGCGGGGGGCAAACACCTCCGGGCCGAGGTCGTGTTCGTGATCGAAAAGGACGGTTCGGTGAGCGAGATCGAGATGCTGAACAGGTCGGGCGAGATGAGCTTCGACCTCGAGGCCCGCGGCGCGATCGAGGCCGCGGGAAGGGCGAAGGCGTTCGGGCCGCTGCCGGCCGCGTGGCCGCGGGACCGGCTCCGGATCTCCTTCTTCTTCGACCCCACCACCCGATGAGGGCGCGGGCGCTGTTCGCGCTCGCCGGGACCGCGGCGGCGACGCTCGCGGCCCCCGCGGCCCTGGCGGCACAGGAGCCGGGCGACGTCCGGATCGGGATCACCTACACCCCGGGCTACCTGCCCGGCCTCGTCCTCACGCCCGTGGAGGCGTCGGGCGGCCTCGACGCGGTCGCGCGGTCCGCGGAGGAGATCCTCCGCCAGGACCTGGACTTCAGCGACCGTTTCGAGATGATCCCGGTCCCGGGGGACCTCGGCACGGGAACGGCGGTGAACTACGGGCTGTGGAACCAGCTCGGGGCCGTGTGGCTCGTCACCGGCCAGGTGTCCGGGAGCGCCGCCGCTCCGGTCCTGCGCGTCAGCCTGCACGACGTCGTGTTCGGGCAGCTCAAGGAGGTCCGTGCGTTCAGCCTCCCCGGGCCCGGGTCGAGCGGCTTCCGGATGGCCGTCCACCGCGTGGCCGACGAGGTCGTCCGCTGGGCGACGGGCCAGCCGGGGATCGCCGCCACCCGGGTCGCCTTCCGGCGCCGGACGGCGGACGGGGCCTCCGACATCTGGATGATCGACTCGGACGGCGAGAACCTCCGGCGGCTCACGCGGGACAGCTCCATCGTCTATTCGCCCGCGCTCTCGCCGGGCGGCGACCACCTCCTGTACGTCTCGTACGTGGGCGGCGGTCCCGTCGTGTACGAGAAGAACCTGGAGACCGGCGCGGTGCGGACGATCTCGGCGGAGGAGGGCCTGAACGTGACGCCGGTCTACTCGCCCGACGGCTCGCGGATCCTCTACGCCCGCTCGATCGGCGACCACACGGAGCTGTTCGAGCTGCAGCGCCAGCCGCTCTGCTGCGGTCGCCGGGTCACGTACACGAACGTGGGAGAGACCCTCAACGCCTCCTACTCCCCGGACGGGCGGCGGATCGCGATCACCTCCTCCCCGCTCGGGCTTCCCCACATCTACGTTCTTCCGCTCGACTCGAGGGAGCCGTCGATCGTAAGCCGCTACGTCTACGGGGAGCGGGGATACGCGACCTCGCCCGACTGGTCGCCGACCGGGGACCGGATCGCCTATCAGGCCTGGATCGATGGCACCTTCCAGGTTCTCACGGTGAACCCGGACGGGTCGGATCGACGTGTACTCACCTCCCGGGGCAGCAATGAGGACCCGAGCTGGGCGCCGGACGGGAGGCACCTCGTGTTCGCCTCCACGGGACGGGAGGGAAGCGGCCTGCTCATCCTGGACACGGTGAGCGGCCGGGTCCGCTGGCTGACGCGGGGCCAGACCGACCAGCTGCCACACTGGTCCCGGCCGCTCGGAGGCGGCTGATCCGGCCCCGGACGCCGCTTGGCAACCATGCGGCTCCTCCGTATGATACATGGGTTTCGCGTCTTCGCGGCCACCGGCCGGACGTCCCAGGCAGCCGCAGCGTGGACTCCGCGCCTCTCAACCGAATCAAGGAGCACGGAAATGCGCAGCAAAGCCGGAATCGCAGCCCTCGTCGCCCTGGTGGGCCTCGGGATGACGGCGTGCGGCGGCAAGGAGCCTCCCCCGCCCCCGCCGATCGTGGAGGAGACCGTGGCCCTGCCCGACGCCGACAGCCTCGCCGCCGCGGAAGCGGCGCGCCTCGCGGCGGCCGCGTCGCAGCTCTGCACGGACGCGATGACCGCCGTGGCGAACGGCGACTACGAGCGCGCGAAGAGCCTGCTCGAGCGCGCCATGCGGGAGTTTCCGGGCACCGAGTGCGCGGAGAAGGCCGGCGGTCTGATCGACGGGGTCTCCGCCGCGATGACGATCGCCGAGCGAATCCACTTCGAGTTCGACCGCTCCCGGATCACGGACGAAGCCGCCGCGGTCCTCCAGCGGAAGGCCGAGGTGTTCCGCGCGAAGCCGGACCTGAAGGTCACGATCGCGGGGCACTGCGACGAGCGCGGCTCGCTCGAGTACAACCAGGCGCTGGGGCAGCGACGGGCCGAGTCGGCCAGGCGGTACCTCGTGAACCTGGGGCTGCCGGCGTCGATGTTCTCCGTGGTCAGCTACGGCGAGGAGCGCCCGATCGCGCAGGGCGCGAACGAGTCGGCGTGGGCGCAGAACCGGCGCGACGAGTTCAGCGTCACGAACATGGACGTCCTGCTTCCTCGATGACCGGGAGACCCGCGATCCTGCTGGTCGGTGTCGCCCTCGCGGCGGCCGGGTGCGCCACGAAGAGCGACGTCGCCCAGCTGCGGACCACGCTGGTGTCGGAGATCCAGGCCGACCGCTCCCAGCGCGACTCTCTGATCGCGGAGATCCGCGAGCTGCGCGCGGTGCTGCTGGACAGCCTGAACGTCCAGCAGCGCCGCGACATCTCCGGACGGGTCGACCTGCAGCGGCAGATCCAGGACCTGAACACGAACCTCGCACAGCTGATCGCCCTCACGGGCGAGACGCAGCGCCAGCTCTCGCAGATCTCCGGACAGCCCGGCGGTGGCGCCGTCCCGGGCGCCGCGGGGGCCGAAGAAGGGCCGTCCGCCGGCGGGAAACCCGCCGGCGACCCGCAGGAGCTCTACGAGGCGGCTCTCCGCCAGTTCCGGCGGGGCTCGTACGGGACCGCCCGCGCGGCGCTGGACGAGTTCCTCGCGCAGCATCCCACCCACGAGCTCGCTCCCGACGCCCAGTACTTCCGTGCGGAGACCTTCGCGGAGGAGGGGGATGCCCAGGCCGCCCTCCGGGAGTACGCTCGCGTGCTCGAGCTGTACCCGAACTCGCGCCGCGCCCCCACGGCCCTCTACAAGAGCGGGCTTCTCGAGCTGAGGCGGGGCAACGCGGACGACGCGCGGACCTTCTTCAACCGCGTCGTGCAGGGGTACCCCGACAGTGACGAGGTCGAGCTGGCCCGGAGAGAGCTGGAGCGGCTGAGGCGCTGACGCCGCACGCCCGGCGACCTGCTCCACGGGCTCCCGGCACGCCGGCGCGGATCGGGAGGAGGACGCGTGCGCTGCCCCAGGTGTGACCAGGTCGAGGATCGCGTCGTCGATTCCCGGCTCAGCCGCGGCGGGCGCTCCATCCGCCGTCGCCGGGAGTGCCTCGACTGCGGCTTCCGCTTCACGACCTACGAGCACATCGAGCAGGAGCCCCTCACCGTTCGCAAGACATCCGGGGCGATCGAGCCGTTCGACCGGGCCAAGCTCCTCCGCAGCATCGGTGTCGCCTGCGCGAAGCGCCCGATCTCGCTGGCGACGATCGAGGAACTCGTGGACCGCCTCGAGGAGGAGCTCGCGGCGCTGGACGATCGGGAGGTGAGCAGCCAGCAGATCGGCGAGCTCGTGATGACGCACCTCCGCTCGCTCGACCAGGTGGCGTACGTCCGGTTCGCCTCCGTGTACCGGAACTTCCAGGACACGACGGAATTCATGGAGGAGGTCCGGGAGCTCCTGGACCGGGCCCGCTACTCGGCACGGGGCCAGCAGGACATGTTCCAGGGCCCGGCCGGGGCGGACGAGGGGAGCGGAGAGGCGTGAGGGGCGACGGGGCCGAGATGCCGTTCCTGGATCACCTCGAGGAGCTCCGGCGCCGCCTGATCTGGAGCCTCGTGACGCTCACGATCTGCGCGGTGCTCGGGTTCTTCGTGGTGACGGAGCTCGACGTGATCGGCGTGCTCGCGCGACCGTTCGAGAGCGTGATGCCGGACCAGGTCCTCCTGTTCACGAGCCCCACGACGCCGGTCGTGGTCACGTTCAAGCTGGCGTTCGTCGTCGGCTTCATCCTCGCCCTGCCGATGATCGCCTACCAGGCGTGGGCGTTCTTCGCCCCCGCCCTGTACGAGCACGAGCGCCGGTTCGTGATCCCCGCGATCACCGTCGGCTTCCTGCTGTTCCTGGCGGGAATCGCGATGGCGTACTTCTTCGTCCTGCCCCTCGGTCTCCGGTTCCTGCTCGGCTTCCAGGCGGAAAGCCTGGCTCCGATCATCACGATCGACGAGTACCTGCGCTTCGCCACCCGGCTCATCCTCGCCTTCGGGCTGATCTTCGAGATGCCGGTCGTGCTCGTCATGCTCGCGCTCCTCGGCATCGTGACGCCCGCCGGGCTGTCGAAGTACCGGCGCCACGCGATCGTGGCCCTGGCGATCGCCTCCGCCGTCCTCACGCCGGCCGACGTAGGGACGATGGGCATGCTCTTCATCCCGATGATCCTGCTCTACGAGGTCTCGATCTGGCTCGTCCGCCTCGTCGTACGCCGCGGCGCCGAGGACGAGGAGCCCGCCGCGCCTTGAGACGCGCGCTCCCGATCGTCGTCGCGGCGTCGCTGCTGCTCGCCGCCGCCGACCGGGCGGCGGGCCAGGAGACGCCGCCCCGCCCCCGCCCCGACAGGGAGGTCCGCGACGACCGCTTCGACGACCGGTTCGCCGACGAGCTCCCGGAGGACAGCCTGTGGGCGCGGCAGGCGGACACGCTCCCGCGCATCGACGTGGAAGCCCGCCGCGAGTCGCTGGCCGGCCAGGAGGGCTTCCCCGACCGGGACGCCCTGTTCCGCGAGCTCCTCGCGCTGCCGGGGTTCTACGCGATCGAGTACCGCGGACGCGAGGCGCGGGTGGACGTCGACGTGGAAAGCCTCCGGCTGACCGGCGACGCGCAGGTGAACCGCGCCAGCGACGTGCTCGTCGCGGACAGCATCCTGTACCGGGGGCCGGTCCGGTTCATCGAGGCGCGCCGGAACATCGAGCTGATCGGCGGCGATGGGACGCAGGTCACGAGCGACTCCGTCCTCTACTTCGACCTCTCGGCCCAGAAGGGCACCGTGTATCGGGCGGAGACCCAGTTCAACCAGCGCGGGGCGAACTGGAGGGTGATCGGGAACGTGATCCCGATGTCCCGGGACACGCTGTACGCGGCGAGCAGCGAGTTCACCTCCTGCGACCTCGATGAGCCGCACTACACCTTCCGTGCCGGCAGGATCAAGGTCGTGAGCCAGGACGTGATCGTCGCCTGGCCGGTCGTTCTCTACGTGAGCAACGTGCCGGTGTTCTGGCTGCCGTTCTTCGCGTCGGACATCCGGCCGGGGAGGCGCAGCGGGATCCTCCCTCCGCGGTTCGGGGTCAACGACGTGGTCCAGACCTCGGGAGGCGCGACCCGCAACGTCACCGAAATGGGCTACTACTGGGCGATCAGCGACTACATGGACGCCCAGACGACCCTGGACTGGTTCAGCGGGGAGTACACGCGGCTGAACGGCCGATTCAACTACCGATTCCTGAAGAAGTTCATCCGTGGCGGGGCGTTTTACAGCCAGAGCTTCGGAAACGACGGGAGCAACCTGCGGGCCGACTTCGACCACGACCAGGATCTCGGGCTGAACACGCAGCTCCGGGCCTCGCTCCAGTACATCCAGGACACGCGGATCTACCAGGACCAGAGCTTCCGTCCGGACGAGCAGACGCAGACGATCGACTCGGACCTCGGGCTCAACCACAGGTTCCGGTTCGCGAACCTCTCGCTCAGCGGCCGCCGGCGTCAGTACCTCTCGGGGGAGCGGACCGAGACCACGTTCCCTTCCGTGAACCTGTCGTTCTCCCCGGTCAACCTGTTTCCCGCCCCGCGGACGCGGCAGGGCCCGTTCAACAACATCACGCTCAGCGGCTCGGGCAGCTTCGCGCGACGGGCGACCACGGTCGATCCCGGCACCGACAACACGACGGTCTCCGGCGCCGCCCGGGCGGGCCTGACGCTCCGGAGGCTCAGCCTGTCGGGGTCGATGGACTTCCAGGACCAGGACATCGTGCCGGAGGACTCGCTCGGCGTCGACCTCGCGAGCGTCGGCGGCTCCCGTCTCGGCTGGACCACCGCCCTCGACTATCAGTTCGACCTCATGGGCTCGACCACCCTGCGACCGACGGCGAGCCTCCAGGGGGCGCTGGCGCGGTCGGACACCCTCGACCTGGGCATCGTGAGCGGGCCCACGCGGGCCAGCTTCGGCGCCACGCTGTCCACCGACGTGTACGGATTCTATCCCGGCTTCGCGACGTTCGCGCGGGTACGGCACAAGGTCTCGCCGAACCTGGTCTGGCAGTACACGCCCGCCGCGACCGTCGACTCGGTGGCGGCCGCTCTGTTTCCGGGCGAGATCCGGGAGCGGAACACGCTGACGCTCCGGTTCAACCAGACGTTCGAGGCGAAGCTGAAGTCTGCCGACCGGACGGAGTCCCGCGACACGACCGCCGCCGGGGAGGGCGCGCCGGCCGACACGCTCGCGCCGGTCGAGGGACTCGAGGCGCTGCCGGGCGACTCCGTGGCCCTCGGAACGGGGCCGGTCGGTGGAGATCGCGATCCGGGAGAGGTCTTCGCCGACCGCGGCGCTACGACCCGCAGCCAGGCGGACCGCGCCGTCACGCTCCTCGCGATCCAGACGGACGCGCTCACCTTCGACTTCGCCCAGAGGGAGCCGGGAGGCTCGTCCCTCATCACGGACAAGCTCGGGAACCGGATCAGTTCCGACCTGTTCCGGGGGTTCCAGCTCACGATGCGCCACGACCTGTTCGAGGGGACCGGCTCCGAGCGCAGCTTCAAGCCGTTCCTCGAGTCGCTGGTCCTGAGCTTCTCGCTCCGTTCCGGCACGGGCCTCGGGGACCTGTTCGGACTCGGCGGAGGCGGTACCCGGGACCGGCCCCGGGAGGAAGAGGCCGAGGCGCCGCAGAGGGTGGACTCCCGGTCCCGCCTCCGGGAGTTCGAGGGCGCCTACCGGCGGGATCCCTTCGAGCGCCGCGAGGGCGGCGCTCCCTGGAGCGTCTCGCTCCGCTACTCGCTTCTCCGGAGCCGCCCGTCGGAGCCCGGGCAGGAGAGCAAGACGATCGACGGGACGGTCACGTTCAACCCCACCCCGAAGTGGTCGGTCCGGTGGACGACGCAGTACAACTTCACGACGGCGGAATTCGGCGCGCAGTACATCACGCTGGACCGGGACCTCCACCGCTGGCGCGCCTCCTTCCAGTTCTCCCGCACCCCGAACGGCAACACCCTGTTCCAGGTCAGCGTCCGCCTCACGGACGCGCCGGAGATCAAGGGCGACTACAACCAGCGCACGCGCTGACCCCGGTCGGGCGCGACGTCGGATCGTGGCCGGATTTTTGAACCAGGCATCCTCATCGGAAAGCAGCTTCCAGGTGCCCGGGGAACCTTTCGGGCCCGGCCCGGCTGCCTTTCCGGGAAAGGCGAGGTCGGGGCGGGAGGGGGTTCGGACGTCCGGGAACCGTGGGGGGACCCGCGGGGCGCAAGACCGACTGGCAGAGCGCACGAGCGCCGGAGGGGATCGGGTCCGGGACGCGGGCACGCCCCGGTGACCGAGAGAGGGGACGCACGGGAGCTCCATGACGACGCTGCAGAGGCTGAAGCACGAGGCGAGGCGCGCCGAGCAGCGCTCCGACTGGCGCCGCGCGATCGAGCTCTACCGCGACGCGCTCCGCTTCGACGAGCGGACGGGCGCCGGCCCTGACCTCAGCCTCTGGAACCGCATCGGCGATCTCCACATGCGGCTGGGCGAGGCGCCGGCCGCCGTGCAGTGTTACGAGCAGGCGGCGGACAGGTACGCCGAGCACGACCTGCCGACGAGCGCGATCGCGATCTGCAACAAGATCCTCCGGATCGATCCCCGGCGGGACGTCGTACTCCGCCGGCTCGGCCTCCTCCACGCGAAGACGGGTCTCATCGCGGAGGGCCGCACGGCGTGCCTGCAGTTCGTCGAGAGGGCCCTCGCCCGCGGGGCGACGGCGGACGCGCTGGAGGCGGTCCAGGAGTTCGTGGACCACACGGGCGACGAGCGGATCCGGCTCGAGTCTGCGGAACTGCTCGAGGCCGCCGGGCGACGGGACGAAGCTCACGCGCAGCGGCGACTCGCGGACCACGCACCGGAGGGCGCCTCCGAAGAACCCGCGCGGGATGAGCCCGCACGGGAGGAACCCGCACGAGAGGAATCGGCGCGGGAGGAGCCCGCGCCCCGGGCGTCCTCGGACGAATTCCCGCCCTCCCGACCGGGCGACCCGACGGGCGAGCCGCTCGACCGGGAGCTGCGCCGGCGGTTGGGAGTCGATGCCCCGCGCGCGGCCGCGATCGACGGAATCACGCACTCGGCCGGAGTCCGGGCGGAAGCGGATGCGATCCCGACCGAGCCCGAGGAGGAGGTTCGGGCGGCGATCGACCGGTTCCGGGAGCGTCTCGGCGACCTTCTGGAGGGCGCAGGGCCTGACGTCCGCTACGACCTGGGGGTCGCGTTCCAGTCGATGGGTCTCGCCGGGGAGGCCGTCCACGAGCTCCGGCACGGCATCTCGGCGGCCGGTCGTCTCCGTGCGGCATACGCCCGCCTCGTGGCGCTCCTCGCGAGCGGGAGTGAGGGCATGGCGCCGGACGCGCCGGACCGTGCGGACGCGGGCGGTTCCGGGAGCCCCGGCGAGGCGGGGACCTCGACGTCCGGCTCCGGCCGGGAAGGGCACGCCGTCCAGGAGCCTCAGACGCGGTCGGATGTGACCGCGAGGTCCGAGCGCGACGCGCCGGGGGAGGAAGGGGAGCCCGCGCCGGATGGGGCGGGCAGGGTCGACCTGCAGGGACCGTTCTTCCGGGCCCGGCTCGCCCAGTACCAGGTCCGGCAGGCCCAGACGCGCCACGAGACCGACCACCGTGCCCACCTCGATCTCGGTGCGGCCTACGGGGAGATGGGGCTTGCCGAGGAGGCGGTCCGGGAGCTCTACGTCGCGCTGGAGGGACCGCCCTCGGTAATCGGACGGGCGATCACGCTCCTCGCCGCGGTCGCCCGCGACCCCCGCACGGACCCGCGGCTCTCCGCCGCGGTCCGGAAACGGCTGGTCGATGCCGGCCACGAGGCGTCCCGGACGGAGGGACCCGATCGCCCCTCCGAAGCGCAGGGCGGCCCCGGTCAGACGCCTGAAGCGGAGGAGCGCGAGACGGTCGATCCGGTGCCCGCCGGGATCGACGAGGCCGTCCGGGCGCCCTCCGTCGGTCTCACGGTGCCGGCCGGCCCGGTGCCGCCGTCACGGGATCGCGAGGAGGCGGTCGCCTCGGCGGACGAGCTCCTCGCGTCGGGCAGGACCGACGAAGCCGCCGCGCTGCTCCACGCGGCGCTGGAACGGTACGGGGAGGAGAGAAGGTTCGCGGAGGCCCTCCGTGTCGTCGACCGTCTCCTCGACCTCCGTCCGGATGACGTCGTGCTCCATCACCAGAGGGCGGAGCTGGCGATCATGCTGAGAGACCGGCCCGCCCTGGTCGGCGCCTACGTGGATCTCGCGGCCTCGCTCCTCCGGCAGGGGGCCCCCCGCAGCGCCGCGACCGTCTTCGAGCGGCTGCTCGAGGTGGACCCCGGTCACGCCGGGGCTCTCGAGGCGCTGGCGCGCCTGAGAAGCGAGCGATCGGCGCCCGCGGACGCGCGCGGCGCTCCGTCCCCGCCCTCCGGGGATCGGAGCGATGCGCTCCCGCCGCGTCACGCGGCGGGAGGGGGCGAGTTCGATGAGCTCCTCGATGCCCTGCGGGCGGAGCTCCCGGGCCCGGACGGGGTCGACGACGACCCGGATGCGCACTTCGAGCTCGGCATCGCGTTCAAGCAGATGGAGATGTGGGAGGAAGCCCTGGCCGAGCTGGAGCGCGCGGTCAAGGGCCTCGCGGATCCCCGGCCCGCGCAGGAGGCCGCCGGCGAATGCCTGGTCCGGCTCGGCAGGAACGGCCGGGCGCTCGGCGTCCTCGAGGAGGCCGAGTCGCTGTACCCCGAAGGGGAGGAGCGAGGGCGCCTCGGCGTGCTGTACTGGCGGGCGGAGGCGCTCACCGGGCTGGGCCGGGGCGGAGAGGCCCGGGACCTGCTCGCCCGGATCGTGGCCGTCGATCCCGACTTCCGGGACGCGGCCCGGCGGTTGGCGGCCCTCTCCCGGTGACGGTATAATCCGGGCGTTCCAGGACCGGCGGCGACGTGTCGCCCACCTGTGCCCCGGGGAGAGGATGCTCAAGGTCGCGCTTCCGACGCTCGCTGCGCTTCAGGCTCCCGTCCGGGACCGCCTCGACTCGATGGAGCGAGAGCTCCACGGAATGGTCAAGGCGGACTTCGGTGCCATCAACGAGGTGAGCGACTATCTCTTCGCGCGGCGCGGAAAATACCTCCGCCCGACGCTGCTCCTGCTCTGCAACGAGGTGGGAGGGCGTCCCGGCGACGCGGCCGTCACGCTCGCGGCGATCGTGGAGCTCATGCACGTCGCCACGCTCGTCCACGACGATGCGGTGGACCACTCTCCGAAGCGGCGGGGGATGCCCACCGTGAACTCGCGCTGGAGCCACCAGGTCGCCGTGATCATGGGCGACTACCTCTACTCGCGGGCGCTCGTGGAAGTCACGCGGATGGGCAGGGTGGAGGCGATCTCGCTTCTCGCGAACGCCTCCAACCGCATGTCGATCGGGGAGATGCGGCAGCTTGCGGCGCACGATGCGCTCGAGGCTACGGTGGAGGACTACTTCAGCCTCTGCGAGTGCAAGACGGCGTCGCTGATGTCGGCGGCCTGCGAGCTCGGCGCCCTCGTGGGCGAGACGCGCCACCGCGCGGCGCTCGGCGGCTACGGGCGGGACCTCGGCATGGCGTTCCAGGTCGTCGACGACCTCCTCGACTACACGGTCTCCTCCGCCGTCACGGGCAAGCCGAAGGGACTGGACCTGAAGGAGCACAAGGTGACGCTGCCGCTGATCGCCGCCCGGCCGCGCCTCGGTCGGGCGGGGAAGCGGGCCGTGGAGGAGCTGTTCGCCGATCCGCAGCCGCGTGACGAAGCCGTGGCGGAGGTGATCGGGCTGGTGCGGACCGCGGGCGGCCTCGACGAGGCGCGCGACGTGGCGAGGCAGTTCGCGGCCTCCGCGGGCCGGCACCTCGAGGGGCTTCCCGACGACGATCCGGCCGTCGCGATCCTTCGTCTCACCGTGGACTTCGTACTGGAGCGTCAGAAGTGAGCATGGACTTCGGCGGTCGTCGTCGGCCTTCCGCGCGGCGGGTGACCCTGGTCGTCGCAGGGGGCATGCTGCTCGGGGCCCTGCTTACGGAGCTCGCGGCGATGAGCCTGCCGGCGAGCGCGGCCCGGGAGTTCTTCATCACGACCGTGGCGGCGTCCCTGGGGCCGCTGACGGTGGACCTGCAGGTCCTGGCGCTGACCGTCGGTCCGCTGCTGCTGCGCCTGAACATTCTCAGCGTCGTGGGGATATTACTCCTGGCCTGGTTCTCCCGGTCGCTGCTCTGACCGTCCGCTCCGTCCGGAAGGTGCGCACATGTTCGGCAACCTCGGTATGTGGGAAGTCCTCATCCTCCTGTTCATCGTGCTCCTTCTGTTCGGCGCCAAGCGGCTGCCCGAGATCGGGGGAGCGCTCGGAAAGGGAATCCGCGAGTTCAAGGGGTCTCTGAAGGAGGTCGAGGGGGAGTTCCGGGAGATCGGCAAGCCCGACGAACCCGCCTCGACGACGAGGGAACGGGAGAAGCAGGAACTGCACGACTCCTGACCGGGCGAGGAGAGAGGCCCGGGGACGGTCGCCCCGGGCCTCTCCGTCCACGCCGTCTCCGCATCTTCCGGCGGCGGCCGGTCGCCGGCGCCTGCTTCCGCCGGCTCAGCCCGCCCGGGCGCTCCGCTGCAGGAGCCCCCGCTGGTCCACGATCACCGCCTTCTCCCGGAGGGCTTCCACCCAGCGGTTGACGGCAAGCTGCGCCCCCTGAAACTCCATCTGGGCACGGAGCTGGTTCTTCAACACCGTGAAGGTGTTCGGGTCCGCCCCGGTCCGGGCGTCCACCCGCATCACGACCAGCGCACCGTCGGCATCGTAGGGACCGACGATCGCTCCGGGCACCGCTCCGAACGCGGCGCCGACCGCCTCGGTGCCCCTGCCCAGCCCCGCCACGAACTGGCCCCGCGTGAACGGGCCCGCCCGGTCGATGGGCCAGCCGAGCGTCTCGGCCGCCGCTTCGAGCGTGCCGGCCGCCCGGATCTCGTCCATGCGCGAGCCGACGATCTCCCTTGCCCGCTCCACCCGCTTCCGGGCTGCGAGAGTCTGCTCGATCTGCGGCCGGACCTCCTCGAACGCGAAGCTGCCGGCCTCCGTCCGCGAGGTCACCTCCACCATGTGGAAGCCCGCTCCGTTCTCGAAGTACTCGCTCGCCTCGTCCAGGGGCGTCTCCGGGTTCAGCGCCCAGTCCACGGCGACCCCCAGCGATCCCGCTCCGGGAACGAAGTCGAAGCCCTCGCTGACGGTCACGTCATCCCGGACCGGGACGCCCGTTTCCTCCCCGGCGGCCCGCATGCCCCGCAGCAGCGCGATGCCCTCGAACTCGTCCATCCGCCGGAACATCTCTTCCTCGCCCTGCTCGGACAGGGTGACCGGGACCAGGATGTGGGCGAGCTGGACCGTGTCCGCGACGCGATCCGAGACGCGCAGGATGCGGAATCCCTGCGGCGTGAGGACCGGCTCGGAGGTCTCGCCCACCCCGAGGCCGGCCACGGCCTCGGCGACCGGCTCGACGAGGTCTCCCGGCCCGAACCGCCCCAGCTCCCCGCCCCGCCCGGCCGACAGGGAGTCGGCGGACAGCTCGGCGGCGACCGCGGCGAACTCCGCGCTGCCCTCGCGGATCGCCCGCACCGCGGAGTCCGCGCGCGCCCTGGCGGAACCGGTGTCCACGGCGGAGGGGGTCGTCGAGAAGCTCGCCAGGCGGACCGTGGCCGTGGCGGGCCGGGCGAACTCATCCCGATTCTGCCGGTACCAGGCCCTCGCATCCGCCTCCGTGACCTGGAGCTCCGACGCGGGAACGACCTGCTCGGGCCGGGCCGAAAGGAAGGTGACGGTCGCCGTCTCGTTCTGGTCGCGGTAGGCCTGCCAGACCTCGCCGTCGCTCACGGCGGAGCCACCGGAAATCTGCTGTGCCAGCCGGGTCCTCGGCAACGTGCTCCGATAGTAGGACTCGATCTGGAGCAGAAGCTGCTCGTCGACCGTCGGGTCCGAGAAGAACTGCTGGTACTTCGCGAAGTCGAAGCGCCCATCCGTCTGGAACACCGGGTGCCGGACGAGGTCGGGCGGCGGGCTGGTCCGGAACGCCTGCCGGATCTCCGACTCCGTGACCTCGATGCCGAGCCGCTGGATCTCCTGCTCGACGAGGATGTCCCGGATCATGGCGTCCCACGCCTCGCGCTCGACCTGGCGGACCTCCTCGTCCGTCAGCGGTCGTCCGGTCCGGGCGCGCGCCGCGTCGAGGGCGACGCTGAGCGCCTCGTTCCAGCGGACGTTCCGGACCTGCTCCCCGTTCACGGTCGCCACGATGGGGTTCACCCCGAGCACGTTGGCCTGGTCGCGCTGCTGAAGTCCCTCGAACACGAGCCAGGCGGCGAAGGCCACCGCCATGACCATCATGATCCACTTCGTGTTAGCTCGAATCGAGCGCATGAACATGCGGCCCCACGCTCCTTCGTCACGGTTCCCGGCCGGGGCCCGCCCGGTCGGCGATCGGCCTCCGAATCCGCCCGAAAACAAGCAAAAAAAGCTATCCGCCACCGCGACCGCGGGCAACCTGCCGGTCCGGCGAGCGGCGGTTTGACACTCTCGAAACCGCGCGTCTAACTTCGAGCGTCGGTGCGCGTGCGCCGACCCGCCGTCCTACCTTCGATCCGGGGAGCCGGGTATGCCGTTCGACGCGTCCGCCGAGGACGAGATCCGACGTTTCGAGGAGCAGTACCGGAGGCAGCCGGAGAGCCTCGTGTTCGCCCGGCTCGCCGACGCATGCCGCAAGGCCGGCGATCCGCAGCGCGCGCTCTCGCTCCTCGAGGAGGGGATCGCCAGGCACCCCGACTACCTGAGCGCGCACATCGTGAGAGCGCGGACCTTCGAGGACCTCGGTCGGGAAAAAGGAGCCCGCGCCGCGTTCGAGCGTGTCCTCGAGCTCGATGCGCAGAACCTGGTCGCGATCCGCGGGCTCGCCGACCTGGCCCGTCGCCGGGGCGATCCGCGGGAGGAGCGCCGCTGGCTCGGTCGCCTGGTGCAGGCCGACCCCTTCAGCCTCGAGCCCGCGGAGCGGCTCGCGGAGCTGGAGCGGCTCGCGGAGCTGGAGGAGGCAAGCGACGACGAGGCCAGCAACGAGGAGGCCGGAAGCGAGGAGGCCGGGAGCGGAGACACGGTCGGGGAGGCGGATGGGGAGACGGTCCCGGCGGAGCACGGGCACGGTCCCGCGGCTCCGGGGATCGACCCGGGAGGAGCCGCGGCCGAGGCGACGCCGGAGCACCGGGTGGCCGGAGAGGGTGAACGGGACCCCGGCCTCGAGGCGCGATCTCGGGTGGAGGAGGACCGGCTTCCCGAACCCTGGTGGTTCGAGTCGTCCGAGCCGTCCGGGGCCACGACGGAAGAGGAGGAGGTGGGGAGGGACGCGGACCTCCTGACCCGCACGATGGCGGAGCTCTACGCGCGACAGGGTCTGCTCGATGAGGCCGAGGCGATCTACCGCGAGCTTCTCCGGGACAGGACGGAGGACGACGAGCTGCGGGAGGGGCTCGAGGTGGTTCTCGGCATGCGCGCTGGCAGGTCCGCGACTCGCGGTGCACCGACGACCGCGGCGACGGCGCAGCCTGCGGCAGAGGCCCCGCCGGAGGCGGTACAGACCGTCGGGGAGGCGCTCGGGGAGCTTCTGGCGGCGGGGGAGGAGCTCGCGGCGCGCCTTCCGGAGATCCCGAGCGAGGAGCCGGCGCCCGGCTCCCGAACGGAGGAGGCGACCGCCGCCGGATCCGCGAGCGTCCCCACGCCGGAGACCGCGGACGCGACCGGAGCGGAGCGGGACGCGTCCCCGTCCGTGCTCGCGCACTGGCTGCGCGGGCTGAGGAGCTGAGCCGTGCGGATCGGCGTGCTCCACGGGCCCAACCTGAACCTGCTGGGCCGTCGTGACCCCGCCCGGTACGGCACGGCGACGCTCGCGGGGATCGACGAGTCGCTGCGGGCCCGAGCGGAGGAGCTGAGAGTGACGGTGGAGCCCTTCCAGTCGAATCACGAGGGGGCGCTCGTGGATCACGTGGAGCGCCGGTCTCCCGAGCTCGACGGCTGGCTCGTCAACGCGGCGGGCCTCACGCACACGAGTGTGGCCCTGCGCGACGCGCTCGAGTCGAGCGGTCTCCCGTTCGTCGAGGTGCACCTGTCGAACGTCCACGCCCGCGAGGAGTTCCGGCGACGGTCGCTGCTCGCGGACCTGGCCGTGGGCGTCGTCGCCGGCTTTCGGGAGCGGAGCTACCTGTACGGCCTCGACGGCCTGGTCGCACGGCTGCGGGAGACCCGGTGACCCGGGTGACGGGCGGTCGCCCCGAGTCCGTACGGATGCGTCGGCTGCGGGACGGGCTGTGCGAGGCACGACTGGACGGCCTGCTCGTCTCACACCTCCCCAACGTGCGGTACCTGACCGGCTTCACGGGCTCCAGCGGGCTGCTGCTCGTCGAGCCGGGGCTCGCGACCCTGTTCACGGACTTCCGGTACGAGACCCAGGCCGACGCGGAGGTCGACTCCGGCGTCCGCGTCTCGATCGCCCGGGACGGACTGGTCGACTCCCTCGCGGCGCGACTGGCGGAGGAGGCACCCGGCCGCCGTATGGGATTCGAGCCGGCGGCGCTCAGCGTGCGCGACCACGGGGAGGTCGAGGAGCGTTGCGACACCGTGGTCTGGGACCCCGCCGCTCCGCTGGTGGAGGAGCTTCGCGCGGTGAAGGGTC
>JAWOIN010000097.1:0-3334 GCA_046484665.1 Gemmatimonadota bacterium
CCACACCCAGAGACCGCAGATACGCCGCCACCCGGTTCGCCCGCACCTCCAGATCCCCGTACGTCAGCTCCACTCGCGCCCCCGCCTCCCCGCACGTACCCAGCGTCGGGCCCACCACCGCCACCGCGCCCGGCGTGGCTTCCGACCACCCCTCCACCAGCTCGTGGAAGGACCTCGCACGGACTTCACGGTCCGCCCCGCGCGACCACGTCTCGAGGATCGTGCGCGCCTCGGGCTCGGGGAGGATCCCGACATCCCTCACGCGCGTCGCCGTCCCCGCGATGTCCTCGAGCAGCCGCTCGAAACGGCCCGCGAGACGCTCGATGGCGCGGACGTCGTACAACTCGCCGTCGCAGGAGAATTCCAGCCCGAGCTCCGCGCCGGGCGACGCGGCCACGGTGAGAGGAAAGTTCGTGCGCGAGTGGGAGGCACGCTCACGGACCTCGAGCCCGCCTGCCGCCTCCTTCTCCTGGACGGGATAGTTCTCGAACACGAACAGCGTCTCGAACAGCGGCCGTCCCCGAGGCACCTCGCTCCACCCCTGCACCTCCACCAGCGGGCTGTACTCGTACGCCCGCAGCTCCGCCAGCTTCCCCTGCAGCCCCCGCAGCCACTCCCCCACCTCCGCCCCCTCATCCACACGCACCCGCACCGGCAGCGTGTTGATGAACAACCCCACCATCCCCTCCGATCCCGCCAGATCCGCCGGCCGGCCCGATACCGTCGACCCGAACACCACGTCCGCCTCCCCCGCGTGCCGCGCCAGCACCAGTCCCCACGCCCCGTGCAGCAGCGTCGACAACGTCACGCCCTCTCTGCGGCAGAGGCTCTCCATCCGGGAAGTCAGATCTCTCGACATGAGCACCCGGTGCGATCCGCCGATCGACGAGGGCGCGGCAGCCGCCGGCCCGTTCCCTTCCCTCGTCGCCGCCGGGAGACGGGTGGGGGCCTCGAACCCCGCGAGCTCGCGCGTCCAGAACTCCCGCGCGGACGCCGGGTCCTTCCCCCTGAGCCACGCGATGTAGTCGCGATACGGCCGGATGAGGCGACTCCTCGGCTCGCCACCAGCCGCGAGGGCCCGATAGGAATCGACGACTTCGAACAGGAGCAGGGGGACCGACCAGCCGTCCAGCAGGACGTGGTGGTGCGTCCAGACGAAGACGAACGACCGCTCGTCAAGCCGGAACAGGGAAAGCCGCATCAGCGGAGGGCGAGCGAGGTCGAAGCCGGCGGACCGGAGATCGCGCTCCCGTCCCGCGAGGACGGCCTCCCTCTCCGACGCCGGCAGAGTCCGCAGGTCCTCGAACGCGAACGGCAACTCGACACTCCGGTGCACGACCTGCATCGGCTCGTCCAGGCCATCCCACGCGAAGGAAGTCCGCAGGATCGAGTGCCTGCGGACCGCCTCGCTCCATGCCTGGCGGAACGCCTCCACGGCCAGATCCGCCTCGATGAGCCAGCTGGTCTGCTCGACGTAGAGCCCCGCGTCCGGCTCACGCAGCGAGTGGAACAGCATCCCCTGCTGCATCGGAGACAGCGGGTAGATGTCCTCGATCCGGGCCCGATTCGGGTTCATCCGTCCTCGTTGGTCATGTTCGCCAGAATGCGATCCAGCTGCCGCTGTTCGAGCCCCGCCATCGGGAAGTCCGACGGCGTGAACTCGACCGATGGCTCGTCGCCGATCGCCGCGACCAGCGATCGAAGAGAGCCGAGGAAGTACGAGGCGAGGAGCTCGACCGTCTCCCTCCGGTGCACGGACTCGGAGTACGCCCAGCTGGCGCGAAGCCGGCCATCGCTCACTCCGGCGGACAGCTCGAGCGCGTGGTCGCGAGGCGCGGAGGGGTCGCGGTGCGGTCCGCTCGATTCCGCCGCCGGCCGGAAGAGGTCTCCCCCCTCCCGCGAGCCCGCTTCCGAGAGCCCGAAGTAGTTGAATCCCACCTCGGGACGGGGCAGGCGGGAAAGCTCGGTCCGCACCTCGGGAGCGCCCAGATAGCGCAGCAGCCCGAACCCGATGCCGTGTCGCGGGACCCTCCGCAGCTCCTCCTTGACGCGCCGGAGGCGTTCCGCCGCCGCCGAATCACGCCCCGGTTCGAGCACGACGGGGTACAGAGTGGTGAACCACCCGACCGTCCGCGTCAGGTCCACCCCCGGGACGACCTCCTCCCTCCCGTGGCCCTCGAGCTCGATCAGGATCGACGGCGAGCCCGACCACCTGGTGAGCGCGTCGGCCGTCGCCGTGAGCAGCACCTCGTGCACGGTCACGCGAAAGGCGGCGACGACGTCCCGGACGATCGACGCCGTCTCGTCCTCACCCAGCTCCACCGTGACCTGCCGCTCGCTTCCGTCCGTGCCCGGTCCCGTTTCGAGGTCGACCGGAAGCCGGACCACGTTCCTCCGGGCGACGGAACGCCAGTACGCGATCTCGGAGACGGTCTCGGGGGCGCGGGCGTGCTCGACCAGTTTCTCGGCCCACGCGCGCACGGAGGTGGTCTTGGGGGGGAGCGAGGGCTCCTCGCCGGCGGCGAGCGCCTCGCAGGTCGTCTGGAGGTCCTCGAGCAATACGCGCCAGGAGACGGCATCCACCGCGGTGTGGTGCGCGACGAGGAGGAGGCGTCCCGGCCGCCGCGAACCCGTGGAGAACTGCACGACCCGGAAGATCGGCCCCTCCGCGAGATCGAGGCCGGCCTGCACGGCCGCCGCGCGGCTCTCGATCTCCGACCCGAGCCGATCGTCGCCGGTTTCCGAGAGGTCGACGTGCTGGAATGCGCTCCCGTCTCCCGGCCCGACGATCCGCTGCTCCCACCCGTCCGGGCCGCGCAGGGTGCGGAGGCGGAGCGCATCGTGGTGACGGAGCAGCCGCTCGACGGCGTCGGCCAGAAGCTCGGGTCGCAGCCCGGGCGGGGTCTCGAGGAGAACGGCCTGGTTCCAATGCTCCGGACGGGCGAGATCCTGTTCGAAGAACCAGGCCTGGATCGGGGTGAGCGGCACCTCTCCTCGAACGATTCCCTGCTCCGCCTCGATCGGGGCCGCCGCGCCGACGCGCGCCGCGAGTCCCGCTACGCGGGGCGCCTCGAACACGTCTCGCGGCGTCAGGTGCAGGCCCGCCTCGCGGGCGCGGGCGACGAGCTGGATCGAGAGGATCGAGTCGCCGCCGAGCTCGAAGAAGTTGTCGTGGAGGCCGACGCGCTCGACGCCGAGCAGCTCGGCGCAGAGGGCGGCGAGCGTGGTCTCGGTCTCCGTGCGGGGGGCCACGTAGGGCGCCTCGACGGCGGCCCGCGCGTCGGGCTCGGGCAGGGCCCGCCGGTCCACCTTGCCGGCCGGGGTCATGGGCAGC
>JAWOIN010000123.1:0-9043 GCA_046484665.1 Gemmatimonadota bacterium
TCGGCGAGGAGGGCGGGCAGAGCGTTCCGCACCTGCACCTCCACGTGCTCGGCGGGAGGCCGATGCGGTGGCCTCCGGGCTGAGGCCGGAGGGCGCACCGGTCGGAGGCCTCGAGGGAGGAGTGCCGATGCGCGACGAGGCGTCCGCGGAGGCCCGCACTCTCCGGCTGCTGGAATGGGGACCGATCCTCGACCTCATCGCCGGGCACGCGACTTCGGAGGAGGGGAGGGCGCACCTGCGCAGGCTGCTGCCCTGGCGCGAGGCGGCCCGCATCGACGAGGCGCTCCGCACGACGGACGAGATGGTGGGGCTCCTGCTGCGGGGAGAGTGGTCGCCGCCGCCGATTCCCGAGGCGCGGGCGGCCCTGCGCCGGCTCGCCGTCTCCGGGTCCGTCCTCGAGCCCCGCGAGCTGATCGCGGTCTCCGCGCTCCTCGCCTCGTCCCGTCGCGCCCGCGCCGACCTCAGGCGAGCGCCGGACGAACTCCCGCGGCTGGCCGCGATCGGGAGGCGGCTCCTCAAGGACGCGGAGCTCGAACGCCGGCTCGGAGAGGCGTTCGACGAGTCCGGCGGCGTCGCGGACTCCGCGTCGCCCGACCTGCGGCGGATTCGGCGTTCCCTGCGCTCGGCGAGGGCCTCCGTCGTCCGGCGGCTGGAGACGTTCATCCGCTCACTCCCGGCCCGGATCCAGGTGCCGGACGGGTCGGTCACGGTGCGCTCGGGCCGGTACTGCGTCCCGATCCGCCGGGAGGGGCGGTCCGAGGTCGGCGGGATCGTCCACGACGAGTCCGCCACGCATCGAACCGTCTTCGTCGAGCCGCCCGTGGCGATCGAACCGATGAATCGCCTGGCGGAGCTCGAGCGCGAAGAGGCGAGGGAGGTCGAGCGGGTGCTGCGAGCGCTGACGGCCGCGGCGCGGCCGCGCGCCGGGGCGCTCGAGGCCAGTCTCGACGCGCTGGCCGAGACCGACTCCCTCTACGCGAGAGCGCGGTGGGCGCTGGGGCACGGGGGCGTCCGCCCCGAGGTCGTCGACCCCCTTGAGCCGGCCGGCGCCGCGATCCGGCTCGTCTCGGCCCACCATCCGCTGCTGCTGGCCACGGGCGAGCCCTCCGTTCCGTTCAACCTCGGCCTCGCCGCCGGGGAGACGGTGCTGCTCGTGAGCGGCCCGAACGCCGGCGGCAAGACGGTGCTGCTCAAGACGATCGGCGTCGCGTCGCTGCTCGCCCAGGCCGGGGCGATCCCCCCGGTCGGGCCCGGGACGCGGCTCCCGATGTTCCGGCGCTTCTTCGCCGTGATCGGGGACGAGCAGTCGATCGCCGCGTCGCTCTCCTCGTTCAGCGCGCAGGTCGTGAGCCTGCGGGACGCGCTCTCCCGCGCCGGACCGGCGTCGCTCGTGCTGCTGGATGAAATCGGCGGCAACACGGACCCCGCCGAGGGGGCGGCGCTCGCCGCGGCTGTCCTGCTGAGGCTGGCGGGACAGGCCCGTCTGACCGTCGCCACGACGCACCTCGGGGCGCTCAAGGCGCTCGCCGCGGAGGACGAGCGGATCGTGAACGCGTCGCTCCAGTTCGACACCGCGGCGCTCCGGCCCACCTTCCGGCTCCTCCGCGACCGGCCCGGCCGCAGCTACGCGCTCGAGATCGCAACGCGGCTCGGGCTTCCCGAGGACGTGCTGTCCGAGGCCCGCGCGCGCCTCGGCGAGGAGGACCGGCGGACGGAGGCGCTGCTCGCGGAGCTCGAGCGGCGCGAAGTGGAGCTGGAGCGCCTCACGGAGGACGCGCGGCTGCGGGACAGGCGCTCCCGCGAGGGGGAGGAGCGCGCCGTCGAGGCCGAGCGACGGATCGTCGCCCGCGAGAAGGCGCTCGAGCGGGAGGGAAGGGCGCGAGCGGAGCGATACCTGAAGGAGGCTCGACGCGACGTGGCGGCCGAGATCGAGCGGCTCCGGGAGGCGTTCGAGGGGGCCGCGGAAGGGCAGGGCGCCGGCGCGCGAGAGACGGCGGCGGAGGCGGCGGCAACCGCGCGGTCCCGGGTCGAGCAGCGACTGCGGGATGCCCGGAGCTCGACGGGTCCGGACGAGCCCGGACAGGAGCCGTCGCCCGAAGGAGTCGTGACCGGCGCCCGTGTCCGGTCGCGCTCCCTGGGCCTCACCGGGAGGCTCGGCGAGAGGAGGGGCGACCGGGCCCTGCTCGAGGCGGGCGAGGTGCGGATCGAGGTGCCGTTCGAGGACCTCGAGCCGGCGGGGACCGACGAGGGGCGCGGCGGGAAAGGCGAAGGGCGGCGACCCCGCGGGTCCGACCGGGCGCTCCCGGATCTCCCCGTCCGGACGGAGATCGACCTGCGGGGCCTGCGGGTGGAGGAGGTGAGCGCCGCGCTCCAGGCGGCGGTAGACGCGGCGGTCGTCGCGGACCTGCCCTTCCTGAGGGTCATCCACGGCAAGGGGACCTTTGCGGTGCGGGACGAGGTACAGAAGCTGCTCGGGTCCGACGGCAGGATCCTACGCCTGAGACCGGGAGGTTTCGAGGAAGGGGGCGCCGGGGTTACCGTAGTCGAGTTCACGGGAGGTGGTGACTGATTCACGGTCGTGGCTGGTGAAGGACGAACGGGTCGAGGAGGTCCGCGAGCGCGCGGACATCGTCGAGCTCCTCGGCGAGCACATGCCGCTCAAGCGGTCGGGCCGCACTTGGCGCGGGCCCTGTCCCCTCCACGGGGGAGAGGGCCCGAACTTTTCGGTGGATCCCGCGCGCGGGCTGTTCAAGTGTTTCGTGTGCGGGGAGGGAGGCGATGTCTTCGCCTTCTTCATGAAGCGCCTCGGGATGGACTTTCCGGAGGCGGTGCGGCACGTCGCTGCCCGGGTGGGCGTGGAGATCCCGGAGGAGCGCGGGGAGAGGGAGGATCCCTGGGGGCGGCTCCGCGAGGTCCTGGCGTTCGCGGAGGAGTGGTTCGTCGGGCGCCTCCGCGACGAGGCGGAGGGCCGGGCGGCCCGGGAGTACCTCGCGGCGCGCGGCTTCTCGGACGAGGACGCGGATCGATTCGGACTCGGCTGGGCGCCGGACGAGTGGCGGGCCCTCCGCGATGCCGCCCACGCACGCGGGATCCGGGACGACGAGCTGCTCGAGGCGGGGCTGCTCGCGACGAGCGAGCGCGCGGAGGAGCCCTACGACCGGTTCCGGGGTCGCCTCATCTTCTCGATCCACGACCTGCGCGACCGCCCGATCGCGTTCGGCGGGAGGGTGCTCGGGCCGGCCTCGGACCAGGTTCCGAAGTACATCAACTCCCCCGAGAGCCCCGTCTTCCACAAGGGCAGGTCACTGTACGGCCTCGTCTGGGCGCGCCACGAGATCCGGCGGGAGGAAGCATCGCTGGTGGCCGAGGGCTACATGGACGTCCTCGCGCTGCATCGGGCCGGGCTGCGGAGCGCCGTCGCGCCGCTCGGCACCTCGCTCACGGAGGACCAGGCGGAGTTGCTCGCCCGCTACGCGAAGAGGTGCTTCCTGCTCTACGACAGCGACCCGGCCGGCCTGCGCGCGACCTTCCGGGCCGGCGACGCCCTGCTCGCCGCCGGCGTCCACCCCATGGTCGTGAGCCTGCCCGCGGGCGAGGACCCCGACTCGCTGCTGCGCGAAGGCGGCACCGAGGCACTGGCGCCGCTGCTCGAGGACGCCCTCGACATCCTCGAGCGCAAGCTCCAGATCCTGGAGCGGCAGGGGTATCTCGACTCGATCGAGGGCCGGCGGCGCGCCGTCGACGGCCTCCTCAGCACGCTGCGCGCCGTGCGCGACCCGGCCCTGCGGGACCTCTACCTGGCGCGGGCGGCCGAGCGGACCGGCGTACGCCGCGAGACGTTCGTCCGCGAGGTCGCGCGCGAGGCTGCCCGGACGACCGCCCGGCCGCGGGCGCAGCGGGAGCCGGAGGGGGCCGCGCGCCGCGTCCCGGGGGGCGCCCCGTCGACGGACGTCGAGGCGGTCGCCGAGCGGAGCCTCCTGCTGCTCCTGCTCCGCGACCGCAGGCTGGTCGAGGCGGCGTGCGCCCGCGGCCTCGCGACGGATCACTTTCGGGAACCGGCGTTCCGATCCATCTATGGTGCGCTCGCAGCGGCGGGACCGGCTGCCGGACCGGCGGAGCTCGCGGAGCGGCTCGCTCCCGACGAGACCTCGAGACTGGAGGACCTGGCGGGCGACGCCACCGAGCTCGTCCACCCGGGCGAGGTGTTCGAGCAGGCGCTCCGGCGGCTGCTGAACCGCGACCGGCTCGAGCGGCTCGGACAGATCGACCGCGAGCTTGAGCTCGCGGACGAGGACCAGGCGAGGCGCCTGCTCGTGGAGAAGGCGGAGATCGCGAGACGGCTGAGGGAGGAGGGCGTCTCCCTCAGCTTCCTGACGCGCCTGACCGGGGCGCGAGGGGAGCCGGCCCCGCGCTGAGCGGGGCCGCGCGGACCGGGCGGGAGGGAAACCGAGGACGGAGAGAGGGATGGGGAATCCGATGGTGGACGACCTTCTTACACTGCAGGAGATGGACGCAGGGATCGCGAACGTCCACAAAGAGTTGCGATCTCTGGAAGCCGAGCTCGAGGCGCTGGACCTGAAGCGGGTGGAGCTCGAGCGCAGGGAGCGGGAAGCGTCCGCCCGGCTGGAGGCCCACGACGCGGCGGTACGAGCCGCCGAGCGGACCGTGAGCGCGGGGCGGGCGACCCTGAAGCGGCTCCAGCAGCGGGCGCTGGAGATCCACAACATGCGCGAGCACGCGGCCTCCCGGTTGGAGGTGGAGGCGGCGCGACAGAACCTGGATCAGGCCGAGACGAACATGCTCCTGGCGATGCAGGAACAGGAGCGGGCCCGGGCCGAGCTCGACGCAGCGGCCACGGAGGTCGCCGGGTCGCGGGCGGTCGGGGGCGAGCGCCGGCGGGAGATCGAGGCGCGGCACGCGGAGCTCTCCGAGCGGCTCGCGATCGAGCGGGACCGGCGGGAGAACAAGGCGCTCCGGCTCGACGACTCGGTCCGCTCCCTGTATGACCGGGTGCGGGGGGGGCGGACGTCGCGGGCCCTGGCGCCGGTGCTCGACGGGGTGTGCGGGAGCTGCTTCACGTCGATCCCGCTGCAGCGTCAGGCCGAGATCAGGGCCGGCCGGGCTCTCTTCGTGTGCGAGGCGTGCGGCGTGATCCTGCACGCCGAGCGCTGATCCCGCGCCCTCCCTCGAGCCCTGCTCCCGGCCGGTGAGACGGGAGGCGGGCGCGGCGCGGCGGTGGGTGCCGCCGCCACCCCTCGATCCCGATACGGTCCGCGGGCTCGCGGAAGGCCTGCGCGTGCCGCCCGAGTTCGCCCGGATCCTCCTCCGCCGCGGTCTCGACGATGCGGAGCGGGTCCGCGCCTTTCTCTCCCCGCGACTCGAAGACCTCCACGATCCCCTCCTCCTCCCCGACATGGGCGAGGCCGTGGAGCGCATCGAGCACGCGCTGCGGCGCGGCGAGCGGGTCCTCGTTCACGGCGACTACGACGCCGACGGGATGTCGGCGGCCGCCGTGGCCACCCTGACGCTGCAGAGGCTCGGCGGCCGCGTCGAGACCTTCGTCCCGCACCGGACGCGAGACGGATACGATCTCTCGGAGGCAGGGCTCGAGAGGGCGGCGCGGATGGGCGCATCGCTGATCCTCACGGCCGACTGCGGCGTCAGCGCCGTCGAGGCGGTCGCTCGGGCGGCCCGGCAGGGGCGGGACGTGATCGTGACCGACCATCACCGTCCCGGAACGCGGCTCCCGACGGCGGTCGCGGTCGTGGACCCGATGCGGGCCGACTCCGATTACCCGTTCCGCGGCCTGGCGGGCGTGGGCGTCGTGTTCAAGCTCGTGCAGGCGCTGTTCACGCGGGCCGGGGTCGAGACGGCGGAGGCGAACCAGCACCTGGACCTGGTGGCGATCGGCACCGTGGCCGACCAGATGCCGCTGGCGGACGAGAACCGCACCCTCGTCCGCGCCGGACTCCTCGCGCTCGCGCGCACCCGGAAGCCCGGGCTCCGGGCGCTCCTCCGCCGGATCGGGATCGAGGAGGGCGGGCCGGTGTCGGCGGACGACGTGTCCTTCCGGCTCGCACCGCGCCTGAACTCGGTAGGCCGAATGGCCTCGGCGGAGGCGGGCCTGCGCCTGCTTCTGACCGGCGACCCGCACGAGGCGGAGCGGCTGGCGGCGCACCTCGACCGTCAGAACGCACAGCGCCGGGAGGCCGACCGCCGCGTCTACGCCGAGGCGGAGCGGCAGCTCTCCGAGCGCTACGATCCGGGGCGCGACCGGGCGGTCGTCCTCTGGGGGGATGGGTGGCACCCGGGCGTGATCGGGATCGTGGCCTCCCGCGTCGCGGAGGCGATCCACAGGCCGGCGGTCGTCGTGTCGTTCGACGGCGACGTGGGGAGGGGGTCCGGCCGCTCGATCCCCGGGTTCCACCTGTTCCGGGCGCTCCAGGAACTGTCCCCGATGCTGGACCGCTTCGGCGGGCACCGGATGGCCGCCGGCCTCGCGATCCGACGGGACCGGGTGGAGGAGTTCGCCGAGCGCCTGCGCGACCTCGCGGCGACCGAGCTCCACGACGATGCCGTCGCGGACGACCTCCGGGTCGAGCTCGTGGCCCCGCTCGGGCGGTTCGACTCGGAGCTGCGCGGGTGGCTGGCGCGGCTCGAGCCGTTCGGGACGGAGAACCCGCCGCCTGTGCTGATGGCGAGGGACGTCGCGCTCGAGCGGCTCGAACCCGTGGGCGCGAAGGGAGCCCACTTGAGGGTCGAGCTCGCCGACGCGACCGGTCGTCTGGCGGGGATCGGCTTCGGCCTCGGAGGACGTGCATCGGAGCTTCCGCCGGGCCGGCGGTGGGACGTGGCGTTCCACCTCGAGGAGAACCACTGGAACGGACGGCGACGGCTCCAGGCGAGAGTCCTCGACATCCGGCCCTCCCGGCCGTGAGCCTGCGGATCGTGGGAGGGAGCCTCGGAGGCCGCCGGATCGAGGCGCCGCCGGGCCGATGGGTGCGGCCGACCCGGGAGCGAGTCCGCGAGGCCTGGTTCAGCGCCCTGGGCGCGAGGCTGACCGACGCGAGGGTGCTCGACCTGTTCGCCGGCTCGGGCGCGCTGGGGATCGAGGCGTTGTCCCGCGGGGCCTCCCTGGTTCACTTCGTCGAGTCGGACGGCCGCGCGTTCCGCGTGCTTCGGCGGAACCTCGAGTCGCTGGGCGTCGCGGGCCGCGCGAGGCTGCACAGGGGAGACGTGTTCCGACTCCTTGACCGGCTCGACGCGGGGCCCCGGCCCGATGTCGCGCTCGCCGACCCGCCCTACGCGGAGGGGCAGGCGACCCGGCTCGTCGCCCGGTTCGCGGCCGAGCCGTTCGCCGAGCTGCTGTGCGTGGAGCACGCCACGGCGGAGCGCGCCGGGGGGCGGCCGGTCTGGGAGCGGACGTACGGGGAGTCGACGCTTTCCTTCTTCTCCGCCCACACGGGAGACGAGACAGGTGGACACTGACAGGCGCGTCGCGATCTATCCCGGCTCGTTCGATCCGCTGACGCTGGGGCACGACGACATCATCCGCCGGGCGCTGAAGCTGGCGGACGGGCTCGTGATCGCCGTCGCCGCGCGGGCGACCCACGCGAAGTCCCCCGCCTTCCCGCTCGAGAAGCGGGTCGAGCTCATCGGTCGGGTGTACGGGGACGAGCCGCGGATCGAGGTCGTGCAGTTCTCGGGCCTCCTCGTGGACTTCGCTCGCGCGCGGGGGGCGCGTCTCATCGTCCGGGGTCTCCGGGCGGTGAGCGACTTCGAGTACGAATTCCAGATGGCGCTGATGAACCGCAGCCTGTGGCCGGAGATCGAGGTGATCTTCATGGCGCCGGCCACGAGCTACACCTTCCTCAGCTCCTCCCTGGTGCGCGAAGTGGCGAGCCTCGGGGGCGACGTGTCGGGCTTCGTTCCGCCCGAGGTCCTGTCGGAGCTGGTCGTGCGGTACGGACCGGCCGCCGCGGGCCGTTGAGCTTCCTCGCGGCGCTGCCCGGCCGGGTGCCGCGCGGAACCCGGATCGCCTTTCCCGAGTCCGCCGAGCCGCGGACCGCCGCGGCGATCGACAGGCTCAGGTCGGAGGGGCGCGTGCATCCGGTCGCCGTCGTCGACGGAGACGGAGGCGACCCCGAGGTGCGGATCGGGACGGCGGACCCGGCAGCCCGCGCCGCGGCTCTCGAAGCGTGGCCGGAGCTGGCGCCGCCCGGCGCCGGCGATGAGCTCCGGTTCGCCGTCGCTCTCCTGCGCGCTGGCCGGGTCGACGGAGTGGTGGCGGGCGCCGAGGCGACCACCGCGGACGTGCTCCGGACGGGTCTCCGGGTGCTCGGCCCCGCCGAGGGCATCCGGACCGTCTCGAGCGCCTTCTACATGGTACTGCCACCGGACGGCGCGGAGCCGGAGCGGGTGCTCACGTTCACGGACGCGGCGGTCGTCCCGGCGCCTGACCCCGAGCAGCTGGCGGAGATCGCCGAGGCGGCGTGCTGCGCGCGCGCCCGCGTGGTGGGAGACGAGCCCCGCGTGGCGTTCCTGTCCTACGCGACCCGGGGCTCGGCGGCCGGCGCGTCGGTCGAGCGCGTCCGCGAGGGACTTGAGCGGTTCCGGGCCCGGAGGCCGGACGTCCGCGCGGATGGGGAGCTCCAGGCCGATGCGGCGCTCGTGCCGGAGGTAGCCGCGTGCAAGGCGCCGGGGTCGCCTGTCGAGGGCCGGGCGAACGTCCTCGGCTTTCCCGACCTGGATGCCGGCAACATCGCCTACAAGCTGGTTCAGTGCGTATCAGTTGGGCTAAGGCTTGGCAACAAGGAGCATCCTGATGTTATGGTTAGTTGAACCCCATTGTGATGACGTGTACTTGTCCTTACATGCGCATATCACGGGCCATTGGAAGGATTGGAAGAAAACGATCTTGAGCGTCTACACCACGCCAAGACGCGCCCGTGAGTCGGCTAGGTATGCTGAGGCAGTAGGCTGTGAGCACTTAGCGCTGGGTCTGACTGAGGCAGGAAGTCTCCACGGTATATCGCGACCAGTG
>JAWOIN010000062.1:0-48336 GCA_046484665.1 Gemmatimonadota bacterium
TGCTGGCCGCGGTGCTGGGGCGCGAACTGGCGAAGCGGGTACCGGGCGTGGACTACGCCTACCTGGTCGCCTGCGTCTATATTTCCGGCCAGCCCTGGGTGGGTGGGCTGTCGAGTTCGATTCCGCTGCTGCTCAACACCGACGGCAATTTCCTGATCGAAGCCGGCGTGCTGGAAGCTACGGTTTCGACCGCGAGAACGCTGGGCAGCGGGCTGAACCTGGCCCCGGCCGTCGCAGATCGTCGTGTGGACGCAGCCGCCGTTCGCCGCGTAGACGACGTGGCTCGCGGGGTCGTGCACCGGGGTGAGCGTGACCTCGGTGAGGTCGAGCAGCACGAGGTCGGCGAGGGCCCCGACCTCGAGCCGCCCCGTCTCCGTCCATCCCATCCCGTCCGCGCCGCCCCGGGTTGCGATGTGGAGGGTCTCCGCCGCCGGCATGCAGGTGGGGTCGCCCGAGGCGTGCTTCGCCATCAGCGAGGCGAACTTCATCTCCTCGAACATGTCGAGGTTCGTGTTCGACGCCGCCCCGTCCGTGGCGAGCGCGACGTTCACGCCCTCCGCCTTCGCGCCGGCGTAGTCGAACCAGCCGCGAACGTCGCGGCCCTGGCCGCAGGCGAGCTTCAGGTTGCTGACCGGGTTGTGGACCACCGTGGCCGGGTACCGCGCGAGCATCGCGAGCTCGTCCCGGTCGAGCCAAACTCCGTGGGCGAGCGCCGTCGGGCGGTCGAGGATCCCGCAGCGCTCCAGATGGAACGCGGGCCGCACGCCGTGCGTCTCCAGGCTCTCCTCCACCTCGCCGAGCGTCTCGGAGAGGTGGATCTGGATCGGCAGATCGTGGTCCGCCGCGAGGCGGGCGCACCACTCCAGGTCCTCCTGCGTCACCGTGTACGGGGCGTGGGGGGAGATCGCGAGCCGCACGCGGTCGGGAAACTCCCCCGCCTCGTACGTCGCGATCAGCTCGAGCAGCTCCCCCTTGAGGTCGCCGAGGAAGCCGCCGCTGATCAGGCCGCCGCTCACCGTGGCCCGGAGGCCCGCGTCCCCGATCGCGCGGACGGCGTTCGGGACCTTCCAGTACATGTCGTTGAACAGGGTGGTGCCGGTCCGGATCATCTCCGCGCAGGCGAGCCGGGTCCCCCAGTAGATGTCCTCGTCCGTCAGCTTCGCCTCCGCCGGCCAGATCCGCTCCCGGAGCCAGGGCATCAGCGGCATGTCGTCTCCGTAGCCGCGGAACAGGGTCATCGCCGCGTGCGTGTGGGCGTTCACGAGGCCCGGCATCGCGAGGCGGTCGGTCCCGTCGATCGTGCGCGCGGGTCGGGCGGCCGGAAGGTCGGGCCCGAGGTGGACGATCCGGTTCCCCTCGATCCCGACGTGGCCGGTCGAGCCGTCGAGCAGGGTGACGTCGCGGATAAGCAGGTCCATGCGGCTTCTTCCACCGGTTCAGGAGGGACGGGCGACGGCACGGACGCGAATCCTAACGCCGCCGGGCGAGGCGCGTCGAGGCGAGACCGACCTCCTCTTCGCGGTCCGGCCTCCGACGGGATGACCTCCTCCTGCCCGTCCCCCGGGCCTTGACACCGACCTTCATATCAACCATTCTTTATTCATGAATGCGCCGACGACCGCCGCGACGGGCGACCCCGTCCTGCTCGCCCGGACCTTCCAGGCCCTGGCCGACGAGAAGCGCGTGCGCGTGCTCGAGGCCCTCGGGGCCGGCGAGCGCTGCGTGTGCGAGCTGGCGGAGGCGCTCGACGTGACCCAGCCGCTTCTCTCGTTCCACCTGAGGACGCTGCGGGAAGCGGGCCTGGTGTCGGACCACCGCCGGGGTCGCTGGGTTTACTACTCCCTGGTCCCGGAGATGCTCGCGGAGCTGGAGCGCGCGGCCGGGGCGCTGGGGGCCGGGGAGTTCGCGTCGGGCACGATTCCGAAGGGGACGGGCCGCTGCTGCGTGCCGCTCCGGCGGAGATGAAGGCGGGCAGGCGCCCCGGTGGAGATGAGAGAGCAGTCAGCTTTTTTTTCGCGACGTTACATAAACGATTCTTGAATCGGAGAGGCCCGATGGAGACGAGGAAAGCGGGAGACGACCTCAAGGAGGTTGTCCGCGAGCGCTACGCGCGGGCGGCGACGCGGAGCGGCGACGGCGGGTGCTGCGGCGGGAGCGGCTGTTGCGACCCCGACCCCATCACGCAGGGGCTGTACGACGCCGAGCAGATGGCGGCGGTCCCGCTCGGCGCGCTCGAGGCCTCGCTCGGGTGCGGGAACCCGACGGCGCTCGCGACGCTGCGCGAGGGCGAGACGGTGCTCGACCTCGGCTCCGGCGGCGGAATCGACGTGATCCTCTCGGCGCGGCGCGTGGGCCCGACGGGCCGCGCGATCGGGGTGGACATGACGGACGAGATGCTGGCCCTCGCCCGCCGGAACGCGGCGCAGGCGGGCGTCCCGAACGTCGAGTTCCGGAAGGGGGAGATCGAGGACCTTCCGCTCGCCGACGGCGAGGCGGACGTCGTGATCTCGAACTGCGTGATCAACCTGTCGGTCGACAAGCCGAAGGCGCTGGCGGAGGCGTTCCGTGTGCTGAAGCCGGGCGGCCGGTTCGCGGTGTCGGACGTCGTGGTGCGCGGCGAGGTCCCGACCGAGGTTCGGCGGAGCCTGGAGCTGTGGGCCGGCTGCGTGGCGGGCGCGCTCGAGGAGGACGAGTACCGCCGGCTGCTCGCGCAGGCCGGGTTCGAGGCGATCGAGGTCGAGCCGACGCGGGTCTACGACGCGGACGACGCGACGGCGATTCTCGGAGAGCTCGGAATCGAGGGAACGTGGGACCGCGCGGGCCTGGAGGGCCGACTGATGTCGGCGTTCATCCGGGCCCGGAAGCCGCTGTCCTGAGCCCGGCAGGGTCCGGCGCCGGCCCGCACGAGCATGTGCGGCCGGCGGCCCGGGCCCGGGCGGCGGAGTCTACCGGATGATGTAGACGTCGATGTTGTCGTCCACGGCCTGGTAGAGCAGCTTTCCGTGCGGGTGGAAGGCCGCCGCCTGGCCCTTATTCAGCGGCTGCGCGTCCGCGGACACGGGATGCGGGAACGCCTGGAGCTCCTTCCAGGCGAGAGGATCGGCGAGGATGCTCGCTCCGGGATTCTCGGGGTCGACGTCCTGTGTGGTGAGCCAGAGCCGGTCTCCGGCAGGGTTGATCGCGACGTCGAAGACGAGTGCCGGGCCGTAGCCCGCGGCCCACCCGGACATGCCGCGCGTCACCTGGTCCGTCTCCGTGTCGATCTCGGCGAGCCCGGTGAGAGTCCCGGTGTGGAAGGCCGCGTAGACGAACCGGTCGTCCTTGCTCACCGCCATGTTCGCGGTCAGCCCGCCCGTGATGTGGGCGAGGATCTCGCTCGTCGCCGGATCGCCCACGAAGATGCCGCCTTCGCACCAGCGGTCCCAGTAGATCTTTCGGTCACCATCGAGCACGGCGATCGCGATCGTGAACTCGTTGTAGCCGCACGAAGACAGCGGGAAGACGCTCACCCCGCCCAGCCGGGCGGGGATCGTCCGGTCCACGCGCGCGGGGGAGCCCGTGACCGCCTCTCCGACCCATAGGATGTTCGGGTCCGCTCGCGACTGGACGATCCCGTCGGAGCGGGCGGTCCCTTCGATGCGGTCCAGCCAGGAGAGGGTGTGGCGGTTGAACCGCTCCACGGCGACCGTGGCGTAGAGAATCGGGTCGCCCGAAATGCAGAGGATCCGCGCCGGCGGCTCGGCCAGCACCCTCGGATAGCGGCCGATCGGCTCCAGCGTGTTCGCGTCGATCACCGTGATCGCGTACCCGCGGGCGAGGTAGAGCCGCTCGTCGTCCTCGCACACCGTGACGTCGAGCGTGGTCGCCCCTCCCTCCAGCCGGAGGGAGCGGTGGAAGTCGCCGTAGCGCACCCGGATCTTGAGCGTGTCCGAGCCGACGTTGCCCGCCGAATCCGCCACCGAGACCACGAGTCGCGGCCGCCCCTGCCGGACCAGGTGCTCGATCGTCTCCTCGTACGTCGCCCCCGTCTCCGACAGCGCGACGCGCCTCCACAGGCCGGCCAGGTCCGTCCCCGGCCCGACGCCCGTCACCGTGCCGAGCACCTCGATCCGGAGCGTCGAGGTGTCCACCCCGCTCCCCCCGTCGCTCCACGTCACGCGCAGGTCGAGGAAGCCGTCCTCCGTCTCGTCGTAGCGGGTCGACTCGATCCCGAGCCAGTCCGTCTCATTCACCGGGAACACGATCTCCACGACCGGCGGCTCCGTGTCCTCCACCGGCGGCGGGCCGGACGTCTCGCCGCCGCAGGACGCCAGGACCAGAACGGCGGCGGCGCGGAGACGCCGGCCCCGTCGCGCGGTCCCGCTGACTGCCTGCATCATGGTGCCCATCAGATCCTCCTGCCCCACGCCGCAGGAGCTGTTCTCTTGCTGAGAGGGCGAGGAGTCAGATCCTGATCCGTACTCCTGTGGTGAAGACGAGGAACCACGTGTTCCCGAACAGACCAAGATCCTCGAATTCCTCGGAGTCCGCGAACACAAGGTAGGTCTGGCCCGAAGTGATCAGTGCCACCCTATCGTTCAGGTCGACACCGCCGGCAAGTCCACCGCTCAGCGATGGATACGTATGTCTACCGGCGTCATCGAAGGACAAGGTCGAGCCACCGATCCCTACGGCAGCTTCAACATCCCAGCCGGAAGAGATGAGCGGCCGAAGACGAATTTCTGCAACATAATGTACGGCCGTAAGATCGGGCCACTTCTTGGGGTCTCCTGCATCGAAGGTGATGCGATCGTCCCCGTTCAGCAAAGCCACATCTGCTCGTCCGCCGATCAATACCATCGAGGACGCCACGAAACCGACGGTGATCCCCGCAACCAGACCACCGTCCTCCAAGCCCGCCAGGCCGCCCGTAGGGAACTCGTATCCCATTCTGAGGTCAAGCTCAACCGATTGACCGTACAGATTGCCTACCGAGCCTACAAACGCCACAAGTGTTGCGAGAAGTCTAGATCGCACCGCAGGCCTCCCAATTGCAAGCTAGTATGTCGTCAATGGGTACAAAGGTGTCTCCAACTCCTGCCGGATCTGGGAGATCGGACTGAACCAAGATGTGGTGCTGTTCGAAGCAAAGTGGATCCCCGCGAGCTTTACATTGCTCGAGCTAACGATTCTGAACACTGGTGCGCCACTGTCACCACTGCTGGAGCCTACACCGTACCTCACCGAGCAGAGTACCTTGTAGCCGCCAATCTCCACGTCGTCGCAGGAGTCCTCTACTTCACCAGTCTGATAACCGCTGGTCCGTCCGACACGATGCGCGACCTGGCTGGCCAGCAAGGCCTGCTCGCCGGTGATGTGCCACCGCGGCGTCGTCGTACTGATTGTAATGGACCCGATTCCGGTCGTCCGTGCGAGCTCCCCGTAGTCCGAGCCGACGCCAGTGTAGTACTCGACGATGGCGGAATCACTGTAACGGCAGAGGTAGTCACCGTCGCACCCGAGCGTCCACGCCGGGTCCTTGCGTTCAACACCGACCTCGTATCCCGGCGGCACCCAAGGCCCGAGCGTCATCGGACCTTCCAAGGCACCGGTGTCTTGGGGCTGAAAATACTCATCACCCTGCACACCACCCATCCCATTCGTGCAGTGCGAGGCGGTGATAAAGACCCGACTGGGGCCCCAGTAGGCGTTGAAGCCCATGGTGCAAACCTGGTCAGTCTCATTCGAGATTTCCAACCCACCGACAGTGTACCTGACTTTGTCTCTCAATGTCGCATCAAAATGGATTGGCTCCACTTCCTCATAGATGACCGCATCAAGTGGAACGCCGAGACGCTCAATCTCTGAGACAAGTGCAGTTGCACTCGAACCTGGCATGATTCCGATGGCGATTCTGTTCGCCGCATCCTCGATTCGGAGCGTGTTAACGTCTGCGCGTGATAGCAGGCTGCGCAGCTTCATGCGCCATCGGTGAAGGTCGGTAAACGCGTAAGTAGCAGTCTCGACCCGAAATTCCGACGCGAGCTCAGCCTCGGTTTCGGCTCTCAACTGTGCGAGTTGGCTTCTGAGCTGATCCCAATCGATGTTGGGGTTGACAGAGTAGACGACCAGCTCATCACGATCTCGGTAGAATCCACCGAATCCGTCGACATCGATCGCAGCGAGCCTGTCGTCCCACGTAACAACACTCGGCGTGGTCTCTCCGACTCTATCGAACGAGGGGACTTGAGGCGCAGCGGGTCAACTCCCGTCTTGACACCCGGCAAGGCCGAAAAGGAGAGCTAGTCCTAGCAGGCAGGCAGACCGATTCGTTGCGCCCCCAAAGGAAGGAGCGTGGACATGAGTAAGGTCCTGTTGGGGGGCGCAAGCCGACGAAGTCTTCAGCAAGTCGCGAGCCAAAGTGCAGGGTTTCCGGTCGGAGTCAAGAACTCGCTCGCAGGTACTTAGTTCCGGGTCGCACAGGCGAAATCGAAGCACCGGGCTCGAGTAACCTTGTCACATCTTGTGACCGGTCGGTCACTTCACGGGCCGGGACCGCGTGTACCTGCTGTCCCGCACGGCGGTGAGCGAGACGACCAAGAGCCTATGTGACCGGCCCTGGCTCACCACCCAGGACGTCGACCCCGAGAGTCCCGGCGCGAGCATCCTGGCCGACCCCGTCGCCTGGCAGGAGCTCCAGGGGTTCCCACCTCCCGTGTCCGCGGATGCGCAGCCGCCGAACAAGGGCCTAACGGCGGCGTTCCACCCGCACGGAAAGCTGCTCTACCAGGCGAGGGACGACGACATCGACGTCTACATCATCTGGTAGACGCGGGCACCTGCCCCGGGCCGCAGCGCAAACCGCGCTTTCCCCGCCTTGCCCGCGAAGGTGCAGGCCAGGCGCTTCCGGGCATCACGGCCCCGCCGGGCATCCCTCCGTCCCCCGCAGACCGCGCGGTCGTCCGTCGAGTCCCTCGGTCTCAATCCCCAGGTGCGCGAGCGCCGTCGCCGCCACGTCCGTGATCTCCGGCGGGCAGGCGGGGCGGCCCGGGGCGACGGCGGGCCCCGCGGCGAGGAAGAGGATCGTCGTCTCGGACGGCGAGTCGCCGCCGTGGCCGCCCGCATCGTTCCGGCCGTGGTCCGTGCTCACGAGCACGAGCCAGCCCTCGTCCACGTAGCCCGGCCGGGCCCGCAGGGCGTCGAGCAGGAGGCCGAGCTGCGTGTCCGCGCGCTCGATCGAGGCGCGGTACGCGAGCGAGTGCGAGTCCGTCTCGTGCGCGACCACGTCGGGGTCGCCCAGGTAGACGAACGCGGCGTGCACGTCTGCGGTCCGCAGGTGCTCGACGGCCGCCGCCACGCTCGCTGAGTCCGCGGGCCCGTAGCCGAGCGACTCGCCGTCCACGTTCACCTTCACGTCGACCGCGTCGCTCACGAGCGGCCCGCCGTCCACCGCCTCGCCGAGCGGAGGCCAGTCGAGGACGGCGAACGTCCCGAGCTCCGGACGGGCCCGCTCGACCCGGGTCAGGAAGTCGGGCCAGTCGGCGTACAGGTTCGAGGAGAAGTCGTTCGAGTCGACTCCGTGCTTCTCCGTCCGCACGCCGGTCAGCATGCTGGACCACCCCGGCCCGCTCACGGTGCGGACGGGCGTCTGCGCGAGGTCGGAGAAGAAGCCGGCCGCCGCGAGCGAGTCGAGCACCGGGGTGCGTGCGCGGCGCAGGACGTCCACCCGGACGCCGTCGATCCCCACTACGAGGACGCGGGGCGCGGCGGCCGGCAAGATCTCCTGCGTCCGCGCGGGACCGGCCGCGACGCTCAGCAGAGCGGCGGCGAGCAGCGCGATGGCGCGCGCGGACGGGGCGGTCGGTCGGTCGGCTGGCATGCGGGTCTTCCTCCGGAGTCCGGGCCGGGCCGGCCAACGCCGGCGTGCTTGCGGAAACTGGCCGCGCGCGGGATGCCGCGCGACCCCAGGTTGGGGGACGCCGGACAGCTTCGGCCCGGCCGGGGCGGGGCGCACGGAGAGGAGGCGATGCGGTGAACGGCTCGATCGGAGCCGCGGCGCTCCGGGCCGCGCTCGAGACGGCAGCGGACCCGGAGTACCGGGAGGGCTCCCTGCACGTGGCGCCGACCCGGCTGGACGTGCTTGGCGTCCGCACGCCGGACCTCCGGAGGATCGCCCGCGACTGGCGCCGGGCGCACCCGGGCGCGGAGGCCGCCGAGGTCCATCGCCTGGCGGACGCCCTGTGGTCGGCCCCGTCGCGCGAGGAGAGGGCGCTCGGGCTCGAGATCCTGCGGCTCCGCCCGGACGCGATCGCGTCCCTGCCGGCCGCCGTCCACCGGGCCCGGGCCGCGGAGCTCGACGAATGGGGGCTGTGCGACCTCATGGGCACGGCGGTCCTCGGTCCGTGGGTTCTGGCCGATCTCCCCGCACGGATGGAGATCCTCCACGAGCTCGTGGCGTCGGAGGGGATCTGGCGACCGCGGCTCGCCGTCGTCTCCACGGTTCCGATCACCCGGAGCGGGGAGGTCGCGCCCGACCTCGCCCTCTCCGTGCTCGACCTGGTCGTGGGCCGGACGGAGCCGATGATCGTGAAGGCGGTCTCCTGGGCGCTCCGGGAGTTGGCGAAACGGGAGCGCGGGCGGGCCGCGCTCTACCTGCGGGACCGGGGCGACGCGCTGCCGGCGCTGGTGCGGCGCGAAGTCGGCAACGTGATCCGGACGGGCCGGAAGAGCGGCCGGTCCGTTTGAAGGCGACCCCGGCGACGGGCCCGCCCTTGCGTTCTCGCGTCCTCCCGGTTTCCATGGGGGCGTTCCACCTCTTCGCGAAAGGACTCCCATGACTCGACGCTCGTACCTGCTGCCCGCGCTCGCGGCGCTCGCCCTGGCCGGGCGCGCCGACGCCCAGGTCCTCCAGGCCCCCGACGGCTGGACGGCCCGTCCCGAGCGGTTCGTCGAGATGCCTCCGGGCTGGCACATCACCGCCGGGCGCGGCGTGATCCTCTACAACGAAGCCACGGCGATGGACGGCGAGTTCCGGGTCGAGTCGGAGGGCTTCCTGTTCGACCCCGAGGGCGCGAACGGGACCTACGGGCTCATCCTCGGCGGACGCGAGCTCGACTCCGACGCGCAGCGCTACGTCGCGTTCGAGATCGACACGGCGGGGAGGTACGCGCTGCGCCTGCACGACGGACACGACAGCGCGGAGCTCGTCGCGCCGACCCGGCACGAGGCGGTGCTGCCGTGGACGGGGGAGGAGGCGACCGTGAAGAACGTGCTCGGCGTCGAGGCCGGCGCCGACGCGGTCCGCTTCCTGGTGAACGGGACGCCGGTGGCGGAGCTGCCGCGGGCCGACGTAGGCCCGGACGGCATCGTCGGACTTCGGATCGACGCCGGCCTGAACATCCACGTCACCACGCTCGACGTCACGGCCGGAGGCGAAACGAAGCGCTGGGCGCCGAAGCGCACGGAGAGCTGAGGCGGCGGGGCGTCCCGGCGCCCGGCCGCCCGCGCCGCCAGGAAGGTTGCCCCGCGGGCCCGCTTCGCGCACCGTAATGCCTGCCGGACACGTCGCCGCCCCCACCCGGCGTAGGCTGCAACCCTTGCACGGACTGCGGAGATCATGAGCGATCCGCGATACACCCGCCTTTCAGAGACCCTCATCCACTATTCCTGCGAGCTGAAGCCGGGCGAGAAGGTGCTGATCGAGGCGATCGACGTCCCGCACGCGTTCACGAACGAGCTCGTCCGCGTCGCGCACGAGGCCGGCGCCGTGCCGAGCGTGGCGCTCCGGAGCAACGAGGTCCTGCGACGCCTGCTGCTGGGCGCGACGGAGGAGCAGCTCGAGGTGATGGCGAGGGGCGAGGAGACGGTGATGGAGCTCCAGGACGCCTACATCGGCGTCCGAGGCTCCCCGAACGTCTCGGAGCTGTCCGACGTCCCGAACGACCGGATGCAGCTCTACGAGCGGATGATCTGGAAGCGGGTCCACACCGAGATCCGGGTGGCGAAGACCCGCTGGGTGGTGCTGCGGTGGCCGAGCCCCTCGATGGCGCAGCTCGCGCAGAAGAGCTCCGAGGCGTTCGCGGACTTCTACTTCGACGTCTGCACGATGGACTACGCCCGGATGGCGGAGGCCCTGAAACCGCTGCAGGACCTGGTGGAGCGGACGGACCGGGTGCGGATCGTCGCCCCGGACACGGACCTCTCGTTCAGCATCGCCGGGATCCCCGCCGTCGAGTGCGACGGGAAACGCAACATCCCTGACGGCGAGGTCTACACGGCGCCCGTGCGCGACAGCCTGAACGGGACGATCCGCTACAACGCGCCGACGCTGTACCAGGGCGTGACGCACGACGACGTGTGGTTCCGATTCGAGGGCGGGAAGATCGTCGAGGCGACGAGCACGAACACGGACCACCTGAACGAGGTGCTCGACTCGGACGAGGGGGCGAGGCACATCGGGGAGTTCGCGATCGGCTTCAACCCGTACATCCGGGAGCCGATGAAGGACATCCTGTTCGACGAGAAGATCGCCGGCTCCCTCCACCTCACCCCCGGCAACGCCTACACCGTCGCCGACAACGGGAACCGGAGCCAGATCCACTGGGACCTCGTCCTCATCCAGCGCCCCGAGTACGGCGGCGGGGAGATCTGGTTCGACGACGTCCTGGTCCGGAAGGACGGGCTGTTCGTGCTGCCCGAGCTGGAGGGCCTGAACCCGGAGAACCTGAAGGGCTGAGCCGGCCCCTCAGCCCTTCCGCGCCGCGCCCGCCGGCCCCGCCCCGTCCCGGATCTCCCGGAACGTCGTCAGGGCGTCGTCGAACTGGAGGCGAGCCCGTCCGATGTAGTCGTGCGCCTCCGGCTCGTAGCCGTCGGTCGAGGCGGACCACACCCGGTTCAGGTAGCGCTCGCCCGCCGCGAACCGGTTCATCACCTCGGCGTAGGCCTTGAGCCCGTAGCTGTGGGCGATGCTCTCCCGAGCCTCGACGAACGCGGCGATGTGGTCCGGGAAGGTCTCGTCGATCCGGTGCCGCAGGTCGTAGACGTTGACCGAGGTCTTCGCCTCGTCGAGCCGGTCTGCGTCCGCGGCGATCGCCGCGAGCGACGACTCGATCGCCGCGATGTTCGTTTCGAGCCGCGTCACGTCGCGCGCCTCCGCGCGGGTCGCCCTCCGCGCCATCACGACGCCGGCGACGCCGATCGCGAGCGCGGCCAGGTAGAGAGCCGCGTTCACCCCCTCGGGCCGCTCCACCGCGAGGAAGGCGCCCCACAGGAATCCGGCGACGATCAGGAGATAGCCGAGCTTCTTCATCGTTCCTCCTCCCTCACGACGCGCCGAACACGATGATCATAGAGTAGGCGACGCCCACGAGCGCCTCGCCCACGATCAGGCCCGCCGCGACGGGGATGCCGACGTCCTCGCTCCAGCGGAGCCCGACCTTCCAGTCCGCGAACACGCGCAGCAGGGTCCCGATCGTGTAGGTGAGCACGATGTTGAAGGGGAGGTAGAACCCGAGGCCGACGAGCACGCCGAGGCCGCCGATCCCGCTCGCGCTGAGCAGGGCCCCGAGCCCGGCCCCCGTGAGATACTTGTCGGTCGGGACGTCGCCGCCGAGGATCCCCTGCAGCACGCTCGCCAGCGCCTGCCCCTGCGGCGCCGGGAGCTGGTCGCTGCCCATCCCGTACGCCTTGTGCAGGATCACGATCAGGAAGATGATCACGACCGGCCCGAGCCAGCTTCCGAGGAACTGGGCCAGCTGCTGCTTCTTCGGGGTCGCGCCGACCAGGTAGCCGCACTTGAGGTCCAGCATCAGATCGGTGGCCTGCGCCATCGCCACGCACATCGCGGCGCCCACGATCACCGACGAGACGATCGCGGCCCGGTCGCCGAGCCCGCTCGTGACGAAGATCAGGAGGGTCACCCCGATCAGCGTCATCCCCGACAGCGGCGACCAGTTCGTGCGCCCGATGCACTCGGAGAGCACGACACCGGCCACCCAGATCCACAGGGTCCCGATCAGCGCCATCACCGCGCCGTGCCCCCAGCCGACCTCCTTCACGGAGTAGGCGGCGATCACCATCAGGACCACGAAGGCCCCCGCGACGCCCACGTAGAGCAGCTGGATGGGGAGCTCCTCGCCCGCCAGCTCGGTGCGGGACTTCGCCGCGTCCCGCATGCTGCGGATCGCGCTCACCACGAGCGGCAGGGCGAACATGATCCCCATCACGGCGCCGCCGATCAGCATCCCGATCCCCACCGGGCGGAACAGCGTCAGACGCAGGTAGCCCGTGATCGTCGTCCCCTCCGCCGCGAGCGTCGCCGGGTCGGGGAACAGGCCCGCCGCGTTGAGGATCGGCGCGAGCAGCCACCAGCACACGTAGCCGCCGACGATGAAGAAGAAGCCGCCCTTCCCGGCCAGGAACGCCACGCCCACGGTGAGGAGCGAGACGTACCAGATCCCGTTCATGAACTCGGGCATCCCGATCTGAGCGCCGAGGTTCCACTGCTCGAAGCCGGTGGAGAGGCTGACGAAGTGGACGATCCCGCTCACCGCGGCGCCGCCGAGCAGCAGCCACGCCTTCCGGACGCCGGCGCCGGGCGCCTTGAGCACCGCCGCCGTGGCGATCCCACCGGGGAACGCCAGGCGGTTGAAGTCGATCATCTGCTTGCGGAGCGGAATGATGAAGGCGATCCCGAGGATGCCCCCCGCGATGCAGCCGAGCACGAGGAGCGGGTGGCTGAAGTCCTCGAACCCGAGGATGAACAGCGCGGGCACCGAGAACATCATCCCGGCGCTCGCCCCGTTCACCGCGGAGGCGAGGGTCTGGTTGATGTTGTTCTCGATGATGCTGTTCCGCCGCATGATCCCGCGGAGGATCCCGAATCCGAGGATCGCCGCGAGCTCCGAGCCCTCGATCGAGAAACCGAGCTTGAGGCTGAGGTAGCCGATGCTGACCGCGATGATGATGCCGAGGCCGTAGCCGACGAGGACGGCCGGCCATGTGAACTCGGGATACGGCCCGAGCCGGGGGGCACGGGTCGAGCCGACCGTGGAGCCTGCCAAGAGCGCCTCCGATCCTGGTTCCCTGCCGGGCGGCCGCGGCGCCGGAGCGGGCGCTCCGGGCCGGGGTGGCGTCCGGTCCCCGCGGGCCGGACGCGACGCATTCTAGGGGGTGCGCCGGGCCGGCGCGACCGCATCCATCTTTCGGCGCCCCGGGACCTTCGTCCCCGCCCGTCGGGAACGGAACGCCCTGTCGCGAGGGCCCGGGGGCCGCCAGCTTCCGGGGGAGGAGGCGTCGGGCTCCGCCGGCGCCTCAAGCTGACCCGACCCGGCACCGAGCGGCACAATGAGCGACGCGCGACTGAAGGGCCCGCATACGAAGGTCATCCACGGCGGACAGCACTCCGATCCCGCGACCGGCGCGGTGAGCGTCCCCGTGTACCAGAGCTCGACGTTCGCGTTCGGGAGCGCCGACGAGGGCGCGGCCCGGTTCCGCGGCGAGCCCGGCTACAAGTACACGCGGCTCGGAAACCCGACCACCGAGGCTCTCGAGCGGAGCGTCGCCTTCCTCGAGGGGGGGTGCGGGGCGCTCGGCGCCGCCTCCGGCATGGCGGCGATCAACGCCCTCTACATGACCGTGCTGGAGGCGGGGGCCCACGTCGTGGCCACCGCCTCGCTGTACGGCCCGTCGCGGACGATCCTCGAGACGGAGTACTCGCGGTTCGGGGTCGAGGCGACGTTCGTCGACTCCTCCGAACCGAAGAACGTCGCCGCGGCGATCCGGCCGGAGACGGCGCTCGTCTACCTGGAGACTCCGGCGAACCCCACCCTGAAGATCACCGACATCGCGGCCTGCGCGGAGATCGGCCACGCGGCCGGGGCCCTCGTGGCGGTCGACAACACGTTCGCCTCCCCCTGGCTCCAGAACCCGCTCGCCCTCGGCGCCGACGTCGTCGTGCACAGCATGACGAAGTTCATCAACGGACACTCGGACGTCGTGGCCGGGATCCTCGTCGCGAAGGACCCCGCCGTTCTCGCGCGCCTCGCGAAGGTGCACCTGAACACGGGCGGGACGATGGACCCGCACCAGGCCTGGCTCGTCCTGCGGGGGATCAAGACGCTGGGGCTGCGGATGGAGAAGGCGCAGGCGACCGCGGGAGCGCTCGCGGAGCTCCTGCTGGGCCACCCGGCCGTGAGCTGGGTCTGCTACCCGTGGCTGGCGAGCCACCCGGGCCACGAGCTGGCCCGCCGGCAGATGCGCGGCGGCGGCGCGGTCCTCTCGTTCGGGGTGAGGGGCGGCGTGGAGGCCGGCCGGCGGCTGATCGACGCGACCCGGCTGATGGTCCGGGCGGTCAGCCTCGGCGGCGTCGAGACGCTGATCGAGCACCCCGCCTCGATGACCCACAAAGGGGTGCCGGAGCACGAGCGGCTCGAGGCCGGGATCACCGACGACCTCGTCCGGGTGGCGGTCGGCTGCGAGGACCTCGAGGACCTGCGGGCGGACCTCGAGCAGGCGCTCGAGGTGGCGGTCCGGGAGCCGGCGCTCAGCGGCTCCTGACGCGGCCGGCCCCGCCCGCGGCCGGGCCCGGGGCGGCCGGGCCCGGGCTCAGCCGACCAGCGCCTCGGCCGCTCCGAGCAGATCCCGCATCGGGGCGAGCCCGTCCACGTACCTCTCGTGGACCGACAGGTACGTGTCGCGCACCAGCGCGTCCACCTCGTCGGGCCCCATGAACCCGTCGCTGAACCCGGGCACGTCCGCGTCGATCGCGAGCCGGGCCGCGTTCACGAAGTGCGCGATCAGCTCCTTCGGGTTCTCGTCGCCCACCGCGATCCGGATCGTCGTGATCGCGATGCCGGCTTCCGCGAGCGCCTCGTCGTCGAGCTCCGAGTGGGAGGTGAGCGCCGGGCAGAGCGCGAGCGTCTTCGATTCTCCGAGGCTCACCTGGTGCTGGAACGCGGGGTCGAGCACGTCGAAGAAGCGGACAAAGGTCTCGCGCGGCACGCCGGCCCCCTCGAAGTCGATCGTGAACAGGGGCGCCGCGAGGCCGGGCCGCAGCACGCGCTCGCGTACGACGAAGTTCGGATCGCTCTCGAGGGAGTTGCAGTTCACGTGGATCCTCGGGTGCGACGCCAGGAAGCGGGCGAGGACGATCGTGTTGATGCACTTCTTGAGCATCCGCACTTCCATCGTCTTCATCCCGCTGATCACCTCGAACGCCTTGTCGGCGTCGAGGAAGGCGCCCTTCACGTAGTACACTCCCCAGAACATCGTCTCGTCCCAGCCGACCCCGTCGAAGCTCTCGCCCTTCGGGATGAACATCCGCTTGTTCTCGCCGATCACGACGCCGGCCGTGGCGTTCCCGTTCCCCGTGAGGTCCTTCGTGTAGGAGTGGATCACGTAGTCCGGCCGCTCCGAGTGGTCGGCACGCTGCAGCGGCTTCTGCAGGAACGGGGTGCCCACGGTGGAGTCGAGCGCCACCCGGTGGCCCTTCGCGTGCGCGATCCGACAGATCGCCGGCACGTCGAGCACGTAGCCGTGCGGGTTGCAGGGCGACTCGAGGAAGACGAAGACTTCGGATTGCTTCGCGAGCGTCGCGGCGTGGCGCCGCTCGACGCCGGCCAGGAACGCCTCGAACTCCTCGCCCGTGTAGCCGTCGAACCACTCCAGGCGGATCCCGAGCTTCTCCCGCCTCGCGAACCAGTCGTGCAGCAGCTGGTAGGTGCCTCCGTACACGTTCCGCGAGGCGACCACCACCTCGTCGCGCCTCAGCTCGAGGCTGAGCAGCGCGTCGATCGCGGCCATTCCGCTGTTGAAGTTCCAGGCCATGTACTCGGACGCGTACGGCCCGCACTCGACGTCCACGATGTAGTTCGCGAGCGAGATCGAGGTCGGGTTCAGCAGCCGCGAGTAGATCTCGAGCAGCAGCTCCTTCCCCTCGAACGCGTCGGTGACCCACTCCGTGCAGGCGTAGATGTAGGTGGCCGAGCGGACGATCACCGGGTTCGCGGAGAAGATCGCCGTGACGTTGTCGAAGATCGGATACGGGCCCTTGGCGTACAGGGAAGCGTCGGAGAATCCGAGGGACTGGTACGCCTTCCGGAACGGGTTCTGGAAGGTGTCGAGCACCTTCGCCATCTGGAAGGAGAGGAACTTCTTCGCGTTGAAGACGGCGATCCGGTCCTTCGGGTCGAGCTCGTCGATCGTCTCGAGGGTGATCTCCCACATCCGGGTGACGTCGGCCTGCGTCCGGTAGAGGTTGACCGCCGCATCCCGCAGCGCGCGCCCGTAGTCGCCCTCCGGATCGATCCCGAAGTGGGCGAGCTGCTCTTCCGCCAGCCCCTCGATCGTGGTCGCGGTCGTGGTCCGCCGCCGTGGCGACAGGAGCTTCGAGGCGGCGAAGTCGCGGTCGGTCATCGGAATCTCCCTCTCTTGACTGTCCGGCGGCCCGGTGTCGTCCCGGTGCTCACGGCGTCAGGCTCGCCATCTCACGGCGTGATGCACACCATCTTGATCTCGGTCATCTCCTCGAGCGCGAAGCGCACGCCCTCGCGCCCGAGGCCCGACCCCTTCATACCCCCGAACGGCATCGCATCGATCCGGAAGTCCGTGCTCTCGTTGACGAGCACGCCGCCGCAGCGCAGCCGCCGCGCCGCCTCGAAGGCGGCCGACAGGTCGGTCGTGAAGATCGCGCCCTGCAGGCCGAAGTCCACCTCGTTGGCGGTCCCGATCGCCTCGTCGAGCGTCCGGAACTGCATCAGGACGCTGACCGGGCCGAACACCTCCCGGCAGGAGACCTTCGCGTCCGCCGGCACCCGATCGAGCAGGGTCGGGGCGTGGAAGGTCCCGTCGCGACGCCCGCCGACGAGAAGCCGCGCCCCCGCCGCCGTCGCCTCGCCCACCCAGCCTTCCACCCGACGCGCCTGCTCCTCCGTGATCAGCGGGCCCATGTCCGTCGCTTCGTCCAGCTTGTCCCCCGTGACGTACCGCTCCGTCCGCGCCACGAACGCCTCGGCGAACCGCTCGTAGATCGCCTCCTCGACGAGGAGTCGCTGCACGTGCAGGCAGTTCTGCCCGGCCGCCCAGAACGCGCCCGAGACGCAGGACTCGACGGCGAGCTCGAGGTCCGCGTCCGCCATCACGATGTTCGGAGCGATGCTGCCGAGCTCCATCCCCACCTTCTTCAGCCCCGCCCGCCGGACGATCGTCTCCCCGGTGTCGCGGCCGCCCGAGAACGAGATCGTGCGGACGCGGGGGTCCGTGACGAGCGCGTCGCCCACGGTGGGGCCGGCTCCGGTGACGACCTGCAGCAGGCCGGCGGGAAGCCCCGCCGCCTCGAAGCACTCGGCGAGCAGCAGGGCGCTGAGCGGGGTCTCCTCGTGCGGCTTCACGATCACCGCGTTCCCGGCGGCGATCGCCGGGCCGACCTTGTGCGAGACGAGGTTCAGCGGGTCGTTGAAGGGCGTGATCGCGCCGACCACTCCGACCGGCTCGCGGGTCCACCAGCCCGTGCGGCGCTCCGACCCGGGCGCCTGGTCGAACGCGATCGTCTCGCCGCCGACGCGGCGAGCTTCCTCCGAGGCGACCCGCAGGGTGGTCGCGCAGCGCGTCACCTCCTTCCGGGCCTCGCGGATCGTCTTCACGCCCTCGAGCGCGATCGTCCGCGCCAGCTCCTCGTGGCGGGAGGCGACCGCGTCGGCCGCCTTCGCGAGGATCTCGATCCGGCGGTGCGCCGGAACCGGGTGGTGGGCGGCGAACGCCGCCGCCGCCGCTCCGACCGCCTCGCGCACGTCGTCCGCCGAGGCTTCCGGGACGGTGTCGATCACCTCTCCCGTGCCCGGGTCCCGGACCTCGCGGAGCTCCGGCCGCTCCGTCCATTCTCCCTTCAGGAACATCTTCATCGTGGCTCTTCCTCGCTCCGCTCAGCCGCGGAGGGCCGACGCACGGTGGATCTCCAGGAGGTCGACGAGCACCGAGTAGCCGGTCTCGAGCCGCCCGGCGCCCGGTCCGACGAGAGTCACGTCGCCGAGCAGCCCGGTCGAGAAGGTGACGGCGTTCACGGCGCCGGCGACGCCCGCCAGCGGGTGCGCCAGCGGCACCCGCTCGGGCGCGACCCGGGCCCGGACCCCCGGCCCGTGCCGCTCGACCGAGCCGATCAGCTTCCAGCGCTCCCCGGCGTCCGCGGCGGCGGCGATGTCGTCGGGCGTGATGCCCGTGATCCCGGTCTGGTCGACCTCGTCCATCCGCAGGGGGAAGCCCATCAGGACGTTCGAGAGGATCACGACTTTCTCGGCGGCGTCGAAGCCCTCGACGTCGCCCTTCGGGTCCGCCTCCGCGTACCCCTTCGCCTGCGCCTCGGCGAGCGCCTCCTCGTAGGAGGACCCGCCCTCCATCCGCGTGAGGATGTAATTGCAGGTCCCGTTGAGGATGCCGCGCACCGCCCGCACGCCGGCGCCGCGCAGCAGGTGGCGCCCGAGGTTCATCGTCGGGGTGCCGCTCATCACGGTGCCCTCCACCCCGATCTCGAGGCCCCGTTCGGCCGCGAGGGCGGAGAGCTCCGCCCAGTGGAGCGCGATCGGCCCCTTGTTCGTGGTGACGACGTGCTTGCCGTACTCGAGCGCGCGCCGCACGTGGGTCGTGGCGGGCTCGCCCGTCTTCAGGTCCGTGTAGCTGAGCTCGACGAGCACGTCGGCCTCGCCCGCCTCCGCGAGCTGCACCGCGTCCCACCCCTCGTCCCGGGCCGTCAACGACCCGAGGCCGTCCTTGCCCGCCGCCGCCGCGAGCAGGGCCGCGGGGTCGAACCCGGCGGGATCGTGCACGCTGCCCACCCGGACGTCGGAGACGCCCGTGATGCGGAAGGTGACGCCGAACTGCTCGAGCAGCCGGGGCCCGTGGTCCCGGAGGATCTCCGCAAATCCCTGTCCGACCGTGCCGAAGCCGACCAGGGCGAGACGGTATTCCATGGGTCCTTCCCTTCTCAGGGCGCGGGCCGCGGCCCGCGGACGCGAGCGTGGGAGCCCCGGCCGGAGGTGGGGGCCCAGGCCCAAGTTATCATCCGGAGCGGGGATCACAATCGCCGCCACGGGGACCGTCCGGCGCGCCGGCCGGCCGACGGCGGACAGGTCGTCCGGCGGCCTCAGGAATCGCTCCAGGTCTCCGGTAGCAGGTGCGTAGGCCGGTCCCCGCCGAACCGGAGGCGGAAGCCGGAGAGCCCGTCGCCGAAGCTGTAGCCGACGCTGACGGGCGGGACCGCGAAGATCCACAGTTTCGGAGGCTCGCCGCGTAAGTTGTACCCGACCCCGAGCTCGATCTGGCAACGGACGTCGATCGTCGGGTCCCGGTCCCCGCCCGAGAGGCTCAGCGCCTCCGCGAACACGCCGGGTTGCAGGTACGCAACGCCGGTCAGGACGTGGCCGGCCAGGTCGAACAGCGGATGCCTCCCGTCGGCCTTGAGCCCGATCACGGCGTAGTCGTCCCGATCCCAACGGTGCCCGGCGCGAGCTCCTCGTCGTCGTCGAGGGCGCAGGCGAGGCCCACGCCCAGGAACGGACGCAGAAGCGAGCGCGGGCCGAGCGGGACGAGTTTTTCGACTTCCGGGATGAGCGCGAGCTCTCCGACGCTCGCGTCGGGGATGTCACCGACCACGTCGACGTTCTCGACCCCGAGCACCCCCGCGAGGCGGAGCCGCAGGTCCCACCCGTTACCGTCCCAGTCCCGGAGGTCGAAGGTCAGCGGCACGTTCAGTACGCGGAACGAGCGACCCTCCGTCTCGTAGCCGGCGATCCCGGGGCCGAAGAAGGCGCCGAGGTACCCGTAGTTCAGGAGCAGGTCAGGTCGCTACGGGGCTGCGCGTCCTGTGCAGCAGCGTGCGCCGCGGGATCCGCGAGGACCGGGTCGGCGAGGGCGGCCAGGGTGCGCAGAGCGGAGCGAGCGTCGCACGTTCGGAGTCACGTACTCGAAGCTATGATTCGATCGCGACGTCGGACGGCGAGACCGGGACGCGAAGCGGAGGCAGAGGAAGAACATGACGACGAGAGTCATGGTGGCGACGGCGCTCGTGACGGTCGTTTCCCTCTCGGCGTGCGGCGAAGGCGGCCCTGCCGGGGACGCTGGCGGGCACGACCTGGTCGTGCGGGACAGCGCCGGGATCCGCATCGTCGAGAACCGGCGGCCCGCGGGCCGGGCGGCGAACGCCTGGCGGCTCGCGGACACCCCCCTGGTGGACCTGGGAAGCCTGGAGGGGCCCGCGGCGACCCAGTTCTTCCAGATCGGCGACGGGGCGCTCCTGTCCGACGGCGGCTTCGTCCTGGGGGGGTTCGGCAGCTACGACCTGCGCCGTTTCGACGCCGAGGGCCGCCACCTGTGGACGGCGGGGCGGGAGGGCGACGGTCCCGGCGAGTTCGAGGGGCTGACATCCGTGGCGGCGGCGCCGGGTGACGCGCTGCTCACCTACGATTCCCGCCAGCGCCGGATCTCGCGCTGGGGACCGGACGGGACGTTCCTAGCGTCGCGGCAGCTGGAGGACGTGGACGGCCCGGGGTTCCCCTACGTGGAGTCCCTCCTGCCCGACGGACGGGCCGTGTACACCTGGCGGACCTTCGCGGCGGAGGGCCTACCGCCCGAGGGAGAGATCCGCCGGGACACGCTCGAGGTCCGCGTAACGAGCCCCGGGTCCGACGAGGCGCTCACGATCGGGCGCTTCCCGGGTGACGAGACCGTGATCTTCCGGCAGTCGGAGACCGCACAGGGCGTCCGGATCATCAGCGGCTCCGCGCCGTTCGCGCGCGCGACGCACGTCGCGGCGCACCGGGGGGCGGTCTGGGTGGGCGACGGGGCGAAGCCGGAGGTCCGGCGCTACGCGCTCGACGGGACGCTGGAGCTCATCGCGCGGCTGCCGATCGCCACGGTGCCGGTGGATGCCGGGATGGTCCGTCGCGCCCTCGAGGAGGAACTCGCCGGGGCGCAGGACCGCGAGGAGCGCGACCTCGCGCGGCAGCGCTGGGAGAAGCTGGCGCTTCCAGACGCTCTCCCCTTCTTCGAGGAGCTCGAGCTCGACGCGGCCGGGAACCTCTGGGTCCGGGCGTTCCAGGCGCCGGGAGAGGAGACGCGCAACTGGCACGTCCTGTCCCCGGATGGGGCCTGGCTCGGGAGCCTCGAGGTCCCCGACCGGTACGGCCCGCTCGCGATCGGGACGGCCGTCCTGCTCGCGCGCTACGCGGACGAGCTGGACGTCGAGCACGTCCAGCTGCGGGAGATCGTCGGGCCCTGAGGGGAGATCAGGGCAGCGACCCGACGCGCTGCAGGGTGAACACGAGGTCGATCGGGTCGCCTTCGAACGCGACGCGGCGCTCCTGCGTCCGGTAGCCGGCGAGCTCGACCCGGACCATTCCCTCCCGGTAGCGCTTCGTCACCTTCGCACCCGTCCCGGCCACACCACCGCCGCCCTCCGACTCGGAGCGGTCGAACTCGTACTCGACTGGGGCGTTCCCGAGGCTGAGCCAGTCGTCCGTGAACCGGCCCCCGTCGATCGTGCCGCCGACGCCGGCGACGGACCCGCTGATCGTCTGCGTGCCCATCCGCTGCAGCGATACGAGCGCGCCGGTGGGCTCCGTGCGGATCGAGATCCGCTGCCCGTGCGAGGAGCAGGCGGCGAGAAGGAGAACGAGGAACGACGCGGACACGGCCCGTGACGCCTTCATCTTCACGCTCCCGGAATGTGGTTGGCTCCCCGGTGACAATGGGCGAGTCCGGCCCCCGCCGACAGGTGCCGGGAGGGGCGTCGAACGCGGCCCGTCGTCCCTCCCGCCGCCCATCCTCAGGCCTTCGGCCGGAATCGCGCCTGGAAGAAGCGCAGGTACTCGGGCTCGTATGTGAACTCGAGCCCGCCGATCGACTGGCGCTTGTCCCAGACCTCCATCACGGACTCCGCGACCACGTCCATGTGGGCCTGGGTGTAGACGCGTCGGGGCACGGTCAGGCGCACGAGCTCGAGCGCCGGTCGCCGGTTCTTCCCTGTCTTCGGGTCGCGGCCGGCGGAGACGTTTCCGCGCTCCATCGCGCGCACGCCCGACTCCACGTAGAGCTCCGCCGCCAGCGACTGAGCCGGGAGGTCGTCCTGGTCGAGGTGCGACAGGAAGCGTCGCGCGTCGAGGAACACGCCGTGCGTTCCGATCGGCTTCATCACGGGAATCCCCTCGTCGGCGATCTTGTGGCCCAGGTAGTGGACCTGGCCGACCCGGGCGAAGATGTGGTCGTACTCGATCGATTCGCGGATCCCTATCGCGACCGCCTCCATGTCGCGCCCCGACATCCCGCCGTAGGTGTGGAGCCCCTCGTAGATCACGACCATGTTGCGGGCCCGCTCCGCGAGGTCGTCGTCGTTCACCGCGAGGAAGCCGCCGATGTTCACGAGGTGGTCCTTCTTCGAGCTCATCGTGCAGGCGTCGGTGAGGTCGCAGATCTCCCTCACGATCCCGGCGATCGTCTTCTTCCCCTGGCCGGGCTCCCGCTCCTTGATCAGGAGCGCGTTCTCGGCGACGCGAGTCATGTCGTGCACGACCTGGATCCCGTGCTCGTGGGCGAGCTCGGAGACCTGCCGGAGGTTCTCGAGCGAGATCGGCTGCCCGCCGCACATGTTCACGGTGGTCGCGATCGCGATGTACGGGATCCGGTCCGCGCCCACCTCGTCGATCAGGGCCCGGAACTTGTCGAGGTCCACGTTCCCCTTGAACGGATGAAGGTCCTCGGGGTCGTGCGCCTCGTCGATGATCACGTCCACGAAGGTGGCGCCCGCCAGCTCCTGGTGGAGGCGGGTGGTGGTGAAGTACATGTTGCCCGGGATGCAGTCGCCCGGCTCGATCAGCAGCCGGCTGATCAGGTGCTCGGCGGCCCGGCCCTGGTGGGTGGGGATCAGGTGCCTGTACCCGTACACCTCCCGGACGGCCGTCTCGAGGTGATAGAAGTTCCGGCTCCCCGCGTAGGCCTCGTCGCCGAGCATCAGCCCGGCCCACTGCCGGTCGGTCATCGCGCTCGTGCCCGAGTCGGTGAGCAGGTCGATGTAGACGTCCTCGGAGCGGAGGAGGAAGGTGTTCCAGCCGGCCTCCTCGATCGCGCCGCGCCGCTCCTCGCGCGTCAGCATCTTCAGCGGCTCCACCATCTTGATCTTCCAGGGCTCGGCCCAGGATCGACGTCTCGTCGGCATGGGATCTCTCCCGATCGCGAGGTCCACGTGTCAGGGTGCTGCGGGCCGACAATGTACGGGCCCGGACCTCCTTTCGCTCGGCCGGCCGGCAGCCGACCTTGCGAAGGGGACGAGGCGCGCGAAGGGGCGCGCCCGGCGTGCGCCCCCCGCAGCCCGGAGGCCCGTCATGGAGGATCGTCCGTTCGTGATCGGGATCGCGCTGGTCCTGCTGTTCGCGGTCCTCGCCTTCTGGCGCAGCTGCGCCTTCTGACGCCGGAGCACCGTCACCCGCCACGAGGTATCTCATGAAGGGAAAGCTGGTCCTGGTCACGGGAGCGAGCAGCGGGATCGGCGAGGCCTGCGCCCGCCGGTTCGCGGCGGACGGCGCGGAGCTCGTGCTCTGGGCGCGCCGGGAGGATCGCCTCGCCGGGCTCGCGAGCGAGCTGACCAGGACGCACGGGACGAAGGTCCGCATCGCGAGGGTGGACGTCCGCGACCGGGAGGAGGTCGGCCGCACGGCCTGCGAGCTGCTCGGCGAGGCGGGACCGCCGGACCTGCTGCTGAACAACGCGGGGCTCGCGAGCGGCCTGTCCACGGTGCAGGAGGGCAGCTTCGACGACTGGGACCGCATGATCGACACGAACCTGAAGGGCCTCCTGAACGTGACCCGAGCCTTCCTCCCGGCGATGGTCGAGCGGGGGACCGGGCACGTGATCAACATCGGGAGCACCGCCGGCCACCAGGTCTACCCGAAGGGGAACGTCTACAACGCCACGAAGTTCGCGGTCCGGGCGCTGACGGAGGGCACGAACCTCGACGTCGCCGGCACGGGCGTCCGCGTGTCGAGCGTGGACCCCGGCCTCGTCGAGACCGAGTTCTCGGTCGTCCGCTTCCACGGCGACGAGGAGCGCGCCGCCGGCGTGTACCGGGGCTTCACGCCGCTGTCGCCGGAGGACGTCGCCGACGTCGTGCACTTCGTGGCGACGCGGCCGGCGCACGTGAACGTCCACGACGTGGTGCTCCTGCCGACCGCGCAGCGGAACGTGTACGTGCTCGACCGGCGGGAGGAGGCCTGAGGTGCCCCCCGAGCGCCCGGACCCGGGAGTGGAGTCGCCGGAGCCGACCCTGCCCGACGACGCGGGCCGACCGGGCTCGCCGAAGCAGGGGGAGCACGCGCGGACCGGCGGCTTCGCCCTGGCGCGGTTCGAGCTCCGGGCGCTGCCCCGGATGGCGCGGGCGCTCCCCGCCTGGGTGATGCCGGACCACCTCACGGTCCTCGGACTGCTCGCCTCGACGGGGATCGCGATCGCCTACATGCTCACGAACCGGAGCGAGGCGTGGCTGTGGGCGGTGAGCGCGCTGCTCGTGGTCCAGTGGTACGGGGACAGCCTCGACGGCACGCTGGCCCGGGTGCGGAGGATCGAGCGGCCGCGTTACGGCTACTACCTCGACCACCTCACGGACGCCTACTCGACGCTCGCGATCGGGCTCGGGCTCGGGTTCTCCCCGTACATGCTGCTCTCCGTCGGCCTGGGGATCTCGATCGCCTACCTGCTCCTGTCGATCAACGTGTACCTGGAGACGCACGTGTTCGCGGAGTTCCGCCTCGGGCATGCCCTGCTCGGACCGACCGAGGCGCGGCTCCTGCTGATCGGGCTGAACACCCTCGCCGTTCTCCTGACGCCGCTCCGCTTCACGCTGCTGGGCGTGCCGTTCACGCTGTTCGACGTGATCGGCGTGGCGGGCGTGCTCGGGATGCTGGGCATCCTCGTCACGAGGGCGGCCGGAAACCTCCGGGAGCTCGCGGAGCTCGAGCCGCCGGGCGCGCGGAGCGACTGACGCCGCCCCTCCCCTGTGCAGGAGCCTCGGACCGGAACGTCATGGGGTACGAAGGCGGAAGCGGTCGTACCCCGACAAGGAGACCACGATGCGGAAGATCGTCCTCGGCGGACTCGTGACCTCGGCAGCGTTGCTGGCGACGGCGCATACGGCGCCTTCGCCGGCCTCGGCGCAGGAGGCCCGTGCCCGACAGGCGCAGACGTTCCGATCCACGGCCGCGGACCGCCGCGGCGTCTCGATCACGGTCTACAACCAGAACTTCGGGCTGGTCCGGGAGCTCCGCGACCTCTCGATCGCGAAGGGTCGCGTCGCGCTCGAGTTCGGGGACGTCGCCTCGACGATCCAGTCGGAGACGGTGCACATGAGCCCCGTGAGCGGGCCGCGTCTCGACATCCTCGAGCAGAACTACCAGTACGACCTCCTCAGCCCCCAGACGCTGCTCGATAAGTACGTGGGGCGCTCGGTGAAGCTCTATCGCTGGAACGAGAAGGAGGGGCGCGACGAGGCCGTGGACGCGGAGGTCCTTTCGGTGAACAACGGGACCGTGTTCCGGATCGGCGACGAGATCACGTTCAACTATCCCGGCCGGATCGCGTTCCCGGAGGTCCCGGACGACCTGATCGCGCGCCCGACGCTGGTCTGGCTTCTCGACAGCCGGGCGGACCGGCAGCGCGTCGAGACCTCCTACCTGGCGGGCGGGATGAACTGGAGGGCAGACTACGTGATGGTGCTGGACGAGAACGACCGGAAGGCCGGGCTCACGGGCTGGGTGACGCTCACGAACCAGAGCGGCGCCTCGTACGACGACGCGCAGCTCAAGCTGGTGGCCGGCGACGTGCAGCGCGTCTCGCCCTCTCCCGCGGGACGGATGAAGGCCGCGATGGCGGTGGAGATGGACGCCGTGCGGCAGGACTTCGCCGAGGAGGCGTTCTTCGAGTACCACCTGTACACGCTCGACCGCCCGACCACGGTGAAGAACAACGAGCAGAAGCAGGTGACGCTGCTCGAGGCGCCGGAGTTCGACGTCACGAAGCGCCTGATCTACTACGGCGCGGAGCACTACTACCGGGGCTCGTACGGCCAGGTGGAGTCGAACGCGAAGGTCGGCGCCTACGTCGACTTCGAGAACGAGGAGGACAACGGGCTCGGGATGCCGCTCCCGGCCGGGGTGATCCGCGTCTACAAGCGCGACGGCTCCGGCGCCCAGCAGTTCGTGGGCGAGGACAGGATCGACCACACGCCGCGCGACGAGCGCATCCGGATCAAGATGGGCGAGGCGTTCGACGTGGTCGGCGACCGGCGCCAGATGGACTACGACGTGATCGGGAACTGCGCGTCCGAGAGCGAGTGGCGGGTCCAGCTCCGAAACCACAAGGACGAGGAGGTCGAGGTCGAGGTGATCGAGCCGATCGGCGCCGACTGGCAGGTGCTGAGCTCGAGCCACCCGCACGAGAAGCTCGACGCCCACACGTTCAAGTTCACGGTGAAGGTGCCGGCGCGCGGCGAGACGACGATCACCTACCGGGTGCGCGTCCGCTGGTGCTGAGCGGGCCGATGCGACCGTGAGAGCCGGACCCCGGGGCGCCGCTCCGGAGTCCGGCTCGTTCGTTCCCGCCAACCACGAGACCGGGGAGTCCAGGATGACGATCCCACGCGCGTTCCTCACGCTCCTGGCGGCATCGCTCCTGTGCGCGGCGCCGGCGAGGGGTCAGGAGTCGAAGGCCGACTCCGGCGCGGCGGCCGCCGTGAAGCCGGAGCCCGAGGCCTCCGTCACCCGGCACTCCGTCCGGATCGACGGCGAGGTCGTGAAGTACACGGCGACCGCCGGCTGGCTGATCATGTCGGACGAAGAGGGAAGGCCGATCGCCCGCTTCGGGTACACGGCCTATGCGCGCGACGACGTTCGCGACCGGACGCGGCGGCCGATCACGTTCGCGTTCAACGGCGGCCCCGGCTCGGCCTCCGTCTGGCTCCACATGGGCATCCTCGGGCCGCGCCGGGTGGTCGTCACGGACGAGGGATACGCCCCCCCACCGCCGTCGGAGCTGGTCGACAACGCGTACAGCGTCCTCGATGTCACCGACCTCGTGATGGTCGACCCGGTAGGAACGGGATTCAGCAAGCCGCTCGGCGAGGCGGAGGGCAAGGACTTCTGGGGCGTGGACCAGGACATCCGCTCGGTCGGGGCCTTCATCAAGAAGTTCGTCACGGAGAACGGGCGGTGGGGCTCGCCGAAGTACATCCTCGGCGAGAGCTACGGCGGCATCCGCACGGCGGGACTCGTGCACCACCTCCAGAGCCGCGAGAGCATGAACTTTAACGGGGTGGTGCTGGTGTCGCCGTTCCTGAACATGGGCTCGGGGATCGATGGGGCGCGGATCGACCTGCCTCACGTCCTCTACCTGCCCACCCTGGCGGCGACCGCCTGGTACCACGGCGCGATCGGGGACCGGCCCGAGCGGCTCGGGGAGCTCGTGGCCGAGGTGGAGCGATTCGCATACGACGAGTACGCGCCGGCCCTCCTCAAGGGGTACGAGATCTCCGACGCCGAGAAGCGCGAAGTGGCGGAGCGGCTCGCCGGCTACACGGGCACGGACGCGGACTGGTGGCTGAAGGCGGACCTCCGGGTGACGCACCCGCAGTTCCTGCAGGAGCTGAAGCGGGACGAGCGGCTCATCGCCGGCCGGATCGACTCCCGCTTCATCGGACCCTCCGTGAACCCGCTCGGCGAGTCGATGGACTACGATCCGTTCTTCCCGGCGATCGGGCCGGCGTTCACCGCGGCGTTCATGGCGTACCTGAACGACGAGCTCGAATTCCGGCCGGAGGAGGAGTACCGGTTCTCCGGAGGCACCCGTGACTGGGACTGGAAACACGCCGCCCCGGGCGGCCGGGGCTGGGCGAGCCCCTGGGCGGACCTCCGCCCGGACCTCGCGATGGCGCTGACGATGAACCCCGGGCTCCACGTGCTCGTGCAGCAGGGCTGGTACGACCTCGCCACCCCGGCGCTGGCGACGAAGCACGACATCGCGCACCTCGACATCCCGCCGGAGGCGCGGGAACGGATCCGGATGGAGCTCTACGAGGCCGGGCACATGATGTACCTGCACGAGCCGTCGATGCGGAAGTTCCGGGACGACCTGGCGTCCTTCATACGGGAGACGGACCGGCTCTGAGACCGGGAGGCCGGTGGACCGGTTCAGCGCCCGCTTCCTCCGCAGTGTCATAGGGATGCGGCCGCAGCCGGCGGGAGACCGCCCGGTCCTGTCCCGATCACGCAGAAACCCGTCCGGGTCGGGCGATGCCTGGCCGGCTGGAGGATGTTTCTTGTCGCCACGCGCAATCGCTCGACGTTCCGCCCAGCTTCCGCTCGCCGCGGCCCTGGTCTTCCTCGGGCTCCTGGCCGCACCTCCGGAGGTCGCCCCGCTTCAGGCCCAGGAGGCGCTCGACTCGATCCCCGCCCCCGGCTGGCCGCCCTGCCGACGGACGGTCCCGGGCTGCGAGGGCAAGACGATCGAGGCCGTCCGCCTTCGACCGGGCGAGGAGATCGACGTCGACGCCCGGCTCGACGACGACGCCTGGGGGCGCGCCCCGGTCCTGGATGACTTCGTGCAGCGCGAACCCTTTCAGGGAGTGCTCCCCACCGAGCGCACGGAGATCCGCTTCGCCTACGACGACCGGGCTCTCTACGTGGCGGCCCGCATGTACCGGAAGGACCCGTCCCGGATCCGGGCGACCCTCGCACGGCGCGACGACAACGGGAACTCGGAGCGGCTGTTCCTGGGGATCGACTCCTACGGCGACCGGCGGACCGCGTACACGTTCGCCGTGACGGCGGCGGGGGGGCGGCTCGACTGGTACACCACGGACGACCGGGACGACTTCCACAACCGCGACTTCTCGTACAACCCGGTGTGGCGGGCGGAGGCGCGGATCGACTCGCTCGGGTGGACCGCGGAGATGGAGATCCCGTTCTCCCAGCTCCGCTTCAACGCGGGCGAGGCGCTGGTCTGGGGCATCAACCTCAACCGGTACATCCCGGACCTCAACGAGGACGACTTCTGGATCGCCGTGCCCAAGGATGAGTCCGGCTGGACCTCCTGGTTCGGGGATCTCACCGGCCTGGCCGACGTGCGCTCCCGCCGGCCGGTCGAGCTCGTCCCCTACGTGGCCGGCGGCGCGACCCTCACGAGCGCCGAGCTGCTCGACCCGGCGGACCCTTTCCGGAGCGAGACGGAGTGGGAGGGGCGCGCGGGCGCCGACCTCAAGTTCGGGATCGGCTCCAGCCTCACGCTCGACGCGACGTTCAACCCGGACTTCGGCCAGGTGGAGGCGGACCCGGCGGTCGTGAACCTGTCCGCGTTCCCCGTGTTCTTCGACGAGAAGCGACCGTTCTTCGTCGAGCGCAAGGAGCTGCTGGAGGCGAACGGGCTGTTCTACTCCCGGCGGATCGGAGCGCCGCCGTTCGTGAGGCCGGAGGGCGACTTCGCGGACGTGCCGAACGCCACCACGATCCTCGGCGCGGCGAAGCTGACCGGCCGCACGGCGGGGGGGACCTCGATCGGAACGCTGTTGGCCGTCACGGCCGAGGAGAACGCGCGCGTGCTGAACGCGGAAACAGGAGACAGGAGCAGCGTGCGCGTGGAGCCCGCAACGGGCTGGGGCGTGATCAGCCTCCAGCAGGAGGTCGGGCGCTCCCGCTCCACGGTCGGGATCGCGGCCACCGCGATGCGACGCGACCTGTCCCTCTCCGATCCTCTCGCCGATCAGATGAACCGGCAGGCGTACACGGGCTCGCTGAGCGGGACCTGGCGTCCCGGCGACGGCGCGTACGAGGTCCGGGGATTGCTCGCCGGGAGCTACGTGGACGGAAACGAGGAGGCGATCGGCCGGCTCCAGCGGTTCAGCTCTCACTACTTCCAGCGGCCGGACGCCGACTACGTGGAGTACGACCCGAACCGGACCTCCTTGACAGGCTACTACGCCGGGGCCTCGATCGAGCGGACGAGCGCCCGACACTGGCTGTGGGAGGCCCGAGCCGAGGCCATCTCTCCGGGGTTCGACATCAACGACGCCGGCCAGATCCGGAAGGCGGACCGGATCGAGGTCGAGGGGGAGCTCCGCTACCGGGAGAACGTCCCGGGACGGTTCCAGAGCTACTCGCTCGGGATCGAGGCGGGTTCGAGCTGGAATTACGGCGGGAGCCGACAGTCGGGGTGGATCGATCTCGACGGCGACCTGCGGCTCCGGAACTTCTGGGGTCTCAGCGCCGGAATCAACTTCGTGCCGCGCTCCCAGAGCGACGTGCTGACCCGCGGCGGTCCGTCGATGGCGACCGCCAGCCAGTGGGGCGTGTACGGCAGCGTCAACAGCGACTTCAGCCGACGGACCACCTGGAACGGGAGCGTCTCCTACATCGACGACGAGATCGGCGGCTGGGCGGCGGAGGGCACCGCCGGCGTCGAGTCGAGGCCGGGCGGGAACTGGCAGTTTTCGGTCCGGCCGCGATACCTGCGCCAGGCGGACCCCCGCCAGTACGTGGGGACGTTCGACGGCGGGAGCGAGGCGACGTACGGTCGCCGCTACGTGTTCGCCGGGCTGGACCGGACGACGATCTCCCTCCAGCTGCGGCTTCAGTACGCGTTCACGCCGGACCTCAGCCTCGAGGGATACGCCGAGCCGTTCGCGGCGACGGGGATCTACGACGGTTACGGAGAGCTGGCGACCGCCCGCGGGCTCGACCTCGGCGTGTACGGCACCGGAGGCACGACGATCGAGGAGGACGACGGACCCGCGCCGCGGACGATCACGGTCACGGACGGGGAAGACTCGTTCAGCTTCCGGCGGGGCGACTTCGAGTCGCTCTCCCTTCGCACGAACCTCGTGCTGCGCTGGGAGTGGCGCCCCGGCTCGACCCTGTTCGCGATCTGGCAGGTCGACCGCGGCGACTTCACGCCGGTGACCGACCCGGGCCGCGCCAGCCTCGGGAACCTGTGGGACGCCGGCGGGGAGTCGGGCCGGAACTACCTCGCGCTCAAGATCTCGTACTGGCTGCCGATCTGAGCGCGGTCCCGTCCGGCGGGGGAAGGCGGAGCATCGCCGCGCCTCCCGCCGCGTTCCCGGCCGACTGGCGCCCCGCCGGCGGCCGACCTACCCTGTCCGTGTCATGACGCCCTGGGTCCTCCGTCTCCTGTTCGCGAACTTCGCGGCCTACCTGCTCGTGCCCCGCGGGGGAGTGCTGTTCGCGAGCCTGATGCTCGTGCCGGCGGACGCCCTGGCGCGTCCGTGGACCCTCGTCACCTACATGTTCCTGCACGGGCACTTCTGGCACATCCTGTTCAACATGATCGTGCTGTTCTTCTTCGGTCCCCGGCTCGAGGCGACTCTCGGCAGCCGCACCTTCCTCGTCCTCTACTTCGCGAGCGGCGTGACGGCGGCGGCGTTCTCCGCGATCACCCCCTACGTGGCCGTGGTCGGCGCCTCGGGCGCGATCTACGGGCTGATGCTCGCGTACGCCCGCTTCTGGCCGCGGGACCGGATCTACATCTGGGGCGTCCTGCCGGTGGAGGCCCGGTGGATGGTGATCTTCCTGACCGCCTGGGCGCTGGTGGGGACGATCCCGCTCGTGGCCGCGGTGCTGGGGATCCCGGGCCTGCACGTCCCGACGGACAACGTCGCGCACCACGCCCACCTCGGCGGCTTCGCGGGCGCCTGGCTCTACATGAAGTGGCGGGAGAAGCACGCGGGCGTGGCGAAGTTCCGGAAGCAGGCGGAGCCGGCCCCGAAGAAGGGCTGGATCCACGACCGGGACGCGATCCAGCGCTGGGCGAGGATCGACCGCGCGTCGCTGCACCCGGTGAACCGCGAGACGTTCGACGAGATCATGCGGAAGATGAGCGCGCAGGGGGCGGGCGCCCTCACCGACCGGGAGCGCGCGTTCCTCGAGAGGTTCACCTCCGCCGACTGACCCGTCCGCCGGCCTCGAGTCCGACCCCCCGGCCGCGAGGCGCGCGCCGGACCCCGCCGCGGTATGTTCTTCCTCCCACTGGCATTCGCGCGCAGGACGCCCCACGCCGCACGGAGGAGGCGCCATGACCGCGATCCGCGAGGCCCGCGACTCGGACACGGCCGGGATCATCGAGGTCTACCGGGCCGCCTACGGCGATGAGTACGCCGACCCCAGGTACTACGAGGAGTCGGAGGTCCGGAAGCTCATCTACAGCGACGACACCCTGATGCTGGTCGCCGAGGACCCGGAGACGAACCGGATCGTCGGGACCGCCTCCGTGATCCTCGAGGTCGGCGCGTACACGGACCTGGTCGGCGAGTTCGGCCGGCTCGCGGTCCACCCGGACTTCCGGCGCCACGGCATCGGCACGGCGCTGCTGGCCCGGCGGATCGAGACGGTCGAGAGCCGGCTCCACGTCGGCCTGATCGAGGCCCGCGTCACCCACCCGTTCACACAGGCGATCGCGCAGAGGCAGCACTTCGCGCCGGTCGGGTTCCTGCCGCAGAAGTACCGGTTCGGCGACCGCCGCGAGAACATGGGACTGCTCGTCCGCCTGTTCGGACGCGCCCTGGAGCTCCGGCGGAACAACCCGCGCATCGTACCGGAGATCTACGCCCTCGCCTGCGAGGCGATGCAGAACTGCGGCCTCGAGGCCGACGCGATCGTGGACGAGGAGTCCGGTCCGTACCCGTTCGGCCACGGCTTCTCGGTGAGCGAGCTCACGACCGAGGGGTATTCGCGGCTGATGCGGATCGAGCGGGGCCGGGTCCGGAACCGCGAGGTGTTCGGGCCGCTGCGCCTCCAGTACGGCTTCTTCAAGCTCATCACCCACCATTCCAAGTACCTCGTCGCCCGGGAGGGCGGCCACATCGTGGGCGCGATCGGCTTCACGCTCGAGCGGCGCGACGGGATCGTGCGGGTGTTCGAGCTGATCACGCTGCGCGACGACGCGATCCGCTACCTGCTCGCGGAGCTCGAGCTCCGCTGCCGGGAGGAGTGGGAGACGGCGTACATGGAGATCGACGTCAGCGCCCACGCCCCCCGAATGCAGAGGACCCTGCTCCAGCTCGGCTGGGTTCCGGTCGCCTACGCGCCGGCGCTGGCCTTCCACGACGTCGAGCGGCTCGACCTCGTCAAGTTCGCCCGTCTGCTGATTCCGCTCGACACGGACGCCGTGGTGCTGATCCCGCCCACCAGCGATCTCGCGCGGCTCGTGCTCTCCTCCTTCAAGCGGCGCGAGGTGATGCCGCGGCTCGGCGAGCTCGTGGACCGGACGGGGCTGTTCCGAGGACTCGAGCAGGAGCAGCTCGAGCGTCTGGCGGGCAGCTTCCGCTACGCGACCTTCGCGCGCGGCGAGGAGATCTTCGCGCAGGGGGCTCGCTGCGAGGAGATGTACCTGGTCCTCTCCGGCGAGGTGGATGTCCGCATGGACGGGGCGACGCGGTCCGTGGGCCGGGTCTCCAGCGGGGAGTGCCTGGGCGAGGTGGCGCTCCTGACCGGCGAGAGCCACTCCGCGACGGCGGTGGCCGAGGAGGACGTGGAGGCCGGGGTGCTCACGAGGCAGGACATGGAGTCGCTCGTGCGCTTGCGGCCCGGCATCGGCGTGGTACTGTACCGGAACCTCGCGCGCGGGCTGGGGGAGAAGCTGCGACGCGCGGACCTGACGAACCTGGACCGGACGGACCTCTCCTGACGCGGCGCGCGGGCGCCGCGCGCCGTCCGCCGCGACGGACGATCCGAACCCACCGATGGAGGGCACATGCCCCAGCGCACGATCATCCTCGGCGCCGCAGGCCGGGACTTCCACAACTTCAACGTGTTCTTCCGCGACGACCCCGACTACGAGGTCGTCGCGTTCACGGCCACCCAGATCCCGGGCATCGAGGGGCGCGTCTACCCCGCGGCGCTCGCGGGCGACCGCTATCCCGAAGGCATCCCGATCGAGGCGGAGGACGAGCTCGAGCAGCTGATCGTCGAGCACGGGATCGACGTCGCGGTCTTCTGCTACTCCGACGTGACGCACGAGCACGTGATGCACGTGGGATCCCGCGCGATGGCGGCCGGGGCGAGCTACCTGCTGCTCGGCGCCCGGCAGACGATGCTGGAGTCCTCGAAGCCGGTCGTCGCCGTGTGCGCGGCCCGCACCGGCGCCGGGAAGAGCCAGACGAGCCGCAAGGTGGCACGGCTCCTCACGGAGGCGGGGAATAAGGTGGTCGTGGTCCGGCACCCGATGCCGTACGGCGACCTCGCGAAGCAGGCGGTCCAGCGGTTCGAGACCTACGACGACCTCGAGACGCACGACGTGACGATCGAGGAGCGGGAGGAGTACGAGCCGCACATCGACGCCGGCCGCATCGTCTACGCGGGCGTCGACTACGAGAGGATCCTGCGGCAGGCGGAAAAGGAGGCCGACGTCGTGATCTGGGACGGCGGGAACAACGACCTGCCGTTCTACCTCCCCGACCTGTACATCACCGTGGTCGACGCGCACCGGCCCGACCACGCGATGTTCTACCATCCCGGCGAGACGAACGTCCGGATGGCGGACGCGATCGTGATCAACAAGGTCGACACGGCGTCGCTCGAGGACGTGGAGATCGCGCGGGAGACCTCGCTGGCCCTGAACGCGGACGCCGTGATCATCGAGGCCGCGAGCCCGCTGTTCGTCGAGAATGGCGCCTCGATCCGCGGGAAGCGCGTCCTCGTAGTGGAGGACGGGCCGACCCTGACGCACGGCGGAATGGCCTACGGCGCGGGCTGGGTGGCCGCGCGCCGGCTCGGGGCGGAGATCGTCGACCCGCGCCCGTACGCGGTCGGCTCGATCGCGGACACCTACGAAAATTACCCGACCACCGGCGAGGTGCTGCCGGCGATGGGCTACGGCGACGAGCAGGTGGCGGAGCTCGCGGAGACGATCGCCGCGGCCGACGTGGACGCGGTCGTGATCGGCACCCCGATCGACCTGCGGCGGCTGATCGAGATCGACAAGCCCTCGGTCCGGGTGCGGTACGAGCTGCAGGAGATCGGCGAGCCGACGCTCGAGGACGTGCTGGCGCCGCTGCTCTGAGGCGGGCCGGAGCGGGCCCGCCGTCGCCTCAGCGCGCCGCCGGGTCCGCCGCGATGCAGTCGAGCTCCACGCGGGCGCCGAGCGCGAGGCCCGTGGCGGCGAGGGCCGCGCGGGCGGGCGGGTCCTCCGGGAAGTACTCCGCGTAGACCGCGTTGAAGGCCGGCCAGTCGGCGATGTCGGCCAGGAACACCGCGCACTTCACGACGTCCCCGAGCGACGCTCCCGCGGCCGCGAGGACGTCCCGGACGTTCTCCATCGTCTGCCGCGTCTCGGGCTCGAGCCCGCCCTCGACGAGCGTCATCTCCCCCGGCCGGACCCCGATCCGGCCCGACAGCGCAGAAGCGCGCGGCGGAGGACCTCCCGGCGGCTGCCGCTGTATCAATCATGGTACGAGAGAAGTTCACGCGGCGGCGGACCAGGTGTCGCCACAGCCGGACGCTTTCCACCGGCGAGCTTCCCTTTCGGTCCGTCGTTCCAGGCGGGATCGTCCGCGACCGTCTCGTCGTGCGGAATCGCCGATGTGGCGGAGAATCCCGCGATCCGCGGCCGGAGTCCGGCGATGACCACACCGATCCGACGCGTACTCGTGCCGCTCGACGGCTCACGCACCGCCGAAGTCGTCCTTCCGCACTGTCGGGCGATCGGCGAGGCGTTCGGGGCCGAGATCCTGTTCCTCCACGTTCTCGCGCACGCCCGAGCCGGCGGGACGCCCCTCGACAGCGTCAACTGGCGGATCCGACGCGCGAAGGCGCGCAGCTACCTGGAGGGCCTCGCGCTCCGGATGCGGGAGAGCGGCCTGCGGGTCGAGCTCGAGCTGGCCGAGGGCCGAGCGCCGACCGAGATCGTCCGCGTCGCGGGGCTCCGCGCGGTCGATCTCATCATCCTGAGCTCCCATGGCCACGGAGGCCCGGGCGATTTCGGCCTGGGTGGAGTCGCCCACAAAGTCGTGGAGCGCGTCGGCGTCTCGGTTCTCGTCGTCCGCGCGGGTGACGCTCCCGTCGACGATCTCGGGCTCCCCCGGGTGAAGCGGGTGGTCGTGGCAGTGGACTGCTCCCACCAGGGAGACTGGTCGCTGTCGATCGCCGCGCGCCTCGCCCGCCATCTGTGCGGAGAGCTCCGGATGCTGCACGTGGTGGCCGTGCCGGAGTTTCCCGAGCGCACCCCGGGCGACTTCGTGAACCGCGTCTACCGTACCCGGTTGATAGAGGCGAACCGGGCCGCCGCCCGGGCATACCTCGACGCGATGGCCGAGCGGCTCTCCTCTCCTGATCTGACCGTGGCCGTCGACCTCGTCGAAGCGCCGAGCGTGGTCCGGTCCCTGGCCGAGTACGAGCGGGGAGCCGAGGGAAGTCTCCTGGTCGTCAGCGCGCACGGCGTCTCTCAGGACTCTCCCTTCCCCTACGGGCCCGTCGTGAGCCACGTGCTCGTCCACGGACGGCTGCCCGTGCTCGTGCTGCAGGACCAGCCCAGGCCCGCCGGGCTCGCGCCCGCGTCGGCGCCCGCCGCCGAGCGCGGGGTTCCGTCGCCCCGGTGAGCGATGCTCCCGACGCCGGAAATGGAACGAAGTGGCTCCGACCCCGGAAGCGACCCGGCATCCGGCGCCGGCTTCGTCGTCTCGACCGCGCCTTCGGACGGGTCTACCGGACCATGCTCGCGGATTCCGACGCGGCGGGCCGGCATCCGCGGGTGGTCGAGTGGATGCTCGACAACGAGCATCTGGTGCGGGAGAGCCTGAGACAGCTGGCCGAGTCGCTTCCGCCATCCTACTTCCGACAGCTCCCCCTCGCCCCCGACGACGCGGAAGAGCCGCGGATCGTCGGCTTCTCCCGGGCCGTGGTGCAGGACGCCCGCTGTCAGCTCGACCTGGATCGACTTGCCCCGCGCGCCATGGGCTACCACGAGGGCGAGCCGTTCACGATCGGGGAGCTGTGGGCGATGCCGGCCGCACTCCGCCTGTTGCTGCTGGAGACCCTCGCGGCATGGACCGGAGAGCTGTTCGGGGTCGAGCCATCGATGCCTCGGGCCGGGAGCGAGCATCCTGTGTCGCCGTCGGGCGCCGACGCGGGCGAGGGACCCGACCCCGTGACGGTCGTCGCCAGCTGCATCACGAGCCTGCGAGCGATCGCAACCAACGACTGGCACGTATTCGTCGAGCGCGTGAGTCAGGTCGAACGGACGCTGCGGCGGGACCCCGCGCGCGTCTACGGCCGGATGAACTTCGAGACACGGGACCGCTACCGGCGCGTCGTCGAGCAACTGGCGCGGGGCTGCGAGGCGAGCGAGGGAGCGGTGGCCCTGGAGGCGCTCCGCCTGGCTCTGGCCGCCCAGGCGCGCGGAGGTGGCAGGACGGCGCACGTCGGCTGGTGGCTGATCGCCGCCGGACGCAACGAGCTGGAGAGCCGGGTGGGGTACCATCTCCCCACGCGTGCGCGCCTCCGGCGACTGGCGCTACGCCGCACCGGGTTCCTGTACTTCGGTCTGGCCGTTTCGCTCACGGTCCTGCCGCTGACCGGCCTCGGCCTCCTGCTGGCTGGCCTTTCCGTCGGGGAGTGGCGACTCGCGGCGCTCCTCCTGCTCGCGGTGATCCCCTTTTCTTCGGTCGGCCTCGCGATCGCGAACTGGGTCGCGTCGATCGTGGTCGCTCCCGACGTGCTGCCGAAGCTGGAGTTCTCCCGGGGCATTCCGGACGACGCCCGTGCGGTCGTCGCGGTGCCGGTCATCGTCCACGGCGCCGCCGAGGTGGACGAGCTCCTCTCCTCCCTCGAGGTCCGCTACCTGGGGAACTCAGACCCGAACCTGCTCTGGGCTCTCCTCCTCGACCTGCCCGACGCTCCCGCGAAGGAGACGCCGGAGGACGCCGCGCTGCTCCGGCGTGCCACCGAGGGAACCGTGCGCCTGAACGAGGAGCACGGAGAAGGCGGGCATGCTCCCTTCGCGCTTCTGCTGCGACCGCGGAAGTGGAACCCGCGCGAGGGCGCGTGGATGGGGTGGGAGAGAAAGCGAGGAAAGCTCCACCAGCTCAACGGGCTTCTGCAGGGAGCGACGCACTGCGGTCTGGAGATCGCGGTCGGTCGAGGCGAGGATCTGCGCGGCGTGCCGTACGTCCTCACCCTGGACGCCGACACGCAGCTGCCGCCGGGAGCGGCGGCCCGGCTCCTCGGCACGATGGCGCACCCGCTCAACCGGCCCCGCTTCGACGACCGTGGCGGGGTGACCGAGGGATACACGGTCCTTCAGCCCGGGATCGAGACGGGACCGGGCGGCGGTGAGCCGACGGTGTTCGCACGGCTCATGGAGGCCGAGACGGGCCTCGACCTCTACTCGCACGCCGTCTCGGACGTCTACCAGGACCTGTTCGGAGAGGGGATCTACGCGGGGAAGGGGGTCTATGACGTCGAGGCGTTCGAGCGCAGCCTCGCGGGCCGTGCGCCGGAGAACGCCCTCCTGAGCCACGACCTGTTCGAGGGGGTGCACGGACGGGCCGGTCTCGTGGTCGACGTCCACCTCTACGAGACGAGTCCGGCCGACATCGTGAGCCACATGCGCCGCCAGCACCGCTGGATCCGCGGCGACTGGCAGCTGCTGCCCTGGCTGCTTCCCCACGTCCCGTCGGCCGACGGGGGACGGCTCCACAACCGGCTCGGGGCGCTGGATCGCTGGAAGATCGTCGACAACCTGCGACGGAGCCTGCAGGCTCCCTCCCTGCTCGCGCTGCTGCTCGGCGGCTGGGCCCTGGGGGGCGCATCGGCGTGGCTGTGGACCGGGCTCGCCGCCCTGGTCCTCGGCGTGCCCAGCTTCCTGGGTGCCGCGGGCGCGGCCCGACGCCTCCTGGCGGGACGACGCGGGCGCCCGAGGATCGGGCATGCGACCCGCGGGCCGCTCCACCTGCAGGGGGCTCCGACCTGGACCGTGGCCGGTCGGTGGATCCTGGCGCTGGTACTTCTCCCGTACGAGGCGATGGTCTCGGTCGATGCGATCGTCCGCACCGTGGCCCGGGTGGTCGTGACGCGGCGGCACCTCCTCCAGTGGACGACCGCCGCCACCACGGCCCGGTCGTCGGGGCCGCGCAGCCCGGTCTCGGCCGCGTGGCGAGCCCTCGCGCCGGCGGCGCTTCTGGGGATCGCGGTGCTCGGAGCGACGGTCCTGTTCCGGCCCGGCGCCCTGACCGCCGTGGGTTGCCTGGCGCTTCCGTGGCTGTTCTCCCCGGTCCTGGCGGCCCTCGTCGGGTGGCCGCTCATCGGGTGGCGCGGCTCCGGACCTTCGGAGCGGGAGGAGAGGGAGCTGCGGCGGCTGGCGCTCCGCACCTGGCTCTTCTTCGAGCGGTATCTCACTTCGGAGAATCACTGGCTCCCGCCCGACAACTTCCAGGAGGACCGGGACGGCGCAGTGGCCCGACGGACTTCCCCCACGAACATCGGAATGATGCTCGCGGCGACGCTGTCGGCGTACGACCTGGGCTACGTCGGACCGCTGGTGCTCCAGGCGATCTGCCAGAACACGCTCGAGACGCTGCGCCGCCTGGAGCGGCACCGGGGACACTACCTCAACTGGTATGCCATCGACGACCTTCGTCCCCTGGAACCTCGCTACGTCTCGACGGTGGACAGCGGCAACCTCGCGGCAGCCCTGATCGTCCTCCGCCAGGGAATCCGCGACGTCCACCGGGACCCGGTGCTGGGACCCCGCCTCGCCCGCGGCCTCGAGGACACGCTGCGCGCGGCCCGCGAGACGGTCGCGAAGGTGCGGGAGCCGGAGCTCCGCGAGCTTGCCCGGCCTCTGCGATCCCGACTCGACGCGATGCTGTCGGCCGTGAGCCGCGCCGCCGAGCGGCCCTCCAGCTGCGCCCGCCTGCTCCGGGGGTTCGCTGAAACGGAGCTGGTCGCGCTGGACGAAGAGGTGGCGTCGCTGGCCGAGGCAGAGATGGCGGCCCAACGTCTCGATCTCCTTCCGCAGCTCCTGGAGTGGGCGCAGAAGCTGCACCAGCACGTGGGTGTGCTGCAGCGCCTGTGCGGGACCCTCCATCCCTGGCTGCACACCCTGGACGATCCCCCGCCGGCTCTCGCCGACCTGCCCCACAACGGCGCGGGCGAGACGTGGCGGGTTCTGCGCGAGACCCTGTCCGGACCGATCCCGCTGGATGCGGTGCCGCTCGCGGCATCGAGAGGGCTGAGACTGCTCCGGAGGCTCGAGGAGACCGTGTCCGATCCGGCCCTGATCCCGTGGGCCCGGCGCCTCGAGGACGAGCTGCACCGGGGGGCGAACGCGGCGCGGCGGCTGACCCGCGACCTGGACGAGCTCGCCGCCGAGGCGGAGGAGCGGGTGGAGGAGATGGACTTCGGCTTCCTGTTCGACCGGCGCCGGGGCCTCTTCCACATCGGCTTCGACGTGACGCGGGAGGAGGCGGATCCGAACTATTACGACCTGCTCGCGTCGGAGGCCCGTCTGGCGAGCTACCTGGCGATCGCGAAGGGAGATGTCCCGGCGGAGCACTGGCTGCGGCTCGGAAGGCCGTTCGGTCTGCTCGGGGACGGACCCGTGCTCCTCTCCTGGGGCGCGACGATGTTCGAGTACCTCCTGCCGGCGCTCTTCCTGAGCACGCCCTCCTATTCCCTCCTCGGCCGCTCCTGTCGCGCCGCGGTGCGGCAGCAGCGTCGCTTCGCGCGTCGGCACGGAGTGCCGTGGGGGATCTCGGAGTCCGGCTTCCACCAGATCGGCGGAGACGCGAGCTACCAGTACCGCGCCTTCGGCGTGCCCGAGCTGGGGCTGCGGCGCGACCTGGGAGACAGGCTCGTGATCGCTCCCTACGCTTCGCTCCTCGCCCTGACGCTGGCTCCGAAGGCGGTCCTGCGGAACGTGAAGCGGCTCGATGCCTTCGGGATGTCGGGACCCACGGGGCTGTACGAGGCGATCGATTTCGGGGCGCCGTCCCGACGGAACGGCGCGAGACCCCGCATCGTCCGATCCTACATGGCCCATCACCAGGGCATGATCCTCGCGGCCGTCGGGAATCGCCTCGGGGCGCGGACGATGCAGGACCGGTTCCATTCGGATCCCCGCGTGTCCACGTACGAGCACCTTCTGCACGAGCGGACGCCATGGAGGGTGCCCGTCCGGCAGAGCTGGACCGACGGGGGCCGGGCGCGGATCCCGGAACTGCCGCCGGGGCCGCCACACGTCCGCCCGTGGACGGTGTCGGAGACCTCGCCGCTTCCGGAGGCGCTGCTCCTCTCCAACGAGAGCCTCTCCGTCCTGGTCACGGGCAGGGGCGGTGGCGGCGCGCGGTGGAGGGGGACGGCCGTCACCCGCTGGAGCCCGGATCCGACGCTCGACGACGGGGGGACGTGGATCTACGTGCGCGACCTGGACCGCGGGGATCTCTGGTCGGCGGGCGCCGCTCCGGTGGGAACCGACGCGGGGAAGGGCCACGTGCTCTTCGCTCCCCACCTCGCGGAGTTCCGAAGGCGCCACGGGGGAATCGCGCTGCGGATGCGGGTGGCGGTCGCTCCCGACGACGACGTGGAGATCCGGCTGGTGACGCTGGCGAACGAGGACACCGCGCCCCGCCGGCTCGTGGTCGCCAGCTGCGCCGAGCCCGTGCTCGAGCCGCTTCCGGCGTTCGAGCGTCATCCGGCGTTCAGCCGTCTCTTCGTCCGCACGGCCTGGTTGCCGGAGGAGCGGGTCCTGCTCGCCTGGCGCCGGCGGCGGAGCCCGGAGGAGCGGGTGGCGTTCGTGGGACACACCCTCGTCGCCCCGGAGGGACTGGACGTATCGCGGCTCGAGTTCGAGACGGACCGCCTTCGCTTCCTGGGGCGCTGGGGAAGCTGGCGCCGCCCGGCGGCGCTCCAGGGGCCATGGGTCAAGCTCTCGGGCGTGGACGGGATGCCCCTGGACCCGGTGCTGGCCCTCGCCTGCCCGGTCGATCTCGCTCCGGGCGAGGAGGTCGAGCTCGCGTTTCTCACCGCGGTCGGCGAGTCGAAGCCCAAGGTCCTGCGCGACCTCGAGTTCTTCTCCTCCATGCACCACGTGAGCGAGGCGATCCGCCTCTCGCGCCAGCGCGCCGAGCTCGACCTGCACGAGATCGGAATCGCCCCGGACGACGTGCAGAGCCTGCAGACCCTGCTCACGCTCGCGCTCCATCCGTGCGGTCCGTTCCGGGCCCGGCCGGACGTCCTCGCGCGCTGGGACCGGCCGCAGCCGGAGCTGTGGAAGTACGGCGTCTCGGGCGACGACCCGATCGTGCTCGTGGAGGTGGAGGACGCCGGCGAGATGCGTCTCGTCGAGGAGCTGCTGCGAGCGCATCGGTACTGGCGCGCCCGCGGTCTCCGCGTGGACCTCGTGATCCTCGACCTCGTGTCCTCGGGGTACGCGCGGCCCATGCGGGACCGGCTGTCGAAGGCCGTCGACGAGGCGGCCGGCGGTCCCTGGATCGGTCTGCCGGGCGGCATCCACCTGATCGGAGCCGAGTCCTGTCCCGACCCGGACAGGACCATGCTGGAGAGCGTGGCGAGGGTCATCCTGCGGGGCGAGCGGGGCGACCTGGCCGCCCGGTTCGAGGGTCTGCGGCGACCGCCGGTCCGGCTTCCGCCCTTCGTCCCCGTCACCTCGGGCGAGATCCGGCGGGAGGCCGCGCGGCAGCCGCGCCGGCGGGAAGCGCTCATGTTCTTCAACGGGATCGGGGGATTCAGTCCCGACGGAAGAGAGTACGTGATGCGGGTCCGATCGGGCCGGCCGCCACCGGCACCGTGGGCGCAGGTCCTCGCGAGCCCGACCTTCGGCTGCCTGGTGACGGAGGCAGGACTCGGATCCACCTGGTCCATGCACGCCTCGGAGAACCGGCTGACGCCGTGGGGGAACGACCCCGTTCGCGACCCGCCTTCGGAGGCCCTCTACCTTCGGGACGAGGAGACCGCGGAGTTCTGGAGCCCGACGCCGCTGCCGGCGGGACCGCCGGGGCCCATCGAGGTCAGGCACGCGGCGGGCGCCAGCGTCTACGGGTCCGAGACGCGGGGCCTGCGTCAGACGCTCGAGGTGACCTGCGCCCCGGACGCGCCCCTGAAGCTGGTCCGCCTCCGGCTCGAGAACCGACTGGCGCGGCCGCGCCGGATCACGGCCACGTATTTCGCCGAGTGGGTCCTGGGCGCCCTGAGGAGCGCCGAGGCCCATCACGTGGTTCCGGACTTCGATCCGGGGACGGGAGCGCTCCTCGCGCGCAACCCCTTCCGGGAAGGGTTCGGCGAGCGGGTGGCGTTCCTCTCCGCCAGTCTGCCTCCCCACGGACTCACCGTCGATCGGACGGAGTTCCTGGGCGAAGGGGGCGATCCGGCCTGGCCCGCCGCCCTGGGGCGCATCGGGCTCTCGGGCGCCGTCGAGCCGGGCCGCGACGCCTGCGCCGCGTACATGGTGCACCTCGACATCGGGCCCGGCGAGGCGAAGGAGGTGCACTTCCTGCTGGGCCAGGAGTCGGACCGCGAGGCCGCCCTTGAGCGGGTCCGCGCCTGGCGGGATCCCCCGGCCGCCGAGGGCGCGGCGACGCGGACCACGGACCGGTGGGAGGAGCTGTTCGGCGCCCTCCGGGTCGAGACCCCGGATCCCGCGTTCGACCTCGTCCTGAACCAATGGCTCCTCTACCAGTCGCTCTCGAGCCGCCTGTGGGGGCGCTGCGCGCTCTACCAGTCCAGCGGCGCCTTCGGATTCCGCGACCAGCTGCAGGACGTGCTCGCGCTGCTCCACGCGGCGCCGGATCTGGCCAGGGCCCAGATCCTCGAGGCCGCGGCCCGCCAGTTCGCCGCGGGCGACGTCCTCCACTGGTGGCAACCGGGAACCACCACGGGCGTCCGCACTCGCGTCTCCGACGACCTGCTGTGGCTGCCGTACGTGACGGCGGCGTACGTGCAGCGCACGGGTGACGAGTCGGTCCTCGACGAGCGCATCGCGTTCCTCGAGGCGCCGGAGCTCGAGCCCGGGGAGTCAGAACGATACGGGCGCTTCGATCCCGGTCCCGAGAGCGGCACGCTGTACGAGCACTGCGTCCGGGCCGCGGACCGGGGGGCGACCCGCGGACCGCACGGCCTGCCGCTCATCGGAACGGGGGACTGGAACGACGGCCTGAATCGCGTGGGGGAGGAGGGGCGCGGCGAGAGCGTGTGGCTGGCGTGGTTCCTGATCCGCGTCCTGCCGGACCTGGCGGAGCTGGCGACGGCACGGGGCGAACACGCCCGGGCGGCGCGATACGCCCGGATGGCGGAGGCGTACCGGTCGAGCGTCGAGGAGTCGGCCTGGGACGGAGCCTGGTATCTCCGGGCGTTCTGGGACGACGGCACGGCGCTGGGCTCGGCCCGCAGCAGGGATGTGAGGATCGACTCGATCAGCCAGGCGTGGGCGGTCCTGTCGGGCGCCGGAGATCCCTTCCGGGCGCGACGGGCCATGCGGTCGGTGGCGGAGGAGCTGATTCGGCTGGACGACCGGCTGGTCCTGCTGCTGACGCCGCCGTTCGACCGCCCCGAGCGGGATCCGGGCTACATCGGTGGCTATCCACCGGGTGTCCGGGAGAACGGCGGGCAGTACACGCACGCCGGCGTATGGGTGGCATGGGCGTTCGCGGCGCTCGGGGACGGCGGTATGGCGTACCGCCTGTTCGACTGGCTGAGTCCGGTGCGCCGCGCGGGGACGCCGCGCGACGTCCAGCGCTACCGGGTCGAGCCTTACGTGACGGCGGCGGACGTGTACGGGGCCCCCCCGCTCACCGGCCGCGGCGGCTGGACCTGGTACACGGGCTCGGCGGCCTGGCTCTACCGCCTGGGCGTCGAGGCGATCCTCGGGATCGATCGGCGGGCCGACCGGCTGCGGGTCTCTCCTTGCCTGCCCCCGGAGTGGGAGCGCTGCCGCGTCTCGCTGCGCGTGGGATCCGCGCGTTACGTGATCCGGATCGAGAATCCGGGTCGAACCGGCAACGGAGTGGTCGAGGTCCTGCTGGACGGTCGCGCGCTTCCGTCCATGGAGATCCCGATCGGGGACGACGGGCTCGAGCACGAGGTCACGGTCACGCTGAGCGGGCCCGCCTGAGAAGGGCCCGGTCCGGGCCCGGCGACGCCTCAGCGCGCCGCCGGGTCCGCTGCGATGCAGTCCAGCTCCACCCGCGCGCCGAGCGCGAGGCCCGTGGCGGCGAGGGCCGCGCGGGCGGGCGGGTCCTCCGGGAAGTACTCCGCGTAGACCGCGTTGAAGTCCGGCCAGTCGGCGATGTCGGCCAGGAACACCGTGCACTTCACGACGTCCCCGAGCGACGCTCCCGCGGCCGCGAGGACGTCCCGGACGTTCTCCATCGTCTGCCGCGTCTCGGGCTCGAGCCCGCCCTCGACGAGCGTCATCTCCCCCGGCAGGACCCCGATCTGGCCCGACAGGAAGATGAGGCCGCCGGCGCGGACCGCGGGAGAGAAGGGCAGGCCCTCGAACACGCCCGGCATCCGGACGACGGAGCGGCCGGCGCGCGCCTCGGGCGCGTCCTGCGCGGCGAGGGGACGGACGCCCGGAGCGGGAAGCGCCGCGAACGCGAGCGCTGCGAGGGCCGGCGCGAGCGCGGCGCGGCCCGGGACGCGCGAGCGGAACCTGGACATTCGAGGCCTCCTGGCGGGAGCGGGCTTCCGGCGGGCGGACGACCCGATCCTAGCCGGAGCGGGCGGATCCCGCGAGGCTCGTCAGCGTCACGTCGGCGAGGCGCGCGGCTCATGGTGGACCGTGCGGGCGGGAAGCTGACGACGGAGTTCGACTCCGGGGCCGGGACGACGGTCCGCCTCGCTCTTCCCGTCGCGGGCGCCTGAGGGGAGCGGGGCCGGGCGTGCGGGAGTCTCAGGCCGACGAGGCCCAGGCCAGGCCGAGGTCCCGCGCGCGATTCGCGTAGTCGAGCACGTGCCGACGGCCGACGGCGAACATGTCCTCGCCCGCGACGTGGGCCTTGTGCCAGGCGACGATCTCCGCCAGCGCCTCCTTCCAGCCGTAGACGGGTCGCCAGCCGAGGCGGACGGCGGCCTTCTCCCAGCTGAGACGCAGGTGGCCCGTCTCGATCCGCGCGTAGCCGGGATCCTCGTGGACCCACTCGCCGGATCCCCACAGCGCGATCAGCTCGTCCGCTAGGTCGCGGGCCGGAACGCCCTCGTTCTCCAGCGGACCGAAGTTCCAGGCCTCGGCGAACCCGGGACCGTCGAGCAGCAGCCGCGCGCCCAGCCACAGGTAGCCGGACAGCGGCTCGAGGACGAACTGCCACGGCCGCACGCTGAGCGGGTTGCGGATGCCGATCGGGGTGCCCTCGACCAGCGCACGCACGCAGTCGGGCACCAGGCGGTACCGGGCGAAGTCGCCGCCGCCGATGACGTTGCCGGCGCGCGCCGAGGCCACGGCCACGCCGTGACGATCGAAGGTGGCGGGGGCGAAGTAGGTGTCGCGATAGGCCGAGACGGCCAGCTCGGCCATCGACTTGCTGGCGCTGTAAGGGTCGTGGCCCCCGAGGCGATCCGTCTCGCGGTAGCCCCAGAGCCACTCCTCGTTGTGGTACACCTTGTCGGTGGTGACGCTCACCAGCGCGCGAACGCAGTCGGTGCGGCGGATGGCTTCCATCACGTTCACCGTCCCGAGCGCGTTCGTCTCGAACGTCGGGTGCGGCTCGGCGACGCCTTGCAGCACGAGCGACTGGGCGGCGAGGTGGAAGACGACGGACGGCCGATGCGATTCGATCACCTGGACGAGCCGGTCGAGATCGCGAACGTCGCCGCGCACGTCGGTGAGGCGCCGGCCGATGTCGCTGACGTCGAAGTTGCTCGGCTCGGTGGGCGGTTCCTGCAGAGAGAAGCCGACGACGTCGGCGCCCAGCTCCCCGAGCCACAGGGCGAGCCACGAGCCCTTGAAGCCGGTGTGACCGGTCACCAGGACGGTACGGCCCTCGTACAGGCCTTCGAATTGCGTCCGCATCCGGTTGCTTCCCTCGTTTCGCCTTCCGCGCTCCGGATTCCGAATACCGCGTTCCGTCGGCGACCCGGTCGCGTGCAGGATGGGGAAGGCGCGGCTCTCCGGGCAAGGGAAGGCGCGCGCGGCCGCGGGCTCGCCCGTTTGACTTCCCTCCGCCGTCTTCCGACCGTGAAGGCGCGGGCCGGACGGCGTCCTCGAATCCGGGCTCCCGAACTTCCACCGTCCCCGTGGAGCGCACGATGTTCCAGGCCGTGAAGAGTCCCTTCCTCGTCCCGTTCGACGGGTCCTTCGACCTGCGGAAGGCGCCCACCGCGCCGGACGACGACCCCGGGAAGAAGCGGGCCCGGAAGGAACTCGAGGCGAGCATCGAGCGGCTGCGCGAGCTCCAGCGGATGCTGTACGCGCAGGACCGCTGGTCGGTGCTGCTCGTGTTCCAGGCGATGGACGCGGCGGGCAAGGACGGGACGATCCGCGCCGTGATGTCGGGGATCAACCCGGCCGGCTGCCAGGTGTTCTCGTTCAAGCGGCCGACGCCCGAAGAGCTCGACCACGACTTCCTGTGGCGCACGGCGATCCGCCTTCCCGAGCGCGGGCGGATCGGGATCTTCAACCGGAGCTACTACGAGGAGGTCCTCGTGGTGCGCGTCCACCCGGAGATCCTGGACGGCCAGCGGCTCCCGGTCCGGCCGAAGGGGAATCGGATCTGGAAGGAGCGATTCGAGTCGATCGCCGACCACGAGAAGCACCTGGCCCGCAACGGGACCGCGATCCTCAAGTTCTGGCTGAACGTCTCGAAGCGGGAGCAGCGGCGGCGGTTCGTGGCCCGGATCGAGGAGCCGGAGAAGAACTGGAAGTTCGAGTCGGCGGACGTCGCAGAGCGCGCGCACTGGGACGACTACATGCGGGCCTTCGAGGAGGCGCTGAACGCCACGTCGCGCCCGTGGGCCCCGTGGTACGCGATCCCCGCCGACGACAAGCCGTTCATGCGCGCCGCCGTCGCCGACGTCCTCGTCCGGGCCCTCGAGAGCCTGGGGCTCGCCTACCCGACGGTGAGCGAGGAGAAGCGGGCCGAGCTCAGGGCCTGGGGCGAGCGGCTCGAGGACGCCGAGTGACCCCCGCGCCCGGGCGGTTCAGTCGCGCAGGTCGGCGCCGAGGATGGCCTCGAGCCGGGCGAGCCCGAGCTGGTAGTCGAAGCGGCGCCGGATGAGGTCGACCTCGGCGGCGCGCAGCGTGATCTGCGCGCTCTGGAGGCCGAGGACCTGCGGGTCACGCAGGAGCGCTACCGGCTCGGGCTGGCCACGATCCTCGACC
>JAWOIN010000095.1:0-5489 GCA_046484665.1 Gemmatimonadota bacterium
AACTGGGCCACGGGAAACAGGGTCGCGCGCCGGAGGTTCGCGACGAGGACGGCTCCCGACAGCAGGACCAGGGCGCCCGCCGCCGCGGTCCGCGCCGCGAGGACCGCGGGCGATCCGGCCGCGGCCGCCGGCCACGCGGCTCCGCCGGCGAGCACGTGAACCGCCAGCACGAATAGTGCGATCCCCCCGAGCGCCACGACGCTGCGGAACGCGAGGAGCATCCGGGTCGCCGTCGCGAGGTCGCCGTACCACGGAGTCACGGAGGCGCACCAGTCGTCGAGGGCGCCGGCGAGCCGCTCCACCGCTCGCTCGTCCCCCGAGACGTGGTAGGAGATCGGTCCCCGAACCCGGTCGCGCAGGCGAACGAGGATGAGGCGGGGAGGATCATCGGGCGTGGCGAGGAAGGCCGACGGCGCGCTCTCGATGGTGATCCCCTCGATGGAGCGACCTGCCGCGTTCGGGATCTCGAGGATTTCCCGGGCGTTGGAGACCCCGATCGTCGAACCGTCCGCCAGCTCCACCGCGATGCGGGTCACCTTCGCGTCGCCGCCGAGGACCTGGACGAGGCGCTCGAGGTCCCACGCTCCGAGTCGAAACGCCTGCGCGTGCTCCCGGCTTCGCGCGATCTGCATTCCGTTCACACCTCCGCGCCGCACGGCACTTGCCGACCGGGTTCAGATGAATGTGGTCATACCGTTGTGCGACAACATCATGTGCGATTCGCCGCAGCCGCATCCGTGTCGGCGGGACCGGCGACCCGCGCCCAGTCCGGCAAGGCGCGGGCCGTCCCGCGCGGGGCTGTCGGAGCCTCCGTCGCGTCGCTAGCTTCTTCGCTCACGGACCCCTCCGGAGGACGAACATGACGCTCATGACCACGGCTCCCCCCGCCTCGCCACTTACCGCGCCCGAGGACGTGTTTCCGATCCTGCGGGAGAACATCCTCGTCGACGGCTTCCACCTGGTGATCGATCTCGCGCGCTCACGCGGAACGACGATGGTGGACGCGCGGGACGGCAGGGAGTACCTGGACTGCTACACGTATTTCTCGACGCTGCCGGTCGGGCACAACCACCCCGGGCTCGAGGACGCGGAGTTCCGGTCCGCGCTGATGCGGGCGGCGCTCGCGAACCCGGCGAACAGCGACGTCTACTCGCAGGAGTACGCCGGCTTCGTCCGGACCTTCCGGGAGATCGCGGCGCCGGACGACTATCGCTACCTGTTCTTCGTCGCGGGCGGAACGCTGGCGGTCGAGAACGCCATGAAAGCCGCTTTCGACTGGAAGGCCCGCCGCAACCGGGCCCTCGGGGTCGAAGCAGGGGGCGACAGCATCCTCCACTTCCGCGAGGCGTTCCACGGAAGAAGCGGTTACGCGCTGTCGGTCACGAACACGGACCCGACGAAGACGGACCTGTTCCCGAAGTTCGAGTGGCCTCGCGTCGACAATCCGAAGCTCCGGTTCCCGATCGACGCGGAGGAGGCGGAGGAGGCGGAGGAGCGGGCCCTTCGTCAGGTCGAGGAGGCGTTCGACCGGGACGCGCACGGAATCGCCGCGATCCTGATCGAACCGATCCAGGGCGAGGGTGGAGACAACCACTTCCGACCCGAGTTCCTGAAGGGCCTGCGCCGGATCGCCGACGAGCGGGCGGCGCTCCTGATCTTCGACGAAGTCCAGACCGGGATGGGCACGACGGGCGCGATGTGGGCGTTCGAGGCGATGGGGGTCCGTCCCGACATCGTGGCGTTCGGCAAAAAGACGCAAGTGTGCGGGATCATGGCCACGCGCAGGATCGACGAGGTCGAGCGGAACGTGTTCCACGTCTCGTCCCGCATCAACTCGACCTGGGGCGGCAACCTGGTCGACATGGTCCGCTGCGCGCGATACCTGGAGATCATGCGGGATGAGCGGCTGGTAGAGGCGGCCGCCCGCACGGGCGCGACGTTCCTCGCACGTCTGCGGGAGCTCGAGGAGGAGTTTCCGGCTCTCGTCTCGAACGCGAGGGGACGGGGGCTGATGCTCGCGTTCGACCTGCCGGACGGCGAGAAGCGCAACGTCGTCCGCTCCCGCTGCTGGGACGCCGGGCTCGCGACGCTGACCTGCGGCGCGCGCTCCGTCCGGTTCCGTCCGGCGCTGGTCTTTACGGAAGGGGACGTGGATCGGGCCGCCGGGATCCTGCGGGGCGTCCTGTCGGGACTCGCGCGGGAGCGCTGAGCCCCGACCCGGAGGCAACCGGGAATCAGAGGGCCGGGGGCGTCCCGGCCCGGCGGGATCAGTCGTCGACGCCCGCGTAGCGGACGAGCCGCTCACGCCGGAGAAGCCGGACGAAGGATCCGAGACGCTCCTCGACCGGTTCCGCCTCCGACCCGAAGCGCAGCCGCACGGCGGACACGACGTCGCGCACCGTAGCCCGTCCGTCGAACCGCACCCAGGCGAAGGAGCCCGTCTCGTCCAGACGAACGCGCGGAGTCGCGAGCCAGTGGTCCAGCCGCCCGCGGATTCCCCGGAGTCCCAGCTCGGCGGGCGCCGCGCGCTCGAGGACCACCCGGCCGTCGGCCTCCGACCACTCCGCCGTCCGGATCGGCCGGATGTCGAGGAGGTTGACGCCAGCCAGCGGATCGGGCCCGCGGCCCACGCCTCAGGCCCTCCCCGAAGAGCGGACCGCGCGCCGTCCGCGCACGATCACCGCCGCAGCGCGCCCCGCGTGCCCGTGACGTTCCGGACCGGGAACCACGCGAGCAGGGCGATCACGATCGGGTAGATCAGCAGTCCGAGCAGGAAGCTGGGCTCTCCGGCCGGCGTCAGGGCCGCCTTCCACCGGTCGATCGCGGGAAGGAAGTCCGAGCCCATGAACACGAACGCCAGCAGCACGGCCATCAGGGATTCCCCCGCGATGAACCCCGAGGAGAGCAGGATGCCGCGGTTCGACGCGTCGGTCCGCTCCGCGTCGCTCGCCCCCTTGCGGTCGAGCGCCTTCGTGAAGGCCCAGTGGATGAGCCCGCCCAGGAAGATCGCGGCCGTCGAGTAGAAGGGCAGGTACATCCCGACCGCGATCAGCATCGGGGAGGGAGCCTGGATCAGGATCAGCCCGATCGCGAAGAACATCCCCACGATCACGAGCGGCCACGCCATCTCCCCGCCGACGATTCCGTTCGCGATCAGGGCCATCAGGCCCGCCTGTGGAGCGGGGAGCTCCGCGGAGCCGATCGTGTAGGCCGCATGCATGACGTTCAGGGCCGTCGCCAGGACCAGCGACGCGCCGATCACGCCTATGATCTCGGCGAGCTCCATCCGCCACGGCGTCCCGCCGAGGATGTGGCCGACCTTCAGGTCCTGCATCATGTCGCCCGCGACACCCGCGGCGCAGCAGACGACGCCGGCCACGCCGAGGACCGCCGCCACCCCGTGCACGTCGGTGAGGCCGATCGCGACCATGAGGATCGCCGCGATCAGCAGGGCGCTGAGCGTGAGCCCGGAGATCGGGTTGTTCGAGTTGCCGATCAGGCCGACCAGGTAGCCCGCCACCGCCGCGAACAGGAAGCCGAGCACGACCATGACCACGGTCAGGATCAGCGCGCCGAGCACGTTCTGCGCGAAATACCAGTAGAGGAAGAACGTCGCCACGCCCATCACGCCGATCGCGGGAAAGATGCGGCTGAACGGCAGGTCGATCTCGGTCCGCTCGGCGGCCTCGCCGCCCGCGGCCCCGCCGAAGTCCCCCACCGCCTTCCGGATGCCGCCGACGAGCGGGCCCCGGAGGTTGTAAAGGGTGTAGAACGCCGCGACGATCATCGTTCCCACGGCGAGGGGCCGGACTTGGTTGAACCAGACGTTCTCGGACAGCGCGATCAGGTCGGCTCCCGCGGCCGAACCGGAGGTCAGGCCGGGGTTGAGGAACACCGCGAGCGGGACGAGGAACAGCCAGCCGATCACAGCCCCCGAGAACAGGACCGCGGCGACCCGCAGCCCGATGATGAAGCCGACGCCCAACAGCATCGGCGACGCGGACGGGCTCGACAGGTAGAGTCCGCCGCCCGGGTACTCGGTCCGGGCCCCGAGGATCTCGATGCTCGAGCGCCCGAAGCCGATCACCGCCTCCGTCTTCTCCCGGATGAGCAGGATCCCGTTGCCGTTCTTCAGCAGTTCCCAGAGGGCGGCCAGCCCGAGGCCTCCGATCACGTACCTCGCGCCCGTCTGTCCACCCTGACCGGCTTTCACGATCTCGGCCGCGGCGACGCTCTCCGGAAAGGGGAGGTCGGCCTCGACCACGAGCGTCCGGCGCAGGACGATCACGAACAGGACTCCGAGCACGCCCCCGATGAACATGATCGCCGTGCTCTCCCAGTACCGGAGAGACTCCCAGGCGCCCGTGATCACAAAGGCGGGGATCGTGAAGATCGCGCCCGCCATCAGCGACTCGCCGACCGACGCCGTGGTCCGGGCGATGTTCTCCTCGAGGATCGTCCCCTTGAAGGGACGGAGAACGGCCATCGCCACGACCGCGGCCGGAAAGGCGGCGGCGACGGTGAGCCCCGCCTTCATGCCGACGTACGCGTTCGCGGCGCCGAGCACGATCGCCATCACGACGCCGAGCGCCAGGGCCTTGAAGGTGAGCTCCGCCATGCGGGCGGAGGCGGGCACGTAGGGCACGTCCTTGTGTTCGGCCATGCGGCGCTCCGTCGGGAGATCGGGTGGGGTCGCCCGCGGCCGGGGCGGGGCCCGTGTGGACGTTCCGCCGGGCGGCCGCTAACGTGCCTCCAAGCTGACACGAACAACTCTCCGGCGCCAGCCGTGCGCGGACCACGTCGCGCCGCGCTTTCGCACGGGCCGGGCGCCGCGGTCACCCCGGGAGGGACCCGATGAGCTTCGTCTCGACACTCGAGCCGTCGCCGCTCTGGAGGCACTTCGACCGCATCCTCGAGATCCCGCGGGGGTCGAAGCACGAGGACCGCGCCCGCGCCTACGTGATCGAGATGGCCGAGCGAGCGGGCCTCCGGCACAGGGTGGACGCGGTAGGAAACGTCGTCGTCCGGAAGCCGGCGGCCGCCGGACGGGAGGAGGCGCCCGTCACGATCCTGCAGGCCCACCTCGACATGGTCCAGGAGAAGAACTCCGGCACGGACTTCGACTTCGCCCGCGACGCGATCCGGCCGGTCCGCGACGGCGACTACCTGACGGCGGACGGCACCACCCTCGGCTCCGACAACGGGATCGGAGTCGCCGCGATGCTGGCCGTCCTCGAGGCCGACTCCATCGCGCACGGCCCGCTCGAGCTGCTGTTCACGATCGACGAGGAGACGGGCCTCACCGGTGCGGCTGGCCTCGCCGACGACATGCTCGAGGGAAGACGCCTGATCAACCTCGACTCCGAGGAGGAGGGCGTGCTCACGATCGGCTGTGCCGGCGGGGCCGACACCTACCTCCACCTTCCGCTGGAGCGAACGCCGGTCCGCGCGGCGCAGGGGATCGCGATCCAGGTGCACGGCCTGAAGGG
>JAWOIN010000118.1:0-9625 GCA_046484665.1 Gemmatimonadota bacterium
ATGAGCATCGAAGGAACCATGAAGGTCGGCCACCTCGCCGCCGAGCACCCGCTCGCGACGCGGGTGTTCGCGCGGCACGGGATCGACTTCTGCTGCGGGGGCGGCAAGCCCCTCGCCAAGGTCTGCGAGGACCGGGATCTCGACCTCGACGCCGTGATCGCGGAGATCGAGTCCGAGCTGGAGCAGCGGCCGGAGGACGGGGAGTCGCGCTGGACCGACGCGCCGCTCGGCGACCTGATCGAGCACATCGTCGGCACCTACCACGCGTCCCTGCGCGAAGAGCTGCCGAGGCTGTCGGAGATGGCGGCGAAGGTGGTCCGCGCCCACGGCGACAAGGAGCCCGAGCGGCTCCCCGAGCTCGCGGCCGTGCTCGGCGGCCTCCGGGCCGAGCTCCAGTCGCACATGCTGAAGGAGGAGCGGGTCCTCTTCCCGCTCATCCATCAGGGCCGCGGCGCGATGGCCACGGCGCCCGTCTCCGTCATGGAGCACGAGCACGAGGAGGCGGCCACCGCCCTGCGCCGGCTCCGCGCGCTGACCGACGACTACCAGGTGCCCGTGGAGGCCTGCAACACCTGGCGCGCGCTGTGGCACGGCCTCGCCGATCTCGAGCAGGCGACGCACCAGCACATCCACCTGGAGAACAACATCCTGTTCCCGCGGGCCCTGGCCGGCGCCACGGCGTAGGATTCCGGGCCGCGCGGCGGGCGCACACGCGATTCCGCCGCGCGGGCCCGCCCGCGTACCACCCGCGACCCGCCCGGCCCGCTCTAGTTCGCGGTGAGCGTGGCCCCGGCCATGATCCCGGGATGGACCTCGCACAGGTACGTCCAGGTGCCCGCCACCGCCGGCGTGAACTGAAAGCGCCCGCCGCTCGCCAGGAGCCCGCTGTCGAAGGAGGCCCCGCCCGCCGGCACGTCGGTCGTCGTGGCCGTGTGCTGGATTCCGTCGAGGTTAACCCATTCGACCGTCGTGCCCACGGGAACGGTCGCGTCGTCGGACCCGTCCGGGGCGACGAACGCCGTGTTCTCCATCCGGATCAGGAGAATCGTGGTCTCGACCGTGAACTCCGCGGGCGTGGCGACGCCGGCGACCCCGGCCGTGACCGTGCTCGTACCGAGCGTCGAGCCCGGCGTGAAGGTCACCGAGGCCTCTCCCTGGGCGTCCGTCGTGGTGCTCGCGTCCGAGAGAGTCCCGCCGCCCGAGGTGACGCTCCAGTCGACGGTCGCGCCGGAGACGGGATCGGCGTCGGCGTCGGTGACAAGAACGACGAACGGCGCTCCGAGCTCCTCCAGGGTCTTGCCGCTCTGGCCGTCGCCGGAGACGACGGCGACGGCGGTCGCCTCGGCTCCGCCCCCGCCGCCGTTGCCGCCATCGGTGGCCGTGATCGTCGCCCCGACCATGATCGCGGGGTGCACCTCGCACAGGTAGGTCCACGTTCCCGCGACCTGGGGCGTGAACTGGAACCGCGCCCCGGCGCCCATCAGGCCGCTGTCGAAGGAGGCTCCGCCCGCCGGCGCATCCGTCGACGTCGCCGTGTGCTGGACCGCGTCGAGGTTCACCCATTCCACCGTCGTTCCCACCGGGACCGTCACGGCATCGCCGCCTCCCGGCGCGACGAACGCCGTGTTCTGCATCCGGATCAGCATCACCGTCGTCTCGATCGTGAACTCGGCGGGTGTGGCGACGCCGGAGACGCCGGCCGCGATCGTGCTCGTTCCGAGCGTCGCGCCTGGCGTGAAGGTCACCGAGGCGCGGCCCTGCGCGTCGGTCGTGGTGCTGGCGTCCGAGAGGGTTCCGCCGCCGGTCGCCACGGTCCAGCCGACGGTGGCTCCGGCCACGGGGTCGCCGTCCGCATCGGTGACGAGGACGACCAGCGGATCCGCCAGCGCCTCGAGGGTCTTTCCGGCCTGCGCATCGCCCGAGACGACGGCCACCGCCGCCGGCTCGGAGCCGCCGTTCCCGCCGCCGTTCGGCGCCGCGGGATCGTCGTCTCCGCAGGCCGCGAGGGCGAAGACCGCGCCCGTCGCGACCAGGACTCTCGCCGTTCGTGGGATTCTCATGATGTCCACCTTCCTTACGGGGTATCGGATCCAGTGGGATCCCCGGGATCGAGGACCACCACGCGGGCCTTCATGTAGGGGTGGGGGATGCAGTGGTAGGGATGGGTGCCGGGCGTCTCGAACGTCCGCTCGAACACGTCGCCGGGTCCGACGAGCGACGAGGACCAGTCGTCGTCGTCCGAGGTCACCGTGTGTCCGACCGGGTCCCGGTTGATCCAGCGCACGACCGTCCCGACGGGGACGCGGAGCTCCGACCTCTCGTACTCGAAGCCGCGGATCCCGACCTCGACCACGTGTCGGGCGCCCGCGTCGGGACCAGCGGGACGGGCCCGCTCCGGACCGGCGGCGCCGGGAGCGGGAGCGTGCCGGGGGGTCTCCAGCTCCTCCGGCTCGAAGATGTCGCCCCAGCGCGCGAATCCGCTGAACGGGACCGTGAACTCGAACCCCCACCAGACGACGCCGGGAATCCCGGTCGACACCCCCTGCAGGGTGCCGCTGCTGACGTTCGTGGCCATCAGCGAGAACGTGTGAGGCGTGTACGGGATCCCGACCTGCAGTCCGGCGCTCCAGGCGACGTCGCCCTCGGCGCCCGCGACGACGTGCGCCGCGTCCGCGGCGACCGCGAGATGGCGCGTGAGCCGGAAGACCGCCCCGCCCGCCAGCGCGAGCGCCGCGCCGCTCGTCTCCGTTTCGCGGTCGAACGCGTCGCCGAACCCGCGGACGGCGCCGAGCACGCCGAGCCGGCCGAACCGGGCCTCGCCGGCGATCTCCCCGTCGGCGCTCTGCGCGGCCCCGTTCCAGGCCGCCGTCGCCGACAGCCCGAGACGGGGGCCGCCCGTGGAGCGGAGGGGGGACCACTTCACGTAGGGCTGCCACTCGTTCGGGCCGCCGGCGAGCAGCGAGTTGCTGCTGTAGCGGAATCCGACGTTCACGTCCTCGAGGAGCCCGTAGGCGAGCTGGAAGGTCGGATACGCGAGGACCTTCCCGTCGCCGAAGATGTCCGTGACGTCGACCTCCCCTCCCACGACCTCGAACCGGTGCACGAAGGCGAAGTAGAGCGTCCGCGGCGACGTCACCCAGGTGCCCTCCAGGTTCGGGGGGCGCTCCGTCACGGGCTGACCGGTCGCCGCGACGGGGCCGGACGCCGCGGAAACCGCCACGAATCCGAAGAGGGCTCGCGCTGCACGCATTCCGCGATTCTCCTCGCTCGAGTATGAACTGCCGTAGTTCATGGTACATCAGTAACGAATCGTCGTCGACAATGGAATATCAACGACAATCCGTCGGAATACCGTGGGGCTTGAACCCGAGCGGGCGCTCGCGGTTCCCGGGGGGAAAGGAGGAGGGGAGGGAAGTCCGCCGGCCCGGGAGCCGGCGGCGGCTCAGCTGTGCGCGGGAGCGGCCGGCTCGAGCGTCCCGGAGTCGTCCGTCCCGGCGACGTCCGCCCCGGCGGCGTCCGCCCCGGCATCGAGCGGCAGGGCCGTGCTCTCCTTGCCCGTCTGGAGGACGATCGTGGTCCGCGTGCTGGCGACGCCCGGGATCCGCTGGATCCGGTTGTCGAGCAGCTCCGCGAGATCATCCGGGCCGGGCACCCGGACCTTCACGAAGAAGCAGTCCTCGCCGACCACGCGATGGACCTCGAGCACCTCGGGAACGGCGCGGAGCCGCTCCGTGATCCGGTCGGAACGCGCTCCCTCGCCGGTCTGGATCATCACGAAGGCGGCGAGCCCGTAGCCGGCCGAGCGCGGGTCCACCCGCGCGGCGTACCCGAGGATGATCCCCCGCTCCTCGAGCTTGCGGATCCTCTGGTGCACCGCCGACGTGGCGAGACCGATGCGCCGGCCGACCTCGGCGTTCGAGATGCGGGCGTTCTCCTGGAGCAGGGAGAGGATGGTCCGGTCGGTGGCGTCGATCCCGTTCATGTCACCGATGATGGGCGGTGGACGGTCGACGGGCAACTTCGGCTCCGGTCCGCGCGGCCGCGCCCGCCGCGTCGCGTCGTAAGGATCTGCCGTGCACTACTGGAGCCGCTCGCGCCCGGCGACCCGTCGGCGCCCGCCGACCCGCGCGATCAGTTTCCCCGCGCGAGCTCGCCTCGCAGCGCCCGCGCCTCGCGCGCCGGGTGATGGACCTGGCCTGGATCCAGGCGATGGCCGGTCGCGAGGACGAGGCGATCGAGCGTCTCGAGACGGTGCGACCGGAGTCGCGGGTTCACTCCTCGAACATCTCCCGCAGTGACGCGAGACAGCGACGCAGCGTCGGAGCGGGGAGCCGTCCCTGCCGGCGCACGAGGCGCTCGGTGTCGACGGTCCGGAGCTGGTCGAGCACCACGAAGCCCGTCCGCTTCCGGAAGCGGCAGGGGAGCCGGAACGGATAGGCGTGCCCTCCGGTCGTCATCGGCGCCACGATCACGGTCGAGAGCGCCCGGTTGAGTTCGTCGGGCGAGACGACGACGCAGGGCCTCGTCTTCCGGATCTCGCGGCCCTGGGCCGGATCGAGGGCGACGAGGAAGACGTCGCCGCGTCCTGGTCGTGGAACTTGGCCGCGGCTCACGCCTCGCCCCCGCCGGGCGACCCGTCCCGTTCCCACTCCCACTCGGTGCGGTCGAAGCGCGTGGGGGCGATCTCGTCGATGAGACCATCCTCGCCCCGCTCCCGCACGAGCTCGGCGGCCTCCGCCCAGCCGGTGCGCGGAGCGCCCGCCGGGGAGATCAGGATCCCCTCGGGTCCGAGCGTGAGGCGCACGTCGTCCTCGAGGCCCGCTTCCTCGAGCAGCGGCTTCGGTATGCGCACTCCGCGCGAGTTGCCGATCCGGACGATCCGTGTCTTCATGCTCCCGTCCCCGTGCAGGTCCGCCGTGCATCGTAAGTACATTGTAAGTCCCTGTCGATCGGGTGACGAGAGCGGATCGCCGGCGGACCTTTGGGCGGAAGATCGCGGGGCGGACGCAACGGAACCTCATCGCGAGGTCGGAATATCTCGGTGAGGAGCGGGGCCGTCCGGGGCGGCCCGGCTCTCCACCCGTGGTAAAGAGGAGATTCCGGAGCCCGATGCGCCCCACGATCGTCCCGCGCTCGACGACGGCCGCGCGCCCGCCATCGGGACCTGTTCGGCGGGCCCTGAAGGGTCGTCGGGTCGCGCGCGGACTGGCTGCGCTCGCAGCGCTCGGTCCCGGCCTCGGCCTCGGCGGGCCGGCCTCGTCCCCGCCGCCCGCGCTCGGCCAGGAGGCCGAGTTGCCGCCGGCGACCCGGCGCGATCTCTCGCCGCACAGCGACGCCGTCCTCGTCTCCGGGGTCAGCTGGGTCCGGCCGGGCGAGCCGTTCACGGTCGGTCTCCGGCTGACGCTCGAGCCCGAGTGGCACAGCTACTGGATGAACCCGGGAGACTCGGGCGAGGCGACGTCTATCACGTGGCGCCTGCCCGACGGGTTCTCCGCCGGCCCGATCCAGTGGCCGGTGCCGCATCGCATCTCCTTCCCGCCTCTGGTGAGCTACGGCTACTTCGACGAGGTCCTGCTGCCGGTCGAAATCACGCCGCCCGCGGGCCTGGTCCCGGGCGACACCGTCCGGCTCGCGGGTCGGGCCGACTGGCTCGTCTGCATCGAGGACTGCTTTCCCGCGGAAGCGGAGCTGTCTCTCGCGCTCCCGGTCCGGGACGCGCCGCCCGGGCCGGACCCGGAGACGGCGGCATTCTGCGCGCGGGCGCGGGCACGGATGCCGGTCGCCGACCCCCGCTGGTCCGCCGAGGCCCGCGGGACGGAGTCGTGGATCGGACTGCGGGTGCGTCCCCCGGCCGACTTCCAGGCGGATGGCGTGACGGACCTCCACTTCTTCGTGGCGGTGAGCGACGTCGTCGACCACGCCGCCGAGCAGAGGTGGGGGCTCGAGGAGGGGGCCCTGGCCGTCCGGCTCGCGCGGTCGGGATTCGCGACCGGGTTCCCGGACACGCTGCGAGGCGTGCTCGTCGTCCGGGAACCCGGCGACGACGCGGCCGGCCGGCTCGCCGTGGAGATCGCGGCCCCGATGGAGGTCGCGCCGTCTCCCGCGGCGGGCGCAGCGGGTGCGGCAGGCGAGGCGGGTGCGGCCGGCGCGGCGGACGCGGACGGAGCCGGGGGTGCCGCATCCTCCCTCGGTCTCGGCCTCGCGCTCCTGTTCGCCATCCTCGGGGGCCTGATCCTCAACCTGATGCCCTGCGTGTTTCCCGTGCTCGGCCTCAAGGTGCTCGGCTTCGTGGAGCACGCGGAGGAGGGACGCGGCGGCGCGGCCCGCCAGGGAGGGGCATTCGCAGCGGGCGTCCTCGCCTCGTTCTGGGTCCTCGGCGGGCTGCTTCTCGTCCTGCGCGCGGCAGGAGAGAGCGTGGGCTGGGGCTTCCAACTCCAGTCGCCGCTGTTCGTGGGAGCGATGGCGCTGCTGTTCTTCCTGCTCGCGCTCGTGCTGCTGGGGGTCGTCGAGGTCGGCGCGGCACTGACCCGATTCGGGGGCATCGGTACCGGGAAGATACCTTCCGGTACTCGAACAGACCCCGAATCACGGAAGGTACCTTCCCCGGACCGGGCGCCCCGGAAACGGACCTTCGGCTCCTTCGGCGCCGGCGTGCTGGCCACCGTCGTCGCCACGCCCTGCACGGCCCCGTTCATGGGGGCCGCCCTCGGCTGGGCCCTGTTCCGACCGCCGACCGAGACGATGCTCGTGTTCACCGCGCTCGGGGCCGGGATGGCGGCGCCCTACCTCGCCTTCTCCCTGTCGCCAAGCCTCGTCGAGCGGATGCCGAGGCCGGGACGCTGGATGGAGTCGCTGAAGCAGGCGCTGGCGTTTCCCTTGCTGGCCACGGTCGTGTGGCTGGCCTGGGTGTTCGGCCTGCAGGTCGGCGTGGACGGCCTCACGGGCCTCCTCGCCGCGCTCCTCCTGGTCGGGCTCGGCGTCTGGGTCGCCGGGCGCTGGGGCGGGCTCGACGCTCGACCGCGCCGTCGTGTCGTCGCGCGGACCGCGGCGATCGTCGCCGGTCTGGGTGCGGCATTCCTCCTCGTTCGCGCGGCCGGGTCGACGGACGAGTCCGGAATCGAGGCGGCCGCGGTCGCCGGCGAGCCCCCGGCCGCGTCGGGCGGCGTCGCCGGGATCTGGCGATCCTGGTCCGCATCGGCCGCCGCCGAAGCGCGGGCCGCGGGCGAGGCCCTGTTCCTCGACTTCACCGCGGCGTGGTGCCTGTCCTGCCAGGTGAACGAGCGCGTCGTGCTGAACACCGCGGAGATCCGGGACGCGTTCCGAACGCACGGCGTCACCCTGATGAAGGCCGACTGGACCCGCCGCGACCCCGCGATCTCGGCCGCGCTCGCGGCGCTCGGGCGCAGCAGCGTGCCGGTCTACGCCCTCTATCCGGCGGGGCAGGCGGATCCCGTGCTGCTCCCCTCGGTACTCACGAAGGACATCGTGCTGGACGCGCTCGCGGTCCACGCCCCGACGACAGAACCCGATGGAGGATGACATGCGCCACGGACGGATCGCCCTCGCGGCTCTCGCCCTCGCGGCCGCGCCGCTCGCCGTCGCCTGCGACGCCGCCGCCCAGGGCGCGGGCCCGGAGATCGGCGCGCCCGCCCCGACCTTCACGCTCCCGGACACCCACGGAACCGAGCACGCGCTCGCGGACTACCGGGGAGAGTGGGTCGTGCTCGAGTGGCTGAACTACGGCTGCCCGTACGTCGGGAAGCACTACGACAGCGGCAACATGCAGGGGCTGCAGAAGAAGTACGGGGAGATGGGCGTGAAGTGGCTCGCGATCGTCTCCTCCGCGCCCGGTAAGCAGGGATACTACGAGCCGGCCGCGATGAACGAGCAGAACGAGGCCCGCGGGCAGAGCGCGCTGGCGGTGCTGCTCGACCCGGAGGGGACGGTCGGCCGGATGTACAACGCGCAGACGACGCCGCAGATGGTCGTCATCGACCCCGAGGGAACGCTCCTCTACAACGGCGCGATCGATGACAAGCCGAGCTCGCGGGCGTCGTCGCTCGAGGGGGCGCACAATCATCTCGCCGCGGCGCTCGACGAGGCGATGGCCGGCCAGCCGGTCAGCGTGGCGACGACGAAGCCCTACGGGTGCTCGGTGAAGTACGGGAGCTGAACAGAAGTCCGGCCTCGGGAGCGAAGGCGGGCGCCCGCCGGAGTCATCCCGGCGGGCGGCCGCGTCGCATCGGCTCGAGTCGAGGGACCGCGGGCAGTCCGGCGCCTCACGCCGGACCGCCGCTCAGAAGCTGACCGCCGCCGTCCCCGAGCAGTCCGTCGTCGATCCCGCGTTGCAGACCTGGTAGGTGTACGTCCCCGCCGGGTTCTTTCCCAGGTTGTCCGTGTAGACGCCCGAGTTCGTGAGGCCGGCGGAGATCACGCCGCCGTTCCGGCGCACGTCCACGAGCGTGGCGCCTCCCGTCCACGCGAGCTCCGCGCGCCAGACCCCCCTCAGCACGCTCGCCGCGGTCAGCTCCGTCGGCGCGCCCGTCGGCGGCGGGGGAGGAGGCGGAGGCTCGGTGCCCCCGCCTTCGTCGTACGGCGCGCCGAACGGACTGCACTCGCCCGCGGAGCCGTCCTCGTGGCCGTCGGCGGAGACGCCCGTCACGCAGAACGCGAACGTCGACGCGCCGCGGAGCGTGCCCGTCGAGAGCTCCACCGTCCCGTCCGCGCCGGTGGTCCCCGTGGACGTCGCGTAGCCGTCGATCCCGTTCACGGCCCACGCGCCGCTCACGGTCGCGCCGCCCAGCGGCCCGTCCGCGTCCACCACCTGGACGATCACGGACCCCTTCGCCCGCTTTCCGCTGACGAGCGTGACCGAGACATCGCTCACCCACTGGATCGTCGCGTCGGGGCAGTCGGCGCCGCAGCCGGGGTCGGGATCACCGCCGCCCGTCCCCACGTAAAGCAGGAGGTTCGGCGACCCGTTGGTCCCGGAGATGACGCCGCTCGTCGCGCCGGTCTGCATCGCCGACCACACGCCGGCGGGCGACAGGCCGGGGTCCGCCTCGAGCAGTAGGGCGGCGGCGCCCGTCACGTGCGGCGTCGCCATCGAGGTGCCGCTCCAGGTGTCGGTGCCCGACCCCATCACGGTCGACGTGATGGCGGAGCCCGGCGCGAAGAGATCGACGCAGGACCCGTAGTTCGAGAAGGAGCTCCGCGCGTCCGACGAGGTCGAGGACGCCACCGTGATCGCGGACGGCGCGCTCGCGGGGGACCGGATGCAGGCGTCCGTGCTCTCGTTCCCCGCGGCCACGGCCATCACGACGCCCGCGCTCACGGCGTTGGCGACGGCCACGTTGAGTGACGCTCTGTATCCGCCGCCGAGGCACATGTTCGCGACCGTGGGGCCGCTCATGTTCCCGGCGACGTGGTCGATGCCCGCGATCACCCCGGCGTAGGTGCTGGAGCCGTCGCAGTCCAGGACCCGGACCCCGATCAGCGTGACGTCCTTCGCCACCCCATACGTCGCGCTCCCGACCGTGCCCGCGACGTGCGTCCCGTGTCCGTCGCAGTCGGAGGCGTCGCCGTCGCCGTCCACGAAGTCGGCATCGCGGGCGAGGTCGAATCG
>JAWOIN010000014.1:0-31386 GCA_046484665.1 Gemmatimonadota bacterium
CATCGGGAACAGGCGTCCGTCCCACCCGCAGAAGTCGCCGACCACGCTAACCCGCCGCGCACTCGGGGCCCAGACCGCGAACGCCACGCCGTCGACCCGGTCGTGCCGGAGAGAACGGGCGCCGAGCACCTCCCACAGGCGCCGATGCGTTCCCTCGTTGAACAGGTGGAGGTCGATGTCGCCGATCGTAGGCAGGAAGCGGTACGGGTCGTCCCGCTCCCAGCGCGCGCCGTCGGCGAAGCCGAAACGGACCCGGTAGCGGAGCGGCGGCTCGATGCCCGGCAGGAAGGCGGTGAACAGCCCGCCATCGCCGTCGGGCCGGAGCTCCACCTCGCGCCCGTCCTCGAGCACGCACGTGGCATCCACCGCGGCCGGGTGAAACGCCCTGACGACCGTGCCAGGCTTCCCCGCCACCTGCCCGGGATGCGCGCCGAGCACGGCGTGCGGGTTCCAGTGCTCGCCGTGCACGAGGCGGTCGCGCTCCTCTCGGGGAACGAGCGGCACCTTCCGGGGACGATCGCTCACGGTCCGTTTCCTCCGTTGCCGGGAAGGCTTCTCTCGGCTCCGCGACGAAGGAGCAGCAGCGAGTAGGACGGAAGGTGCGCCGCCGTCAGGTTCGACTCCCCGCCGATGTTCCCGTGCGTGTCCAGCAGCTCCCGCCAGTCGCCAGGCTCGTCGGAATCGGGCAGCACGAACCGGCGCGAGCGCTCGCTCGCGTTGAGGAGGAGAAGAAGGGTGTCGCCGCGGACCAGCCGTCCCCGTCGGTCGACCTCGTCGGTCGCCTCACCGTGCATCAGCATCCCGATCACCCGGTTCTCCGGGTCGTGCCAGTCCGCGTCCGTCATCTCCCGGCCGTCGGGCCGGATCCAGGTGACGTCCCTGATGTCCTGGCCGACGGTGGGGTGCCCGCGGAAGAAGGTGCGCCGCCGGAGGACGGGGTTCGACTGGCGCAGCGCGAACACGCGCCGCGCGAACGCGAGCAGCTCGCGCTCCTCGTCGGACAGATCCCAGTCGATCCACGTGACCTCGTTGTCCTGGCAGTACGCGTTGTTGTTCCCGCCCTGGGTCCGGCCGATCTCGTCGCCGTGCGAGATCATCGGGACCCCCTGGGAGAAGGCGAGGGTGGCGAGGAAGTTCTTCTTCATGCGCTGCCGGCGGCGGCGGATCCTCGCCTCCTTCGTCGGTCCCTCGACCCCCCAGTTCCGGCTCCAGTTCGCGTCCGTGCCGTCACGGTCGGCCTCGAGGTTCGCCTCGTTGCGCTTGTGATCGTAGCTGACGAGGTCGTGCAGCGTGAACCCGTCGTGGCAGGTCACGAAGTTGATGGACGCGTACGGGCTGCGGCCCTGCGGGCCGTAGAGGTCGCTCGAGCCCGACAGCCGGAACCCGAGCTCCGCGAGCTGGCCGGAGTCGCCGCGCCAGAATCGCCGCACCGTGTCCCGGTAGCGGCCGTTCCACTCCGCCCAGCCGTTCGGGAAGTTCCCGACCTGGTAGCCGCCGGGACCCACGTCCCACGGCTCCGCGATCAGCTTCACGCGCGAAAGCACCGGGTCCTGCTGGATGATGTCGAAGAACCAGGCGAGTCGGTTCACCTCGAACAGCTCGCGCGCGAGGGCGGGCGCGAGGTCGAACCGGAACCCGTCGACGTGCATCTCCTCCACCCAGTAGCGGAGGCTGTCCATCATCAGCTGCATGGCCCGGGAGTTCAGCATGTTCAGCGTGTTTCCCGTGCCCGTGAAGTCGACGTAGCGCCGCGGGTCCGTCGGGTCGAGGTGGTAGTAGGACCGGTTGTCGATGCCGCGGAACAGGATCGTCGGGCCCAGCTCGTTCCCCTCGCCCGTGTGGTTGTAGACCACGTCGAGGATCACCTCGATCCCCGCGGAATGGAGGGCCTTCACCATCATCTTGAACTCGAACACCTGGTCGCCCGGAGCGCCGGTCGCGTAGCGGGAATCGGGGGCGAAGTAGCCGATCGTGTTGTAGCCCCAGTAGTTCGTGAGCCCGCGCTCCAGGAGTCGCGGCTCGTCGACGTGGTGGTGGACGGGCATCAGCTCGACCGCGGTGACGCCGAGCCTCAGCAGGTGCTCGATCACCGGCTCGCAGGCCAGCCCGAGGTAGGTTCCCCGGTGCTCCGGGGGCACGGCGGGGTGGAGCTGCGTCAGCCCCTTCACGTGCGCCTCGTAGATCACCGTCCGGCTCCACTGGACACGGGGTGAACGGTCGTCGAGCCAGCTGAACGCCGGGTCGACGACGACGCACTTCGGAACGTCCGCCGCGCTGTCGCGGTCGTCGCGCGACAGGTCGGCCCGGTCGCTCGCGCGGTCGTAGCCGTACATCGCCTCCGTGACCCGGACGTCGCCGCCGATCGCTCGGGCGTACGGGTCGAGCAGGAGCTTCGCCGGATTGAACCGGTGGCCCCGTTCGGGCTCGTACGGCCCGTGCACGCGGTAGCCGTACAGCTGGCCGGGACGGATGTCCGGCAGGTACACGTGCCAGACGTTGTTCGTCCGCTCGCGGATGTCGATCCGGTGCGACTCGACCTCCGCCGAGGGCGCGGCGAACAGGCAGAGCTCGACGCGCGTGGCGTGCTCCGAGAAGATCGCGAAGTTCACGCCGAGACCGTTCCACACCGCACCGAGCGGATACGGCTCGCCTGGCCAGACCCGCATCAGCTCACCTCCTCCGCGATCTCGCGGAGTCCACGGAGCGGGACGCCGACCCACTCGGGCCGGTTCCTCAGCTCGTATCGGAGCTCGTACAGCGCCCTGTCCGTCAGGAAGAGCCGCAACAGGAGACCGAGCGACTCCGGGTCGTCCGGGACGAGGGCGGCGGTGCCGAGGGACCGTCGGTACGCCTCGACGAAGGCCGCGCCGGTCCAGAACGTCCACCAGCGGGCCCACGGTTCGAGTGCCGCGACGTCCTCGGGACGGACGGACCCCGCGGCGAGCGCGGCGCGCGACGCGTAGTGGAACGAGCGCAACATGCCCGCGACGTCCCGGAGGGGCGATCTCTTCAGCCGCCGTTCGCTGATCGCCCGCTCGGGCTCGCCCTCGAAGTCCACGACCACGAATTCGCGGCCGGTGAACAGGAGCTGGCCGAGATGATAGTCTCCGTGGATTCGAATCCGCATCCCCCCTGGCCGCTGGCCGAGGATCTCCTTCGCCCCTGCCAGAAGGGCGTCGCGCTCTTCCAGCACGAGCCGCGCGTCCTCGCGCGCCGCCTCCGGAATCCCGTCGAGCGAGGCGTGGAGCCCATCCAGCGACTCGCGCGCCGTGGCCCGCAGCGACTCGTACAGGGAGCGCCTGTACATCGGCGTCATCCGCTCCGGCGCGAACGCGGGATCGTCGTCCCGCGAGCCGAGGGCACGATGCAGCTCCGCCGTCAGCGTGGCGATCCGGCGGACGTCGTCGAGCGGCCGGCCGATCCTCTCCTCGACCGCCGGGGGCACGGCCAGGCCCACGTGCGCGGCGGGCGAGCCGAAAGGCGGCGCACCCGGCGCACCCTCCCTCGAGGCGAGGAGCCGCTCGTACCACTCCCCGAGCTGGTCGAGGAGATGGTCCCGGGCGTCGCCCTCGTGCGAAACCGACCGCCGCAGGACGCCGAACGTCAGCTCGCCGTCGCCTCGCCGCGACCACTCGAGAGAGCCGGCGAGCGGGGTCATGCGCCGGAAGTCGGTCTTGTCCGTCAGGAAGCGGAGGATCTCGAGATCGGGGTTCACGCCGGGATCGAGGCGGCGGATCAGCTTCAGATCGAAGCGCCCGCCGCAGGCGATGGAGGTGTTCCGCCGCTCGGCCCGCACCGGCTTCGGCTCGAGCGCCGCCCGCGGCGGGCCATCGCCGCGGCCTCCGGGCTCCGGACCGATGCCTTCGAGCTCCTCCGGGCCGGGCGCCTCGGCGGCCCGGACCCCGCGCAGGGTACCGCGCGAGCCTTCGTTCCGGCCCTCGACGCGGATGAAGTCGAGCAGCGCGGCGCAGAACCGCCGCTCGCGGATCGGCTCGTGGAGCAGGACGGGACGCTCGCCGCCGCCGAGCCACGCGAGCACGATCTCAGGCTGCGCCTCGGCGAGGCGCCGGGCCGCCTCGCCTTCCGAGGAAGTCAGGGGAAGCTGCCAGGTCTCCGGATCCCCGTCCCGGAACCCGAGACGGACGAGCACGAACAGGGATTCCTGGCCGTCGAACGGAAACGAAACCGTCTCGTCGATCTCCGTCCACAGGATCTCCCTGCCCGTCGCCCCGAACCATTGCCGGGTGAGCAGGTATCCCGGAAGGACCCGCGCGAGCGCCTCGGCGCCGCGCCCGCGCACGGCCGCCTCGAGATCCTCCACGCCGGCGAGGCGGGGAATCTCCTTTCGCGCGCGCGGCCCGTGCGCGACCACGGGAGACGCCAGCAGGAACCAGTAGAACCCGTGCGGCCCGAGCGTGAGGAAGTAGGGCAGCTCGCCGATCGGCGGAAACGCGTTGTGCCCGAACATCTCGACCGGGACCGCGCCCTGCCGGGCGGAGAGGTCGAGCTCCACCGCCTGAACGAAGCGGGAGAGGTTCGCGACGACGAGGATCGTCTCGCCTTCGCACTCCCGAAGGAACACGAGCACCTTCCGGTTTTCCGGCCGCAGGAAGTGAATCGTGCCGCGGCTGAACGCGACGTGGTGCTTCCGGAGCGCCAGGAAGCGCTTCATCGCCCACAGCAGCGAGTGGGGGTTGCTCTGCTGCGCCTCCACGTTCACTGCGGCGGAGTGAAACTCGGGGTCGATCACGACGGGCAGGTAGAGCTGCTGCGGGTTCGCACCCGAGAAGCCCGCGTTGCGGTCGAGACTCCACTGCATCGGCGTCCGCACGCCGTCCCGGTCGCCGAGGTAGATGTTGTCGCCCATCCCGATCTCGTCGCCGTAGTAGATCACGGGCGTCCCCGGCAGCGAGAGGAGCAGGGCGTTCATCAGCTCGATCTTGCGACGGTTGTTCCCGAGCAGGGGAGCGAGCCGGCGGCGGATCCCGAGGTTGATCCGGGCCTGCGGGTCCTTCGCGTAGACGCGGTACATGTAGTCGCGGTCCTCGTCCGTCACCATCTCGAGCGTCAGCTCGTCGTGGTTGCGGAGGAAGATCGCCCACTGGCTGCTTTCCGGAATCGGCGGCGTCTGCTCGAGGATGTCCTCGATCGGGTTCCGGTCCTCCATGTGGACGCCCATGAACAGCCGCGGCATCAGGGGGAAGTGGAACGCCATGTGGCACTCGTCGCCGTCGCCGAAGTAGGCGACCGCATCCTCGGGCCACTGGTTCGCCTCGGCCAGGAGCAGCCGGTCCTCGTAGCGCCCGTCGACGTGGGCCCGGACCTCCTTCAGGAAGGCGTGCGTCTCGGGGAGGTTCTCGCAGTTCGTCCCCTCCCGCTCGAACAGGTAGGGAATCGCGTCGAGCCGGAGGCCGTCGACCCCCATGTCGAGCCAGAAGTCGAGGGCGGCGAAGACCTCCTCGCGGACTTTCGGGCTGTCGAAGTTGAGGTCGGGCTGGTGGGAGTAGAAGCGGTGCCAGTAGTAGGCCCCGGCGACCGGGTCCCAGGCCCAGTTCGAGAACTCGAAGTCCTTGAAGATGATCCGCGCCTCCGAGTACCGGTCCGGGTCGTCGCTCCACACGTAGTAGTCGCGCTCGACGGAGCCGGACGGGGCGCGCCGGGCCCGCTGGAACCAGGGGTGCTGGTCCGATGTGTGGTTGATCACGAGCTCCGTGATCACGCGCAGCTCGCGGGCGTGGGCCTGCGCGAGGAACTCCCGGAAGTCGTCCAGGCTGCCGTAGGACGGGTGAACGTCGTCGTACGCGGCGATGTCGTAGCCATCGTCGCGGAGCGGCGACGGGTAGAACGGCAGCAGCCACAGCGCCGTCACCCCGAGGTCCTGCAGGTAGTCCAGCTTCCGCGTCAGCCCCCGGAAGTCCCCGACGCCGTCCCCGTCGCTGTCGTGGAAGGCCTTGATGTGGACCTGGTAGACGACCGCGTCCCGGTACCAGCGCTCGTCGCTCATCCGGCCGAACGCTCGCCCGCCGCCGCGAGCGACGACGCGGAGGCGGCGGACGGGCCGGGCGTCTCGCGGCGGGGCCGGCGGCTGGGATGGGGCGGTCTCCGACTCATCGCACCTTCGTTTGTCGTGCGGCCAGGGAAGCCCCGCGGCGACGGGGCACGAGACGAGTCTCCAAGGTAGGAGGGGCGCGGCGGCCTCGCACGCGGGGTTCCCCTCTCCGCGTGCTCGCTTAGACTGGGAACGACCCGGCGGGCGTCCGCGCGGTGCGCGCCGGAGACTCCGACCGCATCATCCGCCGCGAGCGAGGAGACGGGACATGGATTCGGCCGAACGCCAGGCCTCGCTGGAAGCCGTACTCAAGGACGAGATCATCCGCATGTACGAGGAGGTCGCTGAGCACCCCGAGGGCGACTTCCACTTCTACCACGGCAGGGAGGCGGCCGAGCGTTTCGAATACGACCCGGAGTGGCTCGACGAGGCGCCCGAGGCGGCCGTGGCCTCCTTCGCGGGAGTCGGCAACCCGCACGAGCGGGCCGCCCTCCAGCCCGGCGAAACGGTCCTCGACCTCGGGAGCGGCGCCGGCCTCGACGCGATCTTCGCGGCCCGAACGGTCGGGCCGACGGGGAGAGTGATCGGCGTGGACCTGAACCCGTCCATGTGCCTGAAGGCGCGGGCGAACGCATCGGCGACCGGCGCGACGCTGGAGTGTCACGAGGGACGAATGGAGGAGCTGCCCCTCCCCGACGCGTCCGTGGACTGCGTGATTTCGAACGGCGTGATCAACCTCTCCTTCCGGAAGCGGAAAGTGGTGGAGGAGATGTACCGGGTCCTCCGCCCCGGGGGCCGGATCTCGATCACCGACATCGTGAGCGCGAAGCAGCTCTCCCAGTCGATCGTCAACGACCCCAAGCTCTGGGCCTCCTGAATCGGAGGCGCTCTCCTGGAAGGAGAGATGTTCGCGCTGCTCGAGGACGCGGGCTTCACGCGCGTCCGGTCCGCGGTCGTGCCCGGGTTCCGGTTCCGGCACGCGTCGACGCAGGGCTCGGCGGAGGCGTTCGGCGTGAAGGCGGTGATGATGACGGCACGGAAGCCGGACGAAGCGTGAAGCCGGGCCAGGGGTGGAGCCGGATGCCCGGGATCGCGTGAGATCGGTTCCGTGAACCGGACCGTGCTCGGCCTCGTGCCGTTCGTCCTCGCTCTCCCGGCCGAGCTGCGGTCCCAGGTCTCGAGGTCCTGCGAGACGACCGCCTCGGCGATGCGCCTCGACCACGTGGTCGTCGCGGTGCGGGACCTCGACGCGGCGTCGGACGCGTACCGGGGCCTGGGATTCACCCTGAAGGAGGGACGTCTCCACCGGAACGGGATCCGGAACCGCCACGCGAAGCTTCGCGACGGGTTCTCCCTCGAGCTCCTGGCCATCGACGGCGAGCCGGGGGACGAGACGGCGGCCCGGTACGCGGAGTTCCTGGCGGAGGGCGAGGGTGCCGCGTATCTGGCTCTCCGGGCGGAGCCCTCCGAGGTCGTCGACGCGGCGAGCGGGGCGGGGATCGAGGCCTTCATCTCGGGGGAGCGCGGCTTCACCTACGCGACGCTGGCCGATCCGGATCTCGCGGCAGTCTTCTTCCTCGGCTACGAGACGCCCGTCGCGGATCCCGCCGGGATCGTCACCCACGCGAACGGCGTCGTCGGCGTCGACGAGGTCCGGATCGAGGCCGGGCGGTCCCTCGAGGCTCTCCTCGAGGCGCTCGGGGCGGTCCGATGCCGTGCCGAAGCCGAAGACCTTCCGGGGCGGGACGGCGTGACCTTCGCCGTAGACGGCGGGCGTGTCACGCTGCTTCGCACGCCCGGTCGAGGGAAGCGCCCGCGGGTGCGAGGAGTGCGCCTCTCGTCGATCGCCGACTCGAGCGGAGAGCGGCATCTCCCGCCGGACGGGACGCACGGTGTATGGTTATCGCTCGTCCCGATGCCGAGTCCCGTGCCCGGAGCGCCCGACCGTGATGCCGGCCCGTGAGAGCTTCGCGCCGCTTCTCCTGATTCCCGGGCTCCCCGGAGCCGGGCGCGGAGCCGTCCGCGCCGCGATGGCGCGCCGACGTTCCGTTCCGATGCGCGCCTGACGATGGTCGAGGAGCGGCACCTCGGGCTGTTCGGGGCGACGGCGCTCGGGGTCGGCGCGATCGTGGGCGGCGGGATCCTGGCCCTCGCCGGCGTGGCGTTCGCCGCCGCGGGCCCGGGCGCGATCGTCGCCTTCGCGCTGAACGGCGGGATCGCCTTCCTGACGGCGCTCAGCTTCGCGGACCTCGCCCGCCGCTTCCCGGAGTCGGGCGGCATCTACACGTACGCGAAGAAGGTGACCTCGATCGAAGTCGCCTTCGTGGTGGGGTGGGTCGTCTGGTTCGCCTCGATCGTGGCGGGCGTCCTCTACGCGCTGGGCTTCTCCGCGTTCGCGGCGGAGGGGCTGGCGCGGGGGCTTCCCTCGCTCGGGCTCTCGTCGGAGTGGACGCGGAGCCCGGCCCTTCGCGTGGGGATCGCGCTCGCGGCGGTCGGACTCTACGGAACGAGCCTCGTCCGACGCGTGCGGGGGGGCGGCAACGCGGCCACGATCGGCAAGGTGGTCGTGTTCGTGATCCTGGTCGCGGGGGGCGCGGCCGCATGGCTGCGGGGCGACCCGGCGGAGCTCGCCGGCCGCCTCTCTCCGTTCCTGAGCGCGGGCCCGCTCGGAGTCGTCCAGGCGATGGGCTACACCTTCGTCGCGCTCCAGGGGTTCGACCTGATCGCGGCCGTCGGGGGCGAGGTCCGGGAGCCCGAGCGCACGATCCCGCGGGCGATGTACCTCTCACTCGGGATCGCGCTCGCCATCTACATCCCGTTCCTGGTCGTCCTCGCGACCGCCGGAGCGCCCGCCGAGGGCGGCATCGGCGCCGCCGCGAAGGCGAACCCGGAGGGGCTCGTCGCCGGGGCCGCAGAGCGATTCCTCGGTCCCGCCGGCTTCTGGCTCGTGATCGGAGCCGGAGTGCTCTCGATGCTGTCGGCGCTGCGCGCCAACATGGTCGGAGCTTCCCGCGTCGCGTTCACGATGGCGCGCGACCGGACGCTGCCGCGTCGCGTGGGCCAGGCATGGGGCTCGAGCGGCTCGCCGGCCGTGGCAGTCGTTCTGACCGGCGTCATGATGGCGGGGATCGCCGTCGCGATCGCGAACGTGGCGGCGGCCGGCGCCGCCGCGAGCCTCATCTTCCTGATCTCCTTCGCGATGGTGCACGGGGCGTCCCTTCTCGCGAACCGGCGCCTCGGCGGGACCCGCTCACCGCTCGTTCCGCTGCTCGGCGCTTCCCTCTGCCTCGGGCTCGCCCTGTTCCAGGCGTTCGTCGTCCCCGAGGCGGGCGGCGTGATCGGGTGGTGGCTGCTGATCGGCGGAATCCTCTATCTCACGGCGTTCGCGCCCGGTGCCCGGCTCGCCGACGCCTCGGCGCAGGCCCGCGACCCGGACCTCGCCCGGCTGCGGGGCCGGAGCCCCCTCGTGCTGGTGCCGATCGCGAACCCGGCGAGCGCCGCGAGCCTGGTGGACGTCGCGGCCACGCTGCGGACACCCGGAACCGGACGGGTGCTCCTGCTCTCCGTCGTCCAGGCTCCGGCCGACGCGGGCGACGGCCGGGTGGCTTCGCTGAGCGACGCCCGGGAGGTCCTCGGGGAGTCCCTGCAGCGGAGCATCGAGCGGAGCCTGATCGCCGAGACCCTGTTCACGATCGCCCCGGACGCCTGGCGCGAGATCGCCCGGGTCGCCGAAGGGCACGGATGCGAGACCGTGCTCCTGGGTCTGTCCGACCTCACGGCGTCCGGGATCGAGGCGAGGCTCGAGGACCTGCTCGGCGAGCTTCACGCGGACGCCGTGATCGTCCGGGCCCCCCACCGCTGGAGCATGGCGGCGGGCCGGCGGATCCTGCTGCCGATCGGCGGCCGGCGCGACCAGAGCCACCTGCGGGCCCGCCTGCTCGCCAGCCTGGGCCGGACGGGGGAGCGCTCCGTGACGTTCTTCCACGCGGTGCCCTCGGCCTTCGCGGAGGACGCGCGACGCGGGGTCGAGCGCGACCTGGCGGCGCTGGCCCGGGACGAGGCGGCCGGGCCGTACGAGGTCGCGGTCGAGCGCACGGACGATCCGCGGGGCGCGATCGTCCGGGCGGCGGCCGGGTCGGATCTCGTGATCATGGGCACGGAGCGCCGGGGCCGGGGTCGTCCGAGGATCGGGGAGATTCCACTCGCGATCGCGCGGGAGACCGCGGTGCCGCTCGTCCTGATCAGCCGGCGTCCGACGCGGGCGCTCGAGCTCCAGGGCCCGGGATTCCTGTCGTCGTGACGCCATTCCCTTTCGTGGAAGCCCCGTGACGAGGCTCGAGGTCGCCGCGACCGTCCTGATCACGCTGGCGCTCGTGTTCTACTCGCTCGGCGTGTGGTCCGAGCGCATCGCGCGCTGCCTGAAGCCGGGGCACGTGGCGGCGTTCTGGACGGGCTTCGCGTTCGACGTGTCGGGCACCGGGCTCATGCACGTTCTCGCGCGGGGCGCCTTCGACCTGCGCGCGCCGCACAAGCTCACGGGGCAGCTGGCCCTGTGGCTGATGCTCGCCCACGCGGTGTGGGCGACCCGGGTGGTGCGGGCAGGGAGCGAGGAGGGGCGGACCGGCTTTCATCGCTACAGCGTGCTCGTCTGGCTCATGTGGCTGGTTCCCTACGTCGGCGGCATGGCCATGGCGATGCGGGACTGAGCAGGCGCCACGGACTCCGGGAGCACGCTGGAACGGCCGGTGCCGAATCTTCCGCGGGCCGGGACGCGTCCGGCGGAACGGGAGCCCGGTCTTCCCGTGGACGCGCACGCACGAAAGGACGACGTCATGCTCCAGTTCCTGCTTCACCTGCTGCTGAGCGCGGCTCTGCTCCTCGCCGTGAGCCACATGGTGGAGGGCTTCGAGGTCCGGAGCTTCGGCTCCGCTCTCGGCGCCGCCCTCGTCCTGGGGATCGTCAACGCGATCCTGCGGCCGATCGTCCTCTTCGTGTCGCTGCCGATCACGATCGTGACGTTCGGCCTGTTCCTGCTCGTCGTGAACGCGCTCATGCTGATGGTGGCCGGCGCCATCGTGCCCGGCATCAAGCTCCGTGGCTTCGGACCGGCGTTCTGGGGCGCGCTGCTGCTCTCGATCCTGAATCTCGTGATCGGCTTCATCTTCTGACCGAGGCCGGTGAGCGCCGCCGGGGAGGCGGTTCACGTAGTTTGTAGAGCATCGCTCGTCACTATGGGTAAACACGACAGGTCGGCGGAGACCGACCCCCGGTTCCGGAACGTCTACGACGACGAGGCCCGCGCCGCAGCGTACGACACGCTGGAGTTCCCGGGGACCTACTGGCTCGCGTTCCGGGACCTCCCGGCGATCCTCGCCCGTCACGCTCCGGGACGGCGGGCGCTCGACTTCGGCTGCGGCACGGGGCGCTCCACGCGCTTCCTGCGACGGCTCGGGTTCGAGCCGCTCGGGGTCGACATCGCGCCGGGCATGCTCGAGCGGGCGCGGGCGCGGGACCCGGAGGGCGACTACCGGCTCGTGCCGGATGGATCGCTGCCGGGGCTCGAGCCGGGATCGTTCGACCTCGTCCTCGCGACCTTCACCTTCGACAACGTGCCGGGGACGGATCGAAGGCTCGTCCTGTTCCGCGCCCTGGCAGAGCTCCTCGCGGACGGAGGCCGGTTCGTGAACCTCGTCTCGTCCCCGGAGATCTACCTCCACGAGTGGGCCTCGTTCTCGACGCGCGACTTCCCGGAGAACCGGTCGGCGGGGAGCGGGGACACGGTCAGGATCGTGATGCTCGACGTCCCGGACCGCCGGCCCGTGCAGGACATCCTGTTCACGGAGCGGGACTACCGCGACGCGTATCGCCGCGCCGGGCTCGAGGTGCTGGAGCTCCACCACCCGCTCGGCGGGCCGGACGAGCCGCACGACTGGGTCAGCGAGACGGAGGTGTCGCCGTGGTCGATCTACGTCCTGGGAAAGCGGGAGGGGCCCTGATTCCGCCGCGCCGGGTGCGCCGCCGCCTGCTCCTGACCTCGCTTTTCGGCGCCGGCGCCTGCGCGACCGGGACAGGATCGCTTTCGGACCTCCCCGTGTCGGAGCTTCGCGGACACGCGACGGTGCGGGAAACGGACCGGGCCTGGTTCGTGGCGTGCGGGGCCGGGGCGGCGGACTCCGTGTGGGTGACGTTCACCGAGCGGTCCGTGGACCAGCGCGAGGACCTGCGGCCGAACGGACTTCTCGCCCCGGGATCGCGCTCTTTCGTCCGCTGGCGGGCCGCCGAGGGAGACGCCCGTCACGGCGTGAGGGTCGGCCCGGGCGATCGGTACGTGCTCGTTCGGGAGATCCTCGAGGTGCGGCCGGTCGCTCCCGGGGACTGCGTGGACCTCGACACCTGAGCCCGGGCCCGCCGTCGGCCGCGGGAGATCAGCCCGGCTCGTACGCGTGACGCCGCTGGACCGTCCCGTCCGTGCCGTGGATGACGAGGCGACTCGGCGGCGCGCCGCGCGCGGCGTCCCGGGCCGCGTCCACCGCCTCGCGCTTCGTCCCGTGCCTGCTGTCCGGCCGCACCGCTCCCTCGACCTCGACGGCCCAGCCGTCGGCCGCGGGCACGACGTGGTAGACACGCGGTCCGGACGCAACGGAGGAGAAGCCCGACCGGACCGTTCCGCCGCCGCTCTCCCCGGCCGGTCCGTCCTTCCGCTTCTTCCTCGCCGCGATGGCGAGTCCGGTCACGGCCGCGACACCGGCCGTGGCCGCGAGGATCTTCTTCGCTCCCGGCATGGCCACCCTCCCGCCTGGACGGTTTCCGTTCCAGTCACGTTCGCCCGAAAGGACCGCCCGCGCCATTCCCGGTGCGCCATCCGGCCGGCCGGGGCTGGACCCCGGCCCGCGGAGGCTCGAGGTTTCGCGGACCCGGATCCCGTCTCCGCCCCGGATCTTCTCAGGGCGGCGGACTCCCACGTCACGGGCGCCGGGCTTCCGGCGGACGACGCCTGGAACGTCCGAGGCCGGACGCGAACGGCGACCGTATACTGAGGGACCATGCGCGGATCGGACCTCGAGCGGGAGTGGACCCGGGCGCCACCGGCGGAGGATCGGTTCGATGTTTCGCGCCTCGTGGACCTGCCCGGCTCGGCGTCGCGCTACCTCTCGCACGCGATCCGGGCGGGCGCTCCGCTCGCGGATGCCGTGCGTCTCCGGATGCACGGCGAGATCCGCCTGAACGACTGGGTCCCGTTCGAGGCGGAGCAGGTGATCCGACGGGGACGAGGAATGATCTGGCGCGCATCGTCGCGCGTGCGTGGCCTCCCGGTGCGCGGGTCCGACCGCATCGTCGGGGGCCGCGGCGCGATGCGCTGGAGGCTGCTCGGGCTCCTGCCCGTTCTCTCGCGCGCCGGCCCGGACATCGACCGCTCGACCGCTGGACGACTGGCCGCCGAGCTGGTGTGGCTGCCGTCGGCGCTCGCCCGTCCGGAGATCGCGTGGTCGGAGGCGGATCCGTCCGTGGCCTCGGCCAGGCTCGAGGTGCAGGGCTTTCCGCAGGAGCTGCGACTCGCGGTGGCGCCCGACGGGGCGCTGCGGGAGATCCGGATCCTGCGCTGGGGCGACCCGGACGGAGAGGCCTTCCGGGAGGTGGAGTTCGGGGGACCGGTGGAGAAGGAAGCCCGGTTCGGCGACTTCACGGTACCGATTCGCCTTCGGATCGGCTGGCACCCGGGAACCGGGGAATTCGCGGACCGCGGGGAGTTCTTCCGGGTCACGGTGGACCGCGCGGAGTTCCGCTGACCCTGCGGGAGCATCATCGAGGAGATCCTTGCCGGATGCGGCGACGAAAGGAGCTGGCACGATGCACCGTCCCGAGGCTCGAACGAGATCCGATTCCTGCCCCCGCGTCCCGGTCGCGGCGACGGCATTCGTCCTCCTGGCGGCCGCGTGCGCGGGCGGGCCCGCCCCGGAGACCGGGCCGCCGCCGGACCCCTGCGCGGCGGCGCTCGCCGCGGCGCCGGAGCACCCCGTGGCCCCGGAGCGGCTCGCGGCGAGACGGGCGGCCCTCGCGGGGCTCATGGGCACCGGCGTGGCCGTGGTCCCGGGCTCGTCCCCGGCCGGCAGACCGGGTGCAGCGGCGACCGTCCTCCGACTTCACCTACCTGACAGGGCTCCAGCTGCCCGGGGCGTGGCTGGTGATCGCGGCGCGGGAGGGTGCGCCGGACGCGTCGATCCTGTTCGTGAGACCGGACTCGGTACGCCCGGCGCGGGCGGCGCCGGTGGGCGCGCTGACCGGGATCACGGACGTCCGCTGCCTCGCCGGCGCGCCGGGCGAGCTCGAGGCCCGGCTCCGGACGTCGGCCGTCCCCGGTCCGGACGGACGGCTCTACGTGTCCACGACGATGCGGGGAACGCCGGACTCCGCCGTGATGGCGGCGATCGACACGACGGGTCTCCCGGTCTCTCCGATCGGGCCGCTGCTGGCCGCGCTCAGGTCGGCGAAGGACTCGGAGGAGCTGGCCCGCCTGCGGCGCGCGTCGGAGATCACGGCCGCCGGGGTCGTCGCGGCCATGCTGGCCGTTCGGCCGGGGATGCGGGAGGACTCCCTCCAGGCCGTGCTCGAGCGGGAGTTCCGCGCGCGCGGTGCCTCGGGCACCAGTTTCCCCAGCATCGTGGCCTCCGGCGCGAACGCCCTGGAGCTCCACTACAGCCGGAACGACTCGACGATGGAGGCGGGACAGCTCGTCCTCGTCGACGTGGGGGCCGAGTACGCCGGCTACGCGGGCGACGTGACCCGCACTTTTCCGGTGTCGGGCCGGTTCACGGACCGGCAGCGGGCGTTGTACGGGCTCGTCCTCGAGACACAGCGCGCCGCGATCGAGGCGGTCCGGCCCGGCGTCACGATCGAGGAGCTGAACAGGGTCGCCCGCGAGCGGATGGCCTCCGCCTCGGGCGACGCGTGCGGGGAGCGGAGCTGCGACGCCTTCTTCATCCACGGGCTGTCCCACCATCTCGGGCTCGACGTGCACGACCCGGGACTGCCCGGGCAGCCACTGGCCCCCGGCATGGTCATCACGATCGAGCCGGGGCTCTACATCCCGGACGAGGGGATCGGGATCCGGATCGAGGACGACGTTCTCGTGACCCCGGAGGGCCACGAAGTGCTCTCCGCGGAGGCGCCGAAGTCGGTCGAGGAGATCGAGGCGCGAGTGGCGGGCACACGCTGACCGCGACGGGCCGGGGCATCGGGGGAAACGCGTGGCCGGGCGCTCGCGCGTGCTGAGCGGGCTGCTCGCGGCGGCGGCCGTCCTCGCGATCGCCTGGACCGGGATCGTGTACCTGCTCCAGCGCCGGGTGCTGTTCCCGGCCCCGCCCGCTCCGACCGTCTCCCCGGCGGCAGGACGGGCCGGGGTGCGTGCGACGTGGCTGGGCCCCGACGGCGTCGAGGCCTGGTTCCTCCCGCCGCGCGGCGTCCCCCGCCCCGCCCCCGCGGTCCTGTTCATGCACGGCAACGGGGAGCTCATCGACTACTGGCTCGACCCGCTGGCGGCCCTCCCGAGGGACGGCGTCGGCGTCCTCCTCGTCGAGTACCCCGGCTACGGCCGCTCCGGCGGCCGACCGTCGGAGGCGTCGATCCGGGTGGCGATGGTCGCCGCCTTCGACCATCTCGCGGGACAGCCCGAGGTCGATCCCGACCGGATCGTCGCGTGGGGCCGGTCCCTCGGCGCCGCCGCGGCCTGTTCCCTGGCCCGCGAGAGAGGACTCGCCGCGCTGGTCCTCGAGTCGGCGTTCACGGGCGTGCGGCCGTTCGCGCGGCGGTTCGGCCTGTTCGGGCCGCTGGTGCGAGACCCGTTCGAGTGCCTGCCGGTCGTCGCGGCGTTCGACGGCCCGGTGCTCGTCATCCACGGCGAGCGGGACGGGATCGTCCCCGTGGAGCACGGGCGCGCCCTCGCCGACGCGGCGAAGTCCTCCGACCTCGTGCTTCTTCCGTGCGGCCACAACGACTGTCCGGACGGCTGGCCGGTCGTGCGCGCATTCCTGACGGGCCGGGGCCTGCGTCCGTAAGTTGGCAGGAGGGAGCGACGGAGGGACCGGAAAGGGGGTGAGCAGCTCCTGAGCGTCACGTTCTACGGGGCCCGGGTCGGCGCGGGACTCTCCGCCGCGCTGTGGCGGGCCCGACACCTGCACGAGTGGCCGGAGCAGATGTCGCGCCGACTCGACGCCGGAGCGGACCGGCTCGCGATCCTCTCGGACATGCACCGCGGCAAGCGGGACCGCGCCGACGATTTCCTTCCCTGCGAGGACGCCTACCTGCGGGCGCTCGCCAGCTACGACGCCGACCGCTACCGGGTCGTGCTGCTCGGAGATGTCGAAGAGCTGTGGAAGAACAGCCCCGAGGAGGTCCGGGCCGCGTATCCGGAAGTCTACGCGCGCGAGGCTGCGTTCCACGACGCGGGCCGCCTGGTCCGGATCTGGGGCAACCACGACGGGGAGTGGGCCTCGCCGCATCTCGTCCAGCGGGAGCTGGAGCCGGCCTACGGAAGCGGAGGCCTGCTCGTCGGCGAGAGCCTCCTCCTCGACGTCGCGATCGGCGACCGGGCGCTCGGCTCCCTGTTCCTCGTGCACGGGCACCAGGGAACGGGGCTCAACGACACCCTCGCCTTTCTCGCGCGCTTCACCGTCCGGTTCATCTGGAAGCCGATCCAGCACCTGGTACAGACGTCGCGGACCACCCCGTCCGCGAACCGTCGGATCCGGGAGAAGCACAACCGCGCCACCCGGCTCTGGGCCGAGCGCCAGGAGAAGCTGCTGCTGGTCACGGGGCACACCCACCGGCCCGTGTTCGCGTCGATCTCGATTCTCGACGAGCTCGAGCGGCGGCTCGGCGTCGACATCGACGAGATCACGAGTCGCGTGCACGACGCCGAGTTCTGGGACGACGTCGTGACGGAGTGCATGGAGCGCGGCTGGCTCGGCGACGTCGCGCCCTGCGGGCCGCCGGCCCCGGCATCGCGCAGGACGCTGCAGCCGAGCCTGTTCAACTCCGGATGCTGCTGCTACCGCGACGGACGGATCACGGGGCTCGAGCTGTCGGAGGGCGAGATCCGGCTCGTGCTCTGGAGCCCGGCCGGGTCCGAGGGTCGACGCGTCCTCGCCCGGGCGCCCATCGAGAGAGTGTTCGAGCGGACGGCGTGACCTCCCTCTCGGCGGGGGTACTATGCTTTTCGCTCCGGGGATGCTATACTTCCGGCCAGTAACGAGTAGTCGGCTTGGTTGATGCGGTCGGACGTTTGTACTGCACTCCGACTATTCAGAACCTGTCAGGAGTACAGCACATGCGTACGACGGGCACAGTAAAGTGGTTCAACGCCGAGAAGGGCTATGGCTTCATCACCCGCGATGACGGTGGCAAGGATGTATTCTGCCATCACAGCGCAATCCAGGGTGAGGGATTCAAGACTCTCGACGAGGGCCAGCGGGTCGAGTTCGACGTCGTCCAGGGCCAGAAGGGCCCCGCGGCCGAGAACGTTTCGAAGGTCTGAACCGGCTTCGAGCGACATCGCACGAAGCGAAGGCCCCGTCGGCATCCGCCGGCGGGGCCTTCGTCACGCAAGGACGCCGCGAGCTGGTTCCGACACCCACCGCCGCACAGGATCCACGAGATGAAACGCACGGCTGACGCGCGCTGGAACGGCGACATCATGAAGGGAACCGGGACGATGCGTCTCGGCAGCGGGGCGTACGAGGGGAAGTACTCGTTCGGCTCGCGGTTCGAGCAGGATCCCGGAACGAACCCGGAGGAGCTGATCGGGGCCGCACACGCGGGCTGTTTCTCGATGGCGCTCTCCGGAGCGCTCGGGAAGGCCGGCCACGCGCCCGAGAGCATCGAGACGCACGCCGTCGTCCACCTGGAGAAACAGGAGGGCGGATTCGCGATCACGGGAATCGGCCTCACCACGAAGGCGCGCGTTCCCGGCATCTCGAAGGAGGCGTTCCTCGAGCACGCCGAGGGCGCGAAGAAGAACTGTCCGGTGTCGAAGGCGCTCGCTGCGGTGCCGATCCGGCTGGACGCGACGCTGATCTGACCCGGGGTCCCACACGGTAGGTTCGACCCCGGCAGTTCCAGACGCCGGGGTCGCGTCCGCTCCTCGAGCCGGAGGGACCGGCGCCGTGTCGACGCACCCCGCGCCCAGCCGGGGAGTTCCGTGGCGGGCCTGTCTCGTCGCGTTCGCGGCGGCCTTCGCCGTCCGCCTGTTCTTCCTTTCGCTGGTTCCCGAGGACGCGCTCCGGCCGGACCCCGACTGGGAGCTCGACGCGATCGCGATCACCCTGGCGACGCGCGGCGAGTTCGCCGACCCCTACGCCGTCCCCACCGGTCCCACGGCGCACCTCCCGCCGGTCCCTCCCCTTCTCCTGGCGGGGATCGTTCGACTCTTCGGGGTCTCGATCACGGCGGGGATCGTGGCCTGGCTCATCGGCACGCTCGCCCAGTCAGCGATCTGGGGCATGCTCCCCTGGATCGGCCAGCGCGTCGGACTGGGATGGCGGGCCGGACTGGCCGGTGCCCTGGCCGCGGCGCCGTTTCCGCAGTGGTTGCTGAATCACGGCGAGGACATCGCGGCCGTAACGTTCGGGCTCCTCGTCGTAGCCGCAGTTCGCCGCTGGGAGTCGCGTCCTCGAGCCGGCGGCTCCCTCCTGCTCGGAGCGGGGTTCGGCTTCCTGTTCCACGTGCAGCCCGCGTTCCTGCCGGTGCTTCTGGGATACCTCGCGTTCGAGCTCTGGATGCGGTCGGATCGGCGGAGGTGGCGATCGGCGGGCCTGGTCGTGCTCGGAGCGGTCATCGTGTGCCTTCCGTGGGGAGTCCGGAATTCCCGTGCTCTGGACGCCGTGTTCTTCGTCCGCAGCAACTTCGGTCTGGAGCTTCGGATGGGAAACCACGAGGGAGCGACGGCGTCGATCGAGACCCCCCACTTCCGCACCGACCCACAGCACCCCCGCGCGCTGGCGTCGGAGGCGATGAAAGTCCGGGAGATGGGGGAGGTTCCCTACATGAGGGCCGCCGGCCGGGAGGCGCGGGCCTGGATCGGGCAGCATCCCGGACAGTTCGCTGGCCTCACGGCGGAGCGCTTCGGCTACTTCTGGCTCGGCCCCCTCGACCGACCGGCGGTCGCTCTCCTGTTCTCGGCGCTGACGGCCCTGGCGATCTTCGGCGCGGCACGGACGCTTCCCACGCTGCCGCCGCATCGAATCGCGGCCCTCATCACTCCGCTCCTCGCGTACCCCCCGGTCTATTACCTCGTCCCCTGGCAGCAGCGGTATCGGTTCCCCATCGAGTGGGTCCTTTTCCTTCTCGCCGGCGCGGCAGTATGGTCGGGGCACCTGCGGCGCGCCGAATCCGAGCCGAGGGAGGGAGAGCCTGTCGAGTCCAGGTGAAACGAAGGCCACCGGGCCGGAGCTCGCGCGCGTGGTCGGCCTCCCGGGCGCGATCCTCCTCGGCCTAGGGTCGATCGTCGGGACCGGCGCCTTCGTCAGCATCGGGATCGCGGCCGGCGTCGCGGGTCCCTCCGTGGTCGTGGCGATCGCGATCGCGGCGTGCCTCGCCGCCTGCAACGGCCTGTCGAGCGCCCAGCTCGCCGCCGATCACCCGGTGAGCGGCGGTACGTACGAGTACGGCTACCGCTACCTCACGCCCACGCTCGGCTTCGCCGCGGGCTGGATGTTCGTCTGCGCGAAGTCGGCCTCGGCCGCGACCGCCGCGCTGGGTCTCGCGGGGTACGCGCTCGATGCGTTCGGGGTCGCGGCGCCGGGCTCCCGGGTCACGCTGAGCGTCGCCGCCGTGGCGGGGATCACGGCGCTTGTGGCCGGGGGAATGTCGCGTTCGAACCACGCGAACGCGGTGATCGTGTCGATCACCCTGCTCGTCCTGACCGCCTTCACGATCCTCGGCGCGCCCGCCGCGGTCGCGCGGAGCGGGACGACGCTGTCGGGGACGTTCGCCGGCGTCACCGACGTCCGCGGCCTGCTCGAGGCGTCGGCCCTCATGTTCGTCGCTTACACGGGGTACGGACGCATCGCGACCCTCGGCGAGGAGGTCCGGGAGCCACGACGCACGATCCCGCGCGCGATCGTCGCGACGCTCGTCGTCTCCGCGGTCCTGTATCTCGGCGTGGCGCTCGTGGCGGTGGGCGCCGTCGGGGCCGAGGTCCTCGCCGGGCTGACCGCCGCGACCGCGGCGCCGCTCGAGGGTGTCGCCCGCAGCTTCGACGGGCCCGTCCTGCCCCGCCTGCTCGCGCTCGGCGCGATCACGGCGATGCTGGGGGTGCTCCTCAACCTCGTCCTCGGCCTGTCGCGGGTGCTGCTCGCGATGGCGCGGCGCGGGGATGCGCCGGCGGCGCTGGCCCGGGTCGGGAGCTCCTCGCGCTCGCCGCGGTCGGCTGTGCTCGCGGTCGGAGCCGTCATCGGCGCGATCGCGCTGGTCGGCGACGTCGGCCTCACCTGGTCGTTCAGCGCGTTCACGGTACTCGTCTACTACGCGATCACGAACTTTGCGGCTCTGAGGCTGCCGCCGGAGGCGCGCATGTTCCCGCACTGGGTCCCCGCGCTGGGGCTCGCAGGGTGTCTCGGGCTCGCGTTCTGGGTGCAGCCGCGGGTCTGGCTCCTCGGGCTCGCCCTGCTCGCGGCCGGGGTCGCGGCGCGGGCGGCGGTGCATCGCTTCGGCCCGCCCGGGGGTTCTCCTTCCTGAGCCCCGGCGCGGCCGGGGGCCGGGACGAAAGCTCCGACAGCGTAGAGGGACGGGAGGAGCGATGCGCACGCGAGGAATCGGAGCGCTGCTTGCCGCGCTGCTCGGACTGGCGCCGGGCCCGGCGGACGGGAGGACCCCCGCTCCCGGTGCCGGCACCCCGGTCGGGCCCCGTTCGGCCGCCTCGGCACGCGACACGCTCCGACCGGTCGGGCTTCCCTTCACGCCCGGCGCGGCCCCGTCCGCGGTGGCCGCGGGCGACCTGACGGGTGACGGCCGCGTGGACCTGCTCGTCGCCAACACGGATGACGGCACGGTGGTCCTGCTCGCGGGGGATGGGGCCGGCGGCTGGTCCGCGGCGCGGGCGATCCCGGCAGGAGAGAACCCGGTGGACGTCGCTCTCGGCGATCTGGACGGGGATGGCGACCTCGACGCCGTGGTCGCCAACCACGAGACCGACTACGTGACCCTGCTCGCGAACGACGGCGGAGGCCGGCTCGCCCCGTTCCCGCGCTCGCCGCTCCGCCTGGATCTCGCTCCCCACCCCCACGCCGTGGAGCTGGCGGACCTCGACGGAGACGGGCGACTCGACCTGCTCGTGGACGACCGGCATGCCGAGGCGATCCTGCTGCTGCGGGGCGCCGGCGACGGCACGTTCGACCGCGACGCCGTGCGGATCGACGTGGGCGGCGATCCGTACCGCGGCATGTACCTCGCGGATTTGGACGGAGACGGCCTGACCGACATCATCACCCCGAACCCGCGCACTGTCGCCGTGACGCTCCGCTCGGCCGATGGCGGTTTCGCGCCGCCGCGGGAGATCCCCTCCGCAGGCCCGTTCGAGGTGGGCGCGGGGGATCTCGACGGTGACGGCCGGCTCGACCTCGTGGTGGCGGACGAGCCCGGGCCGGTCCGCGTCCTGGCCGGAAACGGAGACGGGACCTTCCGGCCGACGGCGCTGTTCGAGCATCGCTGGACTTCGGGAGCGAAGGCGGTCGCGGTCGGCGACTTCGACGGCGACGGGCTCGACGACGCGGCGGTGACGTGCTGGAGCTCGCGCCAGGCGCTCGTCCTGTTCGGCGGACGGAATGGAGTCCGGATGCAACTGGTGGGCGGCGGCGAGAACCCGTGGGGCGTCGGGACGGCGGATCTCACCGGGGACGGGCGGGACGAGCTGCTGGTCCTCGACAACACGGGCGACGCCCTTCGCGTCTATGGCTTCGACGCGGAGAGCCGGGACTGACGGAGCGCACCGCGATCCTGGAGGCAGAGGTGCCCGCGCAGACGCTCGCACGCGCGCCGGAGGACGGCGGCTAGTCCCGGCGCCGGGTCCGGTCGAATTCGCGCGGAGGCGGATCCGGCATCGGAGCGCCCGGATCCGGGCGCGGGTTCGACTTGAGCGCCAGGACGAGCCGGTCGGTGGCCGCGCCGCGCTGGTGGGCGCTCGACTTCGCGGGCTCGGCCCACCGATTGAAGGCGCCGCGGGAAAGGGCGCCGCGCAGCGCCCACTTCGTCCGGCCCTGCCCGGTGGCGTCCGAGGCGGCCGGACTCGTCACGTGCTTCGCGCCGTGGACGAGCGCGACGCGCTCCGCGCCACGCTCCCAGGCGGCCACCACGGCCTCCTCCGAGAAACGCAGCGCGGTCTCCGTGGCGTAGCCATGGAGGTCGGCCTGCACCTCGCGGCCCGCGCTCCGGAACGTCACGACCGGCTTCCCCCTGCTCATTCCTCCTCCTCCCGCCTCGCGCCGACTCCAGGCCCGGCGATCGGGCCGGGCGGGCGCCCGGCGAAGATGGGCGATCGGAGCGCAACGGGCCAGCCGCGTTCCCGCCCCACTCGGCCGACGCCTTGTCGCCCAGCCGACCGTCGGGCGACATTCGGGCGTCGCCGAGTCCGCGTCCGGGAGGCGGCGACCGCGCACTGGAGGCACGCGGCGAGGCCGGAGCAGCAGTCGAGCGTGCTCTGGGTCGTGGCGCGCCACGAGATCGACTTTCGGAGGCCCGCCCTGCTCGGCGACGGGATCCCGGCCCGGACGGTCCGGGGCCCGGCTGAGGCCCGTCCCGGAAGGAGGACCGATGCCCGACATCCTGCACGATCTGTGGATCGACGCGCCGCCCGAGCGCGTATTCGAGGCGGTGAGCGCTCCCGAGGGGCTCGACCGCTGGTGGACGCTCCGGGCGTCGGGCGAGCCGAGCGAGGGCGCCGAGTACGTGCTGGGGTTCGGACCGGAGCACGTGTGGCGCGGACGCGTCGAGGTCCTCCTCCCCGGGTCAGAGCTCGAGCTCGAGATCACCCGCGCCGACGACGACTGGACGGGGACCATCGTCGGCTTCTCGCTTCAGCCGTCCGACGGAGGGACGAAGCTCCGGTTCCGGCACTCGGGCTGGCGGGACACGAACGAGCACTTCCGCATTTCCTCGTACTGCTGGGCTACGTACCTTCGGCTCCTTCGGCGCTGGCTCGAGCTGGGCGAGACCGTGCCCTACGAGCGGAGGGATGAGGCGTGAGCGACCCGTACCGGAAGGCTGCGCGAGCGAACGCGTGGCCGGGCGACGGCGCGTGAACGCCCGCCAGGCCGTCGGGTAGTCCGCGAGATCCGGCAACGAGCAGTTCTCGCGCCATGGAGGGCCCATGTCGATCGCCGCGTCGCTGCTGCCCGAGTTCGATCACGAGATGGCCGGCACCCGGAAGGCGCTCGAGCGCGTTCCGGACTCGTCCTTCGGGTTTACTCCCCACGAGAAGTCGCACAGGATGCAGGCGCTCGTGAGCCACCTCGCGAATCTGCCTTCCTGGGTCGCGGTGACGATCGGGCAGGACGGCGTCGACATGGCTTCGCGGGAGGGTGCCGCGGCGCGCCAGCAGCCCGTGAGTTCCACGGCCGAGGCGGTGGCGACGTTCGACAGGAACGTGGCCGCGGCGCGCGAGGTGCTGGCGGGCGCGTCCGACGAGACGATGACGTCGCCCTGGTCTCTGCGGGCGGACGGACGGACGGTCTTCACGATGCCGAAGGCCGCGGTGCTCCGGAGCTTCGTGCTGAGCCACATGATCCACCACCGGGGCCAGCTCACGGTGTACCTGCGGATGAACGATGTCCCGCTCCCGGCGCTTTACGGCCCTTCGGCGGACGAGGAGTAGCCGCGACGACCGGCCGCGACGCTCGAGCGGGATGGGAGACCTTGTCTCCCGACGGCTTCCCGGCGGGAATGGGCCGCCTTCGTCCGGCTGCCGTCCGGACGGTACCCAGAGCCGGGACCCGATCTCCACATGATGCGCGGATCGCTGTGCGTGCTCGGTCTGATGCTGAGCAACGTGTTCATGACGTTCGCCTGGTGCGGACACCTGAAGTCGGTGAACACCCGACCCTGGATCTTCGCCGCCCTGGTGAGCTGGGGAATCGCCCTGTTCGAGTACATGGTCCAGGTGCCGGCGAACCGCTCCGGTTACGAGGTGTTCAGCGTGCCGCAGCTCAAGATCGTCCAGGAAGCGGTCGCCCTTCTCGTCTTCCTGCCGTTCGCCGTGTTCTACCTGAAGGAACGTCCTTCGGTTAACTATCTCTGGGCGTCGCTCTGCAGCCTCGCGGCGGTGTTCTTCATCTTCCGCGACCCGACGAAGACGCTCGGCTGAGCATCGACGCATCGCTCGCGCGGGTCGTGTCCCGGACCGGGATACCGGGCGCTGCGCCGAAGACGCGGAGGAGACATGAACCACGGGATGACACCATGATCGCCCGGGTCTGGCACGGCGCCGTGCCGGCGGACTGGGCCGATGCCTACCGCGAGTATCTTCTCCGGACGGGGATCCGGGACGCCCGGGCGACGCCCGGCAACCGCGGCGTCCGGGTCCTGAGGCGGATCGAGGAGGACGTCGCGCACTTCCTGTTCATCACGTTCTGGGAGTCGAAGGACGCCATCCGGGCGTTCGCCGGCGGCGACGTGGAGAGGGCCCGCTACTACCCCGAGGACGAGGTGTTCCTGCTCGAGCTCGAGCCCTTCGTCACGCACTACGAGGTGCTGGAGACGGAGACGACGGAGTGAAGCGAGTCGTTGCTCCCCGCACGAGGGAGAAGCGCGGCGACAGCTGGGGGGCCGTGAAGTCCGACGTGGTCGGCTACGGTCGGCTCCTGGCCGGGATCGTGATCCTGCTGTGGGTCGTCCTGGTCGTGGACCTGCTGCTCGGCGGAGCGCTGCGCGGCCTCGGGGTCCGCCCGCGCGAACCCGTCGGCCTGATCGGCGTGCCGCTGCACCCGCTGCTGCACGGGGGGATCGTCCACCTGCTGATGAACACGTTCGGGATCGTGGCGATCGGCGGGCTCGTGATCCTGCGCGCAGAGCGGGACTTCTGGCTGGCGGCGGGCCTCGGAGTTCTGATCGGAGGGCTCGGGATCTGGCTGTTCGGCGCGCCCGGCGTCCACATCGGGGCGAGCGGCATCGTGTTCGCCTGGTTCGGATACCTGCTCACGACGGGCTGGTTCGACCGGCACTTCGGGGCCATGCTCCTCTCCGTGCTCGTCTTCCTCGCGTGGGGCACGCTGCTGCTGGGGATGCTCCCCGGACAGGCGGGGGTCTCCTGGGAGGGGCACCTGTTCGGCTTTCTCGCAGGCGTCCTCACGGCATGGCTGCGGGCGAGGAACGGGTGACGGAGGGGCCGATCGTGAGCGTCGCCCCGCTTCTGGCCCTGGCCGCGTGAGCGGGTCGCCGGGCCCCGCCCGGCGTGGCCGTGCGGACCCGGGCCCGAGGGTCCGACGCCTGCTCGAGACGGCGATCTACTGCGAGGACCCCCAGCGGACCGCGGCGTTTTACCGTCGCCTGCTCGGACTCGAGTCCCTGCTCGACACGGAACGTCTCGTGGCGCTCGACGCCGGCGACGGGACCGTGCTGCTCTGCTTCCGGGCCGGCTCGACGCGCGAGCCCCTGGAGTCGCCGGGCGGGACGATCCCGCCCCACGACGGCTCCGGTCCCGCGCACCTGGCGTTCGCCATCGACGCGGAGGACGTTGGCAGATGGGAGAGTCGGCTCCCGGAGCTCGGGATCGAGCTCGAGAGCCGGGTCACCTGGGACCGGGGCGGCGTCAGCCTCTACCTTCGGGACCCGGACGGTCGCTCCGTCGAGCTCGCGACGCCGGGTACCTGGCCGACGTACTGAGGCGGCCCGGTCCGCCGAGGGACCGGGCCGCGCTCCTCGTCAGATCCTCGAAGCCGGCAGCTCGATGTCGGCGTGTCGCCACGCTTCCTCCAGCTCCGCACGGACCGCGTCCGCCTCGTCGACCCTGCCCTGGGCGTCGAGCGCCCTGGCCAGCCCGGTCAGCGACCAGCCGTTCCCCGGGAAACGCAGCAGGTCCTCGCGGTAGGCCGACTCCGCCTCCGCCGGGCTACCCGCCTCGAGCAGGGCGCGGCCGAGCACGTGCCGCACGGGCATGTACCAGACCGGCGGCTCCTCGTATACCATCCCGTCCTCGAGCTCTGCCGCCCTCTCGAGGTGCGGCACCGCCGCGCCGGGTTCGCCGGTCCGCATCGCGATCTCCCCGGCCAGGACGTGCTCGGCGATCGCGGCCACGACCTCGGGTCCTTCGGACGCTTCGGCCTTCATCTCGGCCGCGAGCCGGCGGACCGTCGACAGCTCGCTCCGCGCCTCCTCGGGGCGGTCCGTCGCCGCGTAGGCGATCCCGCGGGCGTAGTGCGCCATCGCGACCGCGAACGGAAGCTCGGGCGACGGCATCTGCTCGGCCAGCACGCCCTCCCAGTCCCCGAACGTGACCATCGCCAGCCGCGGCAGGATCACGACGTTCTGGATCCAGTAGACCTCCTTCGCGACCTCGAGCGGGACCTTTGGCGCGACCTGCCGCGCCGCCCACAGCGCCTTCTCGCTCATGCCCGCCATCGTCGCGGCGAACCACATGAAGTGGTAGTTGTGCGGGTAGTACGCCGCGGGATAGATGCCTCCCGGCCGCTGGTCCTGGATGTAGGTCTCGTCCGCGTGCACCGCGTGTTCGTTCGCGACGACCGCATCGTGGTAGCGCCCGACGCGGATGTAGATGTGGCCGGGCATGTGGACGATGTGTCCGGCCCCGGGCATCAGGTTCGCGAGCCGCTCCGCGCAGGGAACCGCCTTCTCCGGGTACGCCGCCTCGACCGCGTGGATGTAGTAGTGACAGGCGCCGGGGTGGTCGCGCTCGATCGAGAGCGCGCGCTCCAGCTGCGCGAGCAGCGTCGGAGTGTCCGGACGCGGCTCGCGGGTTCCGTAGTCGCCGGTCCAGTACTGCCACGGGCTGAGGTTCATGAGGGACGCCGCATGGAGCGTCAGGGCGTCCGGATCGTCCGGCCAGGCGCCGGCGAAGTCGGCCATGCCGCGGGCCCAGGCGGAGTCGAGCGGGGCGCGCTCGGCGGTCGGGTCGGCCGAGTACCGCATCGCGAGCGCCTCGATCAGCGCACGCTCGCCGGTGGGTCCGTCCGCGGAGAGCTCGCGCGCCCGGTCGATCGCCTCGCGGGCGAGCGCGCCGGAGGCAGAGTCCATCGGCGCGTTGATGTTCGGTCCGGCGGCGAGGGCGATGCCCCACCAGCACATCGCGCATGCGGAGTCGTGCTCGAGAGCCGCCCTGTACGAGCGGATCGCCTCCGCGTGGTTGAAGCCGTACTGGAGACGCAGGCCCTGGTCGAAGTAGGCCTGCGCGGTCTCCGATCCCGTGGCGATCTCCCGGTGCCACGAGCCGAGGTCGTCGTAGAGCGGCACGCTGTCACCGCTGCCGGACAGGACCGTCACGACCGCGCGCTCACGCCCGTGGTCGTGGGAGTCGCCCGCCGCCGACGTCGCATCCGCCTCGGAAGTCTGCGAGCACGCGGCGAGCCATCCCGTGAGCCCGATCGCGAGCAGGGTCGTCAAGAACCTTCTGGCCATGGATCCGTCTCCTTCCATCGTCCTCGGTCCACCGGCGCCCGCCCACGGCGGGTCGCCCGGCGGGAGCTGTCGAAGTCCACCCTACATCCGAATGCGCTCCGGGGCACAGGTTTGAGACACGGGGCCGGTCGGCCGGGACCCGCCTCCCCCGCCCGGGCCGGTGCCGGTAGACTGGAGTGCGACTCCCGCACCCCCACGAGGGATGAGACGATGGCGATCCCGCCGGACCACGTGGCCGGATGAACGACCCCGGCGCGCTGCCCGCGGTCGTGATGCCGCAGTCCCCGGGCTCGTTTGGGCCCCCGCGACGCTTCTCGCGCGTCGCCCTCTCGCTCGTGGCCCTGAAGGCGTCCGCGCACGCCGGCGCGGCCTTCGTCACGCCGTACGAGTTCCACCGCGACGAGCTCCTCTACTTCGCGATGGGGACGCATCTCCGGCCGTTCGGGATGGACTTTCCGCCGCTGATCGCGCTGCTCTCGGAGGCGCTGCGGGGGACGGTCGGCGTGACCGTGCCGGGCTACCGGCTTCTCGCCGCGGCGCTCGGGACGCTGGTGGCGCTGGTCGCCGTGGCGATCGCCCGGGAGCTCGGTGGCCGCCGCAAGGCGCAGACGCTGGTCGCGGCCGCGGTCCTGTTCAACCCCCTCTTCCTCCGTACGGCCACCCTGTTTCAGCCGGTCGTGCTCGACCAGCTGTGGTGGCTGCTCGGCTTCTGGGCGATCGCGCGGCTGGTGCGAACGCGAGAGCCCCGGTGGTGGCTGCTGGTCGGCGTCGCCGCGGGACTCGGCCTGCTGAGCAAGTTCTCGATCCTGTTCTTCGGCGTCGCGGTCCTGGCCGGGCTCCTCGCGACGGGCCGCAGGCGGGACCTTCTCGGCCCCTGGCCGTGGATCGCGCTCGGGATCGCGCTGCTGCTCGGAAGCCCGAGCTGGATCGGCCAGTTGCGGCTCGGCCTCCCCGTGCTCGAGCAGATGTCGGGTCTCCGCGAGGGGCAGCTGAACCGGATCACGCTCGGCGAGCAGCTGTTCGGCCAGGCGGTCTGGGGCCCGCAGTTCCTGCTCGCGCTCGCCGGCCTGGCGGGACTCCTCGCGGCGCGCCGTCTGCGGACGTGGCGGCTTCTCGGCCTGGCCGCTCTCGCGGGTCTCGTCCTGTTCGCCGCGATGAAGGGAAAGCCCTACTACTCGGGGCCGATCCATCCCGTGCTCTACGCGGCGGGCGGCGTCTGGCTGGAGTCGATCCGGGCCCGGCGCCTCCGCCGTACGCTCGCGTGGGCGCTGGCCGGCGCGATCGCGGCGTGGGGCCTGTTCGTGCTCCCATTCGGCCTGCCGGTCGTGCCGCCGGAGCCGATGGCCCGGTACGCGGCGTGGACGGGGATCGAGGCCGGCACGACGACGAACCAGGGCGTCGTGCTCGAGCTGCCCCAGGACTACGCGGACATGCTGGGCTGGAAGCAGAAGGCCGCGGCGGTGGCCGGGGTCGTGGAGACCCTGACCCCGGAGGAGCGCGCGACGGTCGTGCTGTACGGACGGAACTACGGACAGGCGGGCGCACTCGACCTCTACGGCAGCCGGATGGGCCTGCCGCCCGTCGTGAGCCTCGCCGGCAGCTGGTTCCATTTCGGCCCGGGCGACCGAGCGGGAAACCCCGTCGTGCTGCTGGGCGTGGAGCCGGCGGACCTTGCGAGGGTCCGCTGCGGCTCGGTCGAGGTGGTGACGCGCGTGCGCACGAGATGGGGCGTCCCCGAGGAGCGGGACGTCCCCGTCGCGGTCTGTCGCGACCCCTCCATCACGCTCCGCGAGCTGTGGGAACAGGAGCGCGAGACCCGGGTTCATCGGGTGACCGAGGCCCGGCACGGGCGTCCGACGCGATTTCGTCCGCCACCCGGGAATCCACGCTGACGAGCAGACAACTCCGGAGGATCTTCATGTCCGAGAAGAAGGTCATCGCGGTGGTCGGCGCCACCGGCGCGCAGGGCGGCGGACTCGCGCGCGCGATCCTCGACGACCCGGAGGGCGGGTTCGCGGTCCGCGCCCTGACCCGGAATCCCGGCTCCGAAAAGGCGAGTGCGCTGGCGACGGCCGGGGCCGAGGTCGTGGAGGCGGACCTCGACGACGAGGCGAGCCTGGTCCGCGCGCTCGAGGGAGCGCACGGCGCCTTCTTCGTGACGAACTTCTGGGAGCACTTCTCGCCCGAGAAGGAGTACGCGCAGGCGGGAAACCTCGCCCGGGCGGCGAGGAAGGCCGGCGTCCGGCACGTGATCTGGTCGACGCTCGAGGACACGCGGCGCTGGGTCCCGCTCGACGACGACCGGATGCCGACCCTGATGGGGAGCTACAAGGTCCCCCACTTCGACGCGAAGGGCGCGGCGGACGATCTGTTCCGGCAGGAGGGCGTCCCGACGACGTTTCTGCTCACCTCGTTCTACTGGGACAACTTCATCCACTTCGGCTCGGGGCCCGCGAAGGGCCCGGACGGCCGCTGGGCGCTCACGATGCCGATGGGCGACGGCCGGCTCCCGGGCATCGCCGTAGAGGACATCGGCCGCTGCGCGTACGGGATCTTCCGCCGCGGCGAGGAGCTGATCGGCGAGACCGTCGCGATCGCGGGAGAGCATCTCACCGGCGCGGAGATGGCCGAGGGGCTGAGCCGGGCGCTGGGGATCGAGGTCGCCTACAACGCCGTCGACCCGGCCGCCTATCGCGCCTTCGGATTCCCCGGCGCCGAGGACATGGGGAACATGTTCCAATTCAAGCGCGACTTCCAGGACGTGTTCTGCGGTCCGCGCGACCCCGCCATCGCCCGGTCCCTGAACCCGCGGCTCCAGACGTTCGGGGAATGGCTCGAGGCGAACGCGGACCAGATCCCGCTCGCGGGCTGACGCCGCGGCCGAGGGCCCGGAGATCGTCATCGGTGCACGCCCGCCGGAGGGATGCGTGACGGGCCCGCTGCGACGGTGGGCGATGGCACTCGTGCTCGCGGCGACCGCGGCGACGGGCGCGCGGGCCGACGCGCAGGTGCCCGGGGCGGGCGGCGCGGATTCGACGGCGAGCGGCGTGCCCGCGACGACCGGGGCGGTCCGCATCTCGGGACGCCTGGTCGGCGCGGACGGCCGTCCCATTCCGGTCTCGCACGCGCATCTGCAGGCGTGGGACGACGGGAGGGTCCTCGCCTCCGCCCGCGTCCGGACGGACGGCACCTGGATCCTGGACGCGGAGCCCGCCCGGCCTCTCGCGCTCTGGCTGAGCGGCGTCGGGCACCGGGGCGAGCGGGTCGGCATCGTGCTCGAGGAGGGAGCGGGGCCGCTGCGGGTGGACGCTCGCCTCGGCCCGCACGACCTGCGCCCGGACCCGGAGCTCGTGGTCGCGATCGGCGACTTCAACGGCTGGAAGGCGGACGACGGCACGGTCCCGATGAAGCGGGATTCGACGGGCCGCTGGTCCGCGCGGCTGCCCACGGCGGCCGACACGCTCGCCTTCCAGGCGCTCGGCCTTGCCTGGACGGAAAGGGTCGCCGGGACCGGGGCGGAGCGGTACGAGTACGACGGCGCGGGCGGATACCGCTCCGTGGCGCGGGCAGAGGGCGGCGAGGCGCGGGTCGCCGTCGACCCCTCCCGGCTCCCGGGCGGCGGCCTCGCCTCGTTCGTGCAGGTGACCCCGGGGGAAGGGAGGGCCGGGCGGTTCGCCGCCTTCAGCCGGGACCTGTTCGGCCGCGTCGACGCCTACTTCGAG